>NZ_JBMSDW010000022.1:0-58586 GCF_049445895.1 Neotabrizicola sp. VNH66
CGCCCAGCCGTTCACCGTCGCGGGCCGCGTCGAACCACAGGTAATGCACGCAGAGTTCCCCCGTGGCGCGCGCGCCCATGCGGGCAAAGGCCTCGGTGATGCCGAACCCCTCGCCCGTGGTCAGATGCACCGGATGGGCATGCGCCCCCGCCGCCATCCCAAGCGCCATGAATTCCGCCGTGGCCGCCAGTTCTGCCGCCACCGGCCGCGCCGTGGCATGGGCCGCGATGCCGTCCTGCCCCGCGGCGCGGGCCCGCGCCATGCGGGTCATGACGATTTCCTGATTTTCATTGTGCAGGCCAAGCGGCAGATCGGTGCCCGCCAGCGCCTCGAACAGATCCAGCGTCAGATCGCTGGCAATGCGGGGGAACCGGGTCGGGCTGCTTTCGAAAGAGGAAATCTTGAAGGCGCAGACGCCGCCGCCGATCAGCGCGGAAATGTTTTCCACCCCGGTTTCACGGGTGGCCGTGCCGTAAAGCGCCATATCGGCATGGGAATGCGCATGGATGGCGGCCACCTTGTCGGCCAGCCGTTCGGGCCTGTCCAGCGGCAGCGGATTGTCATAGGGCATGTCCACCAGCGTGGTGACCCCGCCGGCCACCGCCGAACGGGTCGTGTCCGCGATTCCGGGCAGACCCTTGTAGCTGGTGGCATGGGTCTGGCCATCCACCACACCGGGCAACACCAGCGCCGCGCCGTAATCCTGCACGCGGGCGGCCGCGGGCGCCTCACCCTGCCCCACCGCGGCGATCCGTCCGTCCTTCACAGCGACCCAGCCGCCGTCCAGCACCGCGCCGGGGGTGACGATGGTGCCCCTGATCAACAGATCCATGGTCACACCGCCCCCGTATAGCCAAGGTCCAGCGCATTGATCGCGGCGGCCACGGCGGCCTGCACCGGGTCGATCACCGTCATGCCAAGGCTTTCCTGAAGCGCGGGCCGGTGGCCGCCCATCCCCGCGCAGCCCAGGATCACCACCCCTGCCCCATCCTCATCCCGCAGGGTCGAGGCGACACGTTCCACCGGGGCGCGGGCGCCATGGGCATCCGCCGCTTCGGCGACGGACATCTGCACCGCCCGGTCCCCCGCCAGACGCCCCGCCAGCCCCAGCCGGCCGATATGGGCGGCGTGGCGCGCGATGGAGGCCGGACCGAGCGAGACCACCCCGAAGCGCGGCGCCTGCTGCAGGGCCGCGTAATAGGCCGCTTCGGCAATGCCGATCACCGGTTTCGTCGTCACCTTGCGCGCCGCCTCGACCCCGGGGTCCGAGAAGCAGGCGATGACATAGGCATCGGCATTGCCTTTCGCGACGATCTCTACCACCAAGGGCGCCACAAAGGCCACATCGGCATCGGATTCAATGCCTTGCGGGGCCGAGGGGATATAGTCGCAGACGATCTCATGCCCCGTCCGCCCGCGCAGCGGCGCAATGCTGCGGGCAATGGTCTCGGTCACCTCGGACGAACCGTTGGGGTTGAGAACAAGGATCTTCATCTTCCGACCTTTCCTCTGCGGATCCTGGCCGAAGCCTAAGATGATCCACAATATTCATAGTGATATATTACAAACATGCGCAGCTTTGCAACCCGTCTGCGCGCCCTAGCCGCCCAGATAGGTGCGCCGGAACTCGGCATCCTGCAAAAGCGCCGCCGCCGACATGTCCGACCGCACCGCCCCCTGCGACAGAACCACGGCGCGATCCGTGACCTTCAGCGCCATCCGCACATTCTGTTCGGCCAGAACGATAGAGACGCCGCTGTCCTTCAGCCCGCCCAGAAATTCGAACACCTGTTCCACCATCAGTGGCGACAGGCCGAGCGAGGGTTCGTCCACCAGCAGAAGCCGCGGACGCGACATCAGCGCGCGGGCGATGGCCAGCATCTGCTGTTCCCCGCCCGACATGGTGCCCGCCGCATGTGCCCGCTTGCGCGCCAGCACCGGAAAGCGGTCATAGGTCGCCGCGATATCCCCGGCGATCCCGGCCCGGTCCTTGCGGGTATAGGCCCCCATCCGCAGGTTCTGTTCCACCGACAGCCGCGGAAACACCCGGCGGCCCGGCGGCACCTGCACGATGCCCAAAGGCACAAGGTCAGCCGTGTCCATGCGCGTGATCGGCTGACCGTCAAATCGGATCGCCCCGGACCGCGGCCGGATCTGGCCGGTGATCGCCTTGATGATCGTGCTTTTGCCCGCACCGTTGTGCCCGATCAGCGAGATACGGTCGCCCGTGTCGATGCGCATGCTCAGCCCGTCCAGAATGACGCGGTCGCCATAGCCTGCGCGCAGATCTTCGATTTCCAGCGTCATGCCGCCCCCGTTCCCAGATAGGCCTCGATCACCCGGGCATCGCGCACGACATCGCCGGGAAGCCCCTCGACCAGCTTCTGCCCCGCATCCATGACGACCATCCGGTCGGCAAAGCGCGCCAGAACCGGCACATTATGTTCGATCACGATCAGCGTCAGCGCGTGGCGCTGGCGCATGGCGGCCACCAGTTCAAGGATCTCGCCCGCCTGCACGTCGTTCATGCCGGCAGTCGGCTCGTCCAAAAGCAGGATGCGCGGCCGCCCGTTCAGCGCCCGCGCCAGTTCCAGCCGCTTGGTCTGGCCATAGGACAGTTGCGTGGTGAAGGCATTCTCATAGGCGCCCAGCCCCACATCGGCCAGACAGGCGCGCGCATGCTCGCGCCCCTCGGCCTCTGCCCGGCGAACGCGCGCGGTCTGGGCGATCTGTCCCAGAAACCCGGTAGGCGCCTCCTTGTGGCCGCCACAGATCACATTGTCCAAAGCGGTCATCCCGCCGAACAGCCGCAGGTTCTGGAAGGTCCGCACGATGCCTTGGGCGGAAATCCGGTGCGGCGGGGTGCGGGTGATATCCCGCCCCTCCAGCAGGATTCGCCCCGCATCGGCCCGTTCCAGCCCCGAGAGGATGTTGAAGAAGGTGGTCTTGCCCGAGCCGTTGGGGCCGATGATCCCCAAAGTCTCGCCCTCGGCCACGCTGATCGACACATCGACCAGCGCCTTCACGCCCAGAAAGCTCTTGCTGATGCCTTCGCAGGACAGAAGCGTCATTTCGCACCTCCCCACGGCAGGGCCGCCCGCAGCTTGCGCAGGATGGGCGGCGTCTCGCCCAGACCCAGAAGACCGTTCGGCCGGAAGATCATCAGCAGGACCAGCATCGCCCCCGCGATCCCGGGACGTGCGGTGATCAGCCACGGCTCCTGCGAACGCAGCGCCTCGGGGATGGCGATCATCAGGAAGACGCCAAGCGCGGTGCCCGGCATCGAGGCAAGCCCGCCCAGAATGGCCATCTGCATCAGCAGAAGCGACTCTTCCAGCTTGAACATATCGGGCGAGATGAAGCGCATGTAATGGCCGTAGATGCTGCCCCCCAGACCGCAGAGAAAGCAGCCCACGCCGAAGGCCAGCACCTTGTAGCCGGTGACATTCACCCCGATGGTGCCGGCGGCAATCTCGTCATCGCGGACCATCTTCCACGCCCGTCCGATGGGGCCGCGGGTCAGCCGCCCGACGATCACGAACAGCACGATCACCACAGCCAAGATCAGCCAGAACTGCTGGGCCGCGGTGGTGGCCTGCCAGCCGAAGGCCCCCATGGCGGGCACGCCCGGAATGCCCATCGGTCCGCGGGTCAGATCCATCCAGTTGTTGGCGACGACAAAGAAGATCTGGTTGAAGGCGATGGTGACCAGCGACAGGAAATCCGCCTTCACCCGCAGGCAGGGGATCGACAGCAGCGCGCCGGTGATCCCCGCCACCGTCCCCGCAGCCAGTGCGGCCAGGGGCCATGGCACGCCATACTGCATGGTCAGGATGACCGAGGTATAGGCCCCCATGCCGACAAAGGCCGCCTGACCCAAGGTCAGCATCCCGGCCCAGCCCGTCACGATGTTCTGGCCCAGCACGAAGATGGTGTAGATCATCGTCAGGCTGACGATATGCAGCCAGAACCGGCCGGGCAGCACCAGAGGCAGCACCGCCAGCGCCAGCACGAACAAAAGCACCGCAAGGCCGCGCAGGCGCGGGGCGGGTGCCAGTGAGGCAAGGGTCTGTGTCATGACCGCTCCTTGATGGTGGTGCCGAACAGGCCCGCGGGCCGCAGCAGCAGGACGCCCACGATGATCGCCATGCTGACCCCGTCCCGATAGGCCGACCCCACGGTGATCACGGCCAGCGTCTCGGCCAGACCCAGAAGGATGCCGCCCCAGAACGCGCCCTGAAAGCTGCCGATCCCGCCCAGCATGGCCGCCGCCCAGGCCTTGGTGGTGGCCAGAAGGCCCATCTGGATGAAGACCGCGTTGAAATACATGGCAAAGAGGATCGACCCCGCCACGCCAAGGAAACCGCCAAGCGCATAGATCGCCACGATCACCGTATTGACCGGAATGCCCATCAGCTGTGCCGCCACCATGTCCTGCCGCACGCATTGCGCCGCAAGGCCAAAGCGGGTGCGGTGCAAAAACCAGGACGAGGCGACCACCAGCACGACCGAAATCGCCAGGATCACCAGCGACTGCGACGACAAAGTCACCCCGCCGATTTCCACCGGGAACCGCGGGATCAGCTGCGGAAAGGACCGCACCTCGGGCCCCCAGATCAGCTGTGCCGCGGCAGACAGCACCAGCCCCGCCCCAAGCGCCGAGATCATCGGGATCACCCGGTTGGCATGGCGGACGGGACGATAGGCGATCCGCTCGACCAGCATGGCGATCAGCGCGCCGGAACAGCAGGCCAGCAGCACCGCCAACGCGGGATGCACACCCAGGGCCAGAAGCTGCAGCGCGACGAAAGCGCCCACCATGATCACATAGCCATGGGCGAAGTTGATCAGGTTCAGGATGGAATAGACAAGGGAATATCCCAAAGCGATCAGCGCATAAATGCTGCCGATCGCCAGTCCGTTGGACAGTTGCTCAAGATAATAGACCATCGGTCACCTTTGGGCCGGCGGAACGGGAAGACCCGCATCGCCGGCCGGAACCGGAGATGCGGGCAAGTGAGCGGCCGCCCCTCACGCGGGGCCGCCACCGGGGATCTCAGCAGGGCACGGGGCCGCCGGGATCAGCGCAGGACCTCAAGCCCGGTCTCATCGACGGTGATCCCGGTCGAGGCGAAAGCGCCGTCCTTGACGGTGACAACGGCAAAGGTGCGGTTTTCGACATCGCCCTTTTCGTTCCAGTTGTAGGTGCCGCCCACACCTTCGAAGGTCGCGGCCTTTGCTGCCGCGATCAGATCCGCCGCCTCGGTCCCGCCCGCCATCAGCGTCTGCACCAGCATCAGCAGATCGCAGGTGAACACCGCCACCTGGCTGGGCAGCGCATCGTAATCGCCGGCGAATTTGGCCATGAAGGCCACGGTCTTTTCATTGGCCGAATAGGGGTCATAGGCCGCCAACACGTTCGCGCCTTCGGCCGCGCCCTGCGCCAGTTCGATGAATTCGTTGTAAAGCAGCGAATCCGGCCCCACCGTCGGAATGCCGCTGACGCCCAGAGACTGCGCCTGACCCAGGAACAACCCGCCCTCGGTATAGTTGCAGTTCAGCATGAAGACCTCGACGCCCTTCGCCACGAAATCGGTGACGATGGCCGAGAAATCCTTGTCCACATTCGGGGTAAAGCCCGCATCGGCCACCACTTCGGCGCCCAGGGCATCGGCCGCGATCATCATCTTGTCGCGCAGGCCGCGGCCGAAATCGTCATTGGCGAACAGGATGCCCAGCTTCTTCTTGCCAAGATTGTTGACCGCATAGGCCGAATATTGCTGCGCGCCATAATCGTCGCGGATGGTGCAGCGGATGATATTGGTCCAGCCCGATTCCGTGACCTGCGAATTCGAGGACGACCCGCACAGCACCGGCAGGCCGGTTTCGGCATAGATCGGCATGGCCGCCAGCGTGCAGGAGGAATTCACATGGCCGATGACGGCGGCATAGATGCCCGCATCCACGATCCGGCGCGCGACCGAGGCCGCCTCGCGCGGCTGGCCCATGTCATCGAAGAATTCGACCACGATCTTGCGGCCGTTCACCCCGCCCGCCGCATTGATCAGCTCCATCGCCGCCGCCGCGCCACGCTGCGCGTTCAGACCCATCGAGGCGCTGTCGCCCGTCATCGGGCCGGCGATCGCGATATGGATGTCGCCATCCTGCGCCAGAACGCGGGCGGGCAAGGCCGCCAGCAATGCCGCGGCTGCACCGGATTTCAGCAGGGTCCGCCGTCCGAATCTCGTCATGTCGCATACCTTCCTTTGGGTTGGCCTGTGGGCTGGGTCCAGGGCCGCCTCTCTGTGCGGCCTCAAGTGCTACGATCATGGATATTTGACAAATATCAATAGTGATATATCAGAAGAAACCGGAATATGCGCGTGAAAACAGTGACTCACAGCTAGAATCGTTACAGGGAAGCCCACAAAATATGCAGCACTCCGAATTCCTGCCCTCAGACGGACATTCCTCGCAGCGCCCCGGTTACCGCGACTGGCTGATTCGACTGACGGCGCTTGCCCATGAAGAGATCCGCACCGGCCTGAAACCCGTCTTCCGCCAGCTTCCGCTGCCGGATGCCGAAGCGCGGATCGCCGCCCTCTCCGACCGGGTCCGCCACGATATCGAGATCCTGCTTTACCCCCGCGACGAATGGGTGATCCCCCGGCAGCATCCTTCGGGCCAGCATGTCTATGATGTGGTCATCGTCGGCGGCGGCCAGTGCGGTCTGACCCTCGGCCATGCCCTGCGGCAGGAGCGGGTGAACAATTTCCTGATCCTTGACCGGATGCCCGCCGGGCAAGAGGGGCCGTGGATCACCTATTCCCGGATGTGGACCCTGCGTTCGCCCAAGCATGTATCGGGGCCGGAACTGGGTATGCCCTCACTGGCGCCCCGCAGCTGGTTCGAGGCGATCTATGGCGAGGAGGGCTGGCACCAGCTGGACAAATGGCCGCGCCAGACCTGGCACGCCTATCTGGAATGGTTCCGCGAGGTGCTTGCCCTGCCGGTGCGCAACGATGCCGATGTGACGGGTTTTGTGCAGGACGGCGCCTTTGTCCGGGTGGAAACCGCCGACGGCCGCCATGTCATCGCCCGCAAGGTCGTGCTGGCCACCGGGATCGAGGGCATGGGCAACTGGAACGTGCCCGCCTTCGTGCGCGACAAGCTTCCGCCCTCGGCCTATACGCTCTGCACAGATGACGTGGACAGTCTGGACTGGAAGGGCCGCAAGGTGGCAATTCTGGGTGCCGGGGCCACCGCATGGGACCGCGGGGCAGATCTGCTGGAACTGGGCGCGGGCCATGTCACCCTGTTCATGCGGCGCAAGCAGATCCTGACCTCCAACGCCTTCCGCTATCTGGAAAAGGCGGGCTATCTGCGCCATTTCGCCTCGATGTCGGATGACGACAAATGGCGCTGGATTCAGGCCATCTTCACCTATGGCCAGCCGCCCACGCAGGATGGCGTGGACCGCTGCGCCATGTTCCCGAATTTCACCGTCCATGCCGGGGCCACCTGGACCGATGCCGCCATGACCCCGGAAGGCCGCATCCGCATCACCGCCTCGGACGGCTCGGTCGAGGAATTCGACCATATCTTCATCGGCACCGGCTTTTCCATCGACGCGGCCAACCGGCGGGAACTGGCCCCCTTCGCCGACAATATCGCGCTGTGGCAGGATGTGTTCACCCCGCCCGAGGGGCAGCCCGACAACTGGCTGATCACCTATCCTTATCTGACGCGCGACCTGCGCTTTGTCGAACGGGTGCCGGGCAAGACCCCGGTTCTGGCCAATATCTGGTGTTTCAACTACGGCGCCACGGTGACCAATGCGCATTCCGGCGCGTCGCTGTCGGGCATCCGCTACGGGCTGCCGCCGCTGATCCACGGGTTGACCCATGCCCTGTGGATGGAGGATGAGGCGGAGCATTTCCGCATCACCCGCAACTGGGACCAGATCGACACCGATCCCACCCCGCTGGACGGTCACATGTGGAAACCCCCGGCGGGCTGAACGCCGCGCGCCCGGCAGGCCGCAGCTTTGCTGTGGCCTGCGCCCCGCGGGCTCAGAGGCTTAGCCCCGCCAGCTTCATCACGACGCGGAACACATAGGCCACGGCCCCCAGCCCCAGCACGCTGAGCGCCCAGATCAGCGCCAGCCAGCCCAGCCGTTTTGCCCAGGACTCCGGCGCGTCCGAGGTCCGCCCGATCCTGACGCGTTTCATCAGTGATACCCGTCCCCGGCCCGCACCTTGCCGCGAAACACGTAATAGGACCACGCGGTATAGGCCAGGATCACCGGAATGATCAGCAGCGCGCCTACAAGGGCAAAGCCCATGCTCTGCGGCGGTGCCGCCGCCTCGCGCAGGGTGATCTCGGGCGGGATGATATAGGGCCACATGCTGATCCCAAGACCGGTATAGCCCAGAAACAGCAGGAACAGCGTCAGGAGGAACGGCGTCGGCCCCGGATCGCCGGTCCGCAGCGACCGGATCAGCAGCACCGCCGTCAGCGCCACCAGCGCCGGCACCGGCGCGAAGAAGAACAGGTTCGGCAGGCTGAACCAGCGGTCCGCCACCGCCTGATGCGCCAGCGGCGTCCAGAGACTGACCCCCGCCATCGCCACCAGCAGCACCAGAAGCAGCGGCCGCGCCAGCACGACCAGCCGGTCATGCAGCGCACCCTCGGTCTTCAGGATCAGCCAGGTCGCCCCCAAAAGCGCATAGGCCGCCAGAAGGCCAAAGCCGGTGAAGATGGAAAACGGCGTCAGCCAGTCCATCGCGCCGCCCAGATAGCGCGCGCCCTCCACCTCGAACCCGTTCAGGAATGCACCAAGCGAGACGCCCTGAAAAAAGGTCGCCGTGACTGAACCCGCCATGAAGGCCTTGTCCCAGAACGGCTTGTGCGTTTCATCGGATTTGAAGCGGAACTCGAACGCCACCCCTCGCCAGATCAGCCCCAAGAGCATGATCGCCAGCGGAATATACAGCGCCGTCAACAGGATCGAATAGGCCAGCGGAAAGGCCGCCATCAGCGCAGCCCCCCCCAGAACCAGCCAGGTCTCGTTGCCGTCCCAGACCGGGGCGACCGTGTTCACCATGACATCCCGATCCTCGCTTCCTTTGAGAAACGGGAACAGGATGCCGATGCCCAGATCGAACCCGTCCATGATCACATACATCATCAACCCGAAAGCGATGATGACGGCCCAGACGATCGGCAGATCAATACCCATGGCTCAATCCTCCTTGCTCAGGTCCGGCGCGGCCGAAAGCGGTCTGGCCGGGCTTTGGCCCGGGTCGTCATTCGCCGTGGCCGGATCTTCCTCGCCCGCCTCCGGCCCCTTGCCCACCAGCTGCAGCATATAGCGGGTGCCGAAACCGAAGACGCAGAAATAGGCAAGGATGAAGGCCACCAGCGTCACGCTCATCGTCAGCGCGGAATGGTCCGACACCGCGTCCCGCGTCCGCATCACCCCGTAGATGATCCACGGCTGACGGCCGATTTCGGTCGTATACCAGCCCGCCAGAATGGCGATCAGCCCCGATGGCCCCATCGCCAGCGCAAACCGCAGGAACCATCGCCCCTCATACAGCCTGCCGCGCCATCGCCGCCATGCCGACCAAAGCCCCAGCGTCACCATCAGAAGGCCAAGGCCCACCATGATCCGGAACGTCCAGAACACCACCGCCACCGGCGGGCGGTCCTCGGGCGCGAATTCCTTCAGCCCGGGAAACTGCCCGTCTAGGCTGTGGGTCAGGATCAGGCTGGACAGGTTCGGGATTTCGATCTTCCAGCGGGTGACCTCTGCCGCCTGATCGGGCCAGCCGAACAGGATCAGCGGCACCCCCTCGCCGGGGGTGTTTTCCCAATGCCCCTCCATCGCGGCAATCTTAGCGGGCTGGTGTTGCAGCGTGTTCAACCCGTGCTGGTCGCCCAGCACCACCTGCAGCGGCGCCACCAGCAGCAGCATCCACATCGCCATGGACAGCATCTTGCGCACCCGCGGATTGTCATTGCCGCGCAGCAGGTGCCACGCCCCGCTGGCCCCCACGAACAAAGCCGTGGACAAAAAGGCCGCCGTCACCATATGCGCCAGACGGTAGGGGAAGGACGGATTGAAGATCACCTCGACCCAGTTCACCGGCACCACAATGCCGTCGATGATCTCAAACCCCTGCGGCGTCTGCATCCAGCTGTTCGAGGCCAGAATCCAGGTGGCCGAAATCAGCGTGCCAAGCGCCACCATCACCGTCGAGAAGAAGTGCAGCCCCGGCCCGACCCGGTGCCACCCGAACAGCATCACCCCCAGAAACCCCGCCTCAAGGAAAAAGGCGGTCAGCACCTCATAGGCCAGCAAAGGCCCCGTCACCGATCCGGCAAAGGCGGAAAAGTAGCTCCAGTTCGTGCCGAACTGATAGGCCATCACAAGGCCCGACACGACGCCCATGGCGAAGTTCACCGCAAAGATCTTGGACCAGAAATGATATAGGTCGCGGTAGACCGGGTTCTTCTTCCACAGCCACAGCCCCTCCAGCACGGCAAGATAGCTGGCCAGCCCGATGGTGATTGCCGGAAAGATGATGTGGAAAGAAATCGTAAAGCCGAACTGGATGCGGGCCAGTTCAAGGGCAGTCAGTCCGAACATGGGCCATGTCCTTCCGAGGCGGGTTCAGAAGCACCTGCGGAGAAGGATACCCCTGCCCTGCCATTCGTCCCATGGTCTTGCACCCGGATCTGCATGGCTGGTTCGGTCGCCTTCGACTGCATGCTCTGCCCCCGAAAGGTGCAGGGGACACGCAGATTTCTCAAGGCGACAATTTCCCGCAGAAGATTTCCCGGCGCGAGGCTTCGGGAAAAAATGCGTCGCCCGCCGTGGCGTCAGATCACCCGGATCGTCAGCCCGGGCCCGCTGACCGCTTCGATCCGGGCCAGAAGATGGGTCTTGATATAGCTTGCATGAAAGGCATTCGGCGCCTTCAGCACCAGCTCGCCCGGCGCGGCAGGCACCTCCTGCAATCCGGCGAACCACGCGCCGAAGACCGCGGCATCCTGTGCCAGAAGACGCCGCGCCAGCTGGCCCCAGCGGGTATCCTCGGCCGGAACCTGCGGCGTCGGGAACGGGATGATCGTCGCCCCCGTCGCAGCCGCAGCTTCGGGAACCGGCGCCTCGGGCGCTGCCAGCCGTTCGGTCAGATCGGGCCCCACCCGCTCCCACACCGGGCGGGTGTCTTCCAGAATGCGGGCGATCCCCAGACCGTACAGCGTGACACGCCCCCGGGCGGCGGCCCGCTTCTCGACCAGCCAGCCGCGGTCCCGGAATGCGGCCATTTCGCGTTTGACCGTGCGGGGATCGACAGACCACAGCCGCGCGATCTCGGCCTGACCCACCGACAGCTGATCGTGTTGCCAGTTGTAGCGCGCGGTGATCAGGCAGATCAGCCGCAGCGTCTGACGCTGCAGGCTGCGGTCCTGCGACAGGGCATAGGTGCCAAGAATGGTCAGAAGGTCATATTTGCGCGTGGCACTGCCGCGGCCGACCGCCTTTTTCGTCAACATGCTCTGCCCTCGGGTGGTTTGCCCACCTTGATCTCTTATCATCTGTCCGCAACGCTGTTCCTGGACGGCGGGGCATCTACGCCTTCTGGCTGCTTCGCCTGCCGTCTCTCAACGCTTTTCGCCGGATGATGGGCATTAACGTCCGCAGCTTCGATTCTGTCAAGCGTGGTTTGTCATTCGGCTCTGCCCTGTGTCTTCATCAGATCGAATGAAAAGGTTCAGATGGTATTGGGGGACATCTTATCTGTCCCCCCAATTGACAGCAATGTCCCCTCAATCCTTGGTGTGGGGCGCCCTTCTGTCCCCCAAATGCGGGAACTCAGGCCTGTCTTCGGTGGGCCTGCCCGGTCCCGCGCCCGAATCGGCAACCCCCTGCCCCACCTCGGTAATCCGCAAAGCTGCTGTTTCGGCTGTTTATCATAACTAAGGTTTTGCGGTTCGTGCAAATCCGGCGTATTTCTGTCTTTGAGGATAATTTACGTTGCAGGAACGGAAACAGGCATGTTCACCCACGAAGACCTGGCCGCACTTCAGGCGCAGTCGCTGAAGATGCAGGGTCACATCCGGCGGCAGACCTTCTCGCCCGAGAATGAAAAGACCCTGCGCCGCTTCTCCAGCTGGGAGGTGGCCGAGCTGATCTTCCGCATCAACCACTCCACCTTCCGCGGCCGCCTTGCCGCCGACCCCGACCTGCCCGGGGGTGAGGTCGAGGAGGACGGCCGCCAGCGCTGGTTCAGCCTGACCGAGATCAACGAGCTGCGCCGCAAGATGAAGATCAACCGTGCGACGCTGATGCCGCGGCGTCCGGCGCGCAAGCGGGCGGTGCGGGTGGCTATCTCGAACTTCAAGGGTGGTGCGGGCAAGTCCACCGTCGCGCTGCACATGGCCCATGCGGCGGCGCTGGACGGCTACCGTGTCCTTGTCATCGACTTCGACCCGCAGGCCACGCTGACCCATTCGATGGGGCTGCATGACGTCAGCGAAGAGCTGACGGTTTGGGGCGTCATCGCCCGCGACCTGGTGCGCGAGACGGACCGGATGAATGCCGCCCCCCGCGCTGCGGAAAGCGGCACCGCGGTGCCGCAGCGCCGGTTGCCTGCCGCGGTCCGCGACCTGGGGCTGGGCGATCTTCGCGTGACCGATTTCATCCGTCCGACCGCCTGGCCCACCATTGATATTGTCCCCTCCTGCGCCAATGCGGCCTTTGTCGAATTTGCCAGCGCGCAGTATCGCCACCTGAATCCCGACTGGTCGTTCTTTGCCCCGGTGGCGCGCTATCTGGATGCGCTGACGCCGGATGCCTATGACCTTGTGATTTTCGACTGCCCGCCCGCCATCGGCTATCAGTCGATGAACGCGGTCTTCGCGGCGGATGTGCTCTATATCCCCTCGGGGCCCGGCTATTGGGAATACGATTCGACCACTTCCTTCATCGGTCAGCTGGCCGAGGCTCTGGGTGATCTGGCGGCCGGTTTCGATGCGACCTTCCCCGCGGGGAAGATGCGCCTGCCCAAGGCGTTTCTGGATATCCGCTTTCTGATGACCCGGTATGAGCCGGGGAACGAGCTGCATCGCGCGATGCTGGAAGCCTTCCGCAAGGTGTTTGGCGACACCGTCTGCAAAGAACCGATCGAGATGACGCGGGCCGTGGAACAGTCCGGCCGCTTTCTTTCGTCGGTCTATGAGATCGACTACCGCACCATGACGCGCGAGACCTGGCGCCGTGCCCGCGCCTCGTTCGACCGGGGCTATGAAGAGTTCAAGGCCTGTGTGCTGGGCGCCTGGGACAAGCTGGAGGATGAGCAATGAAGAAGCGCCGCACCTTCGAGATCGACCTTCCCGAAGAGCCGCAGACCTTCCCCGCGGGGAAGGTCGAGGAGGCGCCGATCCGCCGCTCGCCCATGGCGGCGGCGATCACCGAGAATGCCGGGTCCTTGCGCGAAAGGCAGGCTGTGGAGGCCGAGATCCGCGCCGAGAATGACCGGCTGGCGGCCGAGCATGTGCGGATGAAACAGCTGGGCCTGATCGTCGATCTGGTGCCGCTGGACATGGTGGATGCGGTCAAGCTGGCACGGGACCGGGCCAAGGGCGACGATCAGGAACTGGAGGAGCTGAAGGTTTCGCTTCGCGACATTGGCCTCTCGAACCCGATCCGGGTGGAGCCGCGCGAGGATGGCCGGTATGAGCTGGTGCAGGGGTTCCGGCGGTTATCGGCCTATCGCGCGCTGCTGGAAGAGACAGGCGATGCCGAGACCTGGGGCCGCATCCCGGCGGGCATCCTTCCCCGCGGGGAAGATGTCGAGGGGCTTTACCGCCGGATGGTGGATGAGAACCTTGTCCGCAAGGATATTTCCTTTGCCGAGATGGCGCAGATGGCGCTGCATTACGCCGCCGATCCCGGTACGCGCGAAACCGATCCCGACCGGGTGGTGGCCGAGCTGTTCCGGTCGGCCGGGTATCAGAAGCGCAGCTATATCCGCCAGTTCATCCGGCTGATGGCGCGGCTTGGCGAGGATCTGCGCTATCCCCAGCACATTCCGCGCGCGGTTGGGTTGAAGCTGGCCGCGGTGCTGGAGGACCGGCCCGAGGTGGCGGCGCAGATCCGCACGGCGCTGCGCGGATGGGAAACCCGGTCGGCGAGTGACGAGGTGGAGCTGTTGCGGCGGGCGGCCGGGGCAGGGGGGGAGGAGACCCCTGCCACACCGGCCGCACCGGCGCCCCCGCCGCGCAGTGCGGGCAAGGCGCGCACCACGTTCCAGGTGACCTCGACCCTTGGTACGGCAAAATGCACCGCGGCCAATGGACGGCTGGAGCTGCGGCTGGACTGCGATTTCTCGACCGTGGACCGGCGGCGGCTGGAGGCGGCGGTGGCGCAGATGCTGGCCGACCTGACCTGACCTTCCCCGCGGGGAAGATGGGGCAGGGGGCTGCTGCCCGCGTTTTCAATTCGGGGTGATGCCTGCAAACGACCGATTGAGAATGTAGGGAAGGCCCCGTGTCCCGGTGGGTGGTGGCGCCAAGATCTTGATTTCACGCCCGGAATCTGCGGATGCCATGGTGTCCTGCGCGTTTGGACGTGGAATCTGCGCTGCCGTGGTTCTCGCCTTAGGGGAAACCTTCGTGTTATGCGCAAAATTCCATAATTTTGCCCATTTGATCCGAGGCCGGTCTGATTTTATTCGACTTTCGGCGTGACCGGATCAGGCCACTACACCGTTGCGGCCAGCCGGGCGAAGCGGCCGCCGCAGAACAGCAGCGGCTCTGCCTCCGGCCGCCGCTCCAGATGCGTCACGCGGCCGATGAACAGGGTATGATCCCCGGCCTCCACCTCTTGCGCCACCTCGGTCAGGAAGATGGCCGCGGCGCCGGGCACGACGGGAAGACCGTGGCGCCGCTCCAGAATGGCGGACAGATCGGGATTGTGGCGCCCGGCGAAGTGCCAGGCGATATGCTCCATCTCGCCGCCCAGAACGCTGACGGCATAGCGCCCCGCGGTGCGGATGCGGTCGCGCATCCGGCTTTTGTGGTCCAGCGAGATCGAGATCAGCGGCGGATCCAGCGAGACCGACATGAAGGCATTGGCTGTCATGCCATGGTCGCCCTCGTCCGTGCGGGTGGTGATCACGGTGACGCCGGTGGCGAAGCTGCCGCAGGCGTTGCGCAGGTCGCGCGCGTCAAATCCAGACATGATCGTCCTCTCTGTGCCGGATATCATGGGTCAGAAGCGCCGCGCCAAGCGCCATCAGCGCGGGCGGCGGGGCCAGAAGGCGGGTGGCCTCGTCCCGCTGACCCGCGGCCTGCAGCGCACGGATGCGGCTGGAGGAGATGGTCTCTCCGGCGGCACAGCAGGTGGGCGGGGCCAGCGCGACGGGAAACCGCTCAGCCAGCAGCGCCACATCGCCCTGTTGCCGCGCGCCAAAGCGGAAATCCGCGCCGACATGGATTTGCTGCGGGCCTATGCGGGCCAGATCGGCCAGAAACGCGGCAGGGCTGCGGCGGGCATAGGCCGCGGTGAAGGAGGCCACCACGATCCAGTCGGGGCCGAGTGCGGCGATCCGCGAGAGCTTTTCGGGCAGCGGCAGAAGTTGCGCGGCGCGGCCGAAATGCACCTTGGGCGGCGGATCGAAGGTCCAGACCACCGCGGGCAGCTGCGCGGCGCGCGCCTCGGCCACCATGGTGCGGATCAGCGCCTGATGGCCGCGGTGCACCCCGTCGAAGGCACCGATGGCTAACAGGCTGGCGGGCAGCGCGATCTGCCGGTCGGTCACGATGCGCGCGGGAATGCCGGTGAAATCCAGAGCCATCTTGCCCTCCGCTGCGGTCAGGGATGGGGCGGCCGGAGGAGGCCGCCCGCAGGGTCAGCCCTGAAAACCGGCCTTCAGGCGGTTCACGTCCCAGGGGTTGATCAGATCAGGCGCGGTCCAGCCGGTCAGGTCATATTCCGCCATATAGTCGCGGACCATCTGCTGCAGCGTGGCCATCTCACCCGTGGCCTGGGCGGTCAGCATGGTTTCGATGCGGATATTCTCGTAGTTGCCGGCATAGTTCGTCTCGTAAAGCTCATGCCGCCCGCCGAATTCCGAACCCATGGCATCCCACAGGAGTTTCAGCAGCTTCACCCGGTCGATGGCCACCATCCCGTTCGAGCCGCGGACGAAACGGTCCAGATAGGGCCGCACGGCATCCGAGGCGAAGTCCAGCGAGGAGGAGGGCAGGTAGATCAGCCCCGAGGCGACGTGCCGTTCGATCAGTTCCTTGATCCGGCTGTAGGCCATCGGTGCGAAGATGCGGTAGGCCAGCCCGTAATTCATGTTGGGCAGCACATAGCCATCCGTGCCCTGCCATGGGATCGGGCTTTTCACCATGGCGTCGGACAGGCCCCAGAACAGGTTGCGCCAGCCCAGAACCTCGCCCACGGCGGTTTGCGGGCCGCGGAAGGTGCCCGATCCGGTCGCCTCCAGCGCCATCGAGAACAGGCCCGAGATGAAATCCAGCTTCACCGCCAGCCGGGTGGTGCCGTGCAGGGTGAAGCGCGGCACAAAGCCCGAGGCCGGGAAGAAGGCGTTGATCTTCTCGATATCGCCGTAGATGAAGATATTTTCCCACGGAACCAGCACCTTGTCGAAGACAAGGATTGCGTCGTTCTCGTCCAGACGGCTGGAGAGCGGATAGTCGAAGGGCGTGCCCATCACCGCCGCGTTCAGCTCATAGGACGCGCGGCTGATCAGCTTGACCCCGGGGCTGTCCATCGGCGCGGTGAAGATCAGGGCGAATTTCTTCTCTTTGATGGGAATGCCGTAATGCGCGATGAAATTGTAATGCGTCAGCGCCGATCCGGTGGCCACCACCTTGGCGCCTGACACGATCAGGCCCGCATCGGTTTCCTTTTCCACCTGCATATAGACATCGCCGGTCTCTTCCACCGGAAGATGGCGGTCGATGGGCGGGTTGACGATGGCGTGGTTCCAGTAATCCAGACGTTCCTGCGTGCGGTTGTACCAGGCCTTGGCATTGCCGGAATATTCGCCGTAGAATCCGGCATTCGCGCCAAGGGTGCCCAGAAACGCCGCCTTGTAATCCGGCGACCGGCCCATCCAGCCGTTGGCCACCCGCTGCGTGGCGGCGATGGCATCGCGGCCCGCCACCAGCTCCTCGGCCGTTTTGGTGCCCATGAAGAACGGATGCGTCCAGCCGCCCGAACCGGTGTCGGTGGGCCGGCCCAGCGTGGCCTTTTCAGCGTTCAGCTTGTCATACCAGCGCGCCACCATCCGGGCCGAATTGCGGAAGGCGGGATGCGTGGTGACATCCTTCACCCGCTCACCATGGATATAGATTTCGCGCCCGTCGCGGATGCTGTCCAGAAATTCGGTGCCGGTATAGGGCGCCTGTGTGGCGCTGCCCTGATCCTTCATGTCGTCCTCCCTGCGGCAGGGTGCCGCCGTTTCCCGGGCAAAGACTGACAGCGGCCGGGGAATGCCGGAAGGTATCGGGTCATACCTGTTCCTTTTCCGGCAATACCGGAAAGTATCTGAAAAGAGGAGCGAGAGGAGGGACGCAAAATGAAGACAATCCGGAAATTGGGGGAAGTCCTGCGCTGCTTTTCGGCAAGTCAGCCGGAGCACAGCGTCACCGCCCTGTCGCGGGCCATCGGCAATTCGGTCAGCGGCACACATGATCTGGTGGAGGGGCTGGCGGGGATCGGTCTCTTGCGCAAGGTGGAGCGGGGGCGCTACCGGCTGGGCCCGCTGGTCGCCACGCTGTATCATGCGCTGGAAGACAGCTCGGCCCTGGTCGAGGCCGCACGGCCGGTCATGACGCAGCTGGCGGCCGACCATGGCGAGACGCTGCATCTGACCATGCATGATCATGGCCGGCTGCTGCTGGTCGAGGCGATGGAGGGCACCCGTCCGCTGCGGGTTGCGCCGGGGGTCATCGGTCCGCACCTGCCGCTGCACCGGGCGCCGCCGGGACGCCTGCATCTGGCTGCTTTCACCCCGGCGCGGCTGGAGGCCTGGCTGGACGAACAGGCGCGTCCGGGCGGGGCCATCACCTCCCGCGAGGGGATGCGGGAGGAGCTGGCCGCGCTGGCGGCCGAGGGCTTTGCCGCCGGTCCCATTTCCGATGATGGCGATCTGGTCTGTCTGGCGGCGCAGGTGCTGGACCATGCCGACCGGGCGGTCGCGGTCCTGTCGATGACGGTTCCGGCCAGCCGCCACGCCCGCCAGCCCCGGGCCTTCCGTTCTGTCACGGTCGAGGCGGCCCGGCAGATTTCCAACCGTCTGGGCCACCGGCGCGACGGGGGATAGGGTCGGGGGATAGTTCAGCCGGCGGCCGGGACGGGGGCGGCCGCTGTGGCGGCCCGGGCGAATTTCCGGGTGGTTTCCATGAAGTTCAGGACCTGCGGCGCGCGGTTGTCCAGCCGCGCATGCACGGTCAGGCCGGTGCCGGGGTTGTGGCCGGAATAGGGGCGGTAGATGACGCCCGGCCGTGTGGTGCGGCTGACCGATTCCGGCACCACCGACAGGCCCACCCCGACGGAGACCAGCGAAATCGCGCTTTGAAAATCCTGCGTCAGTTCAAGGCCTGCGGGTTTGAAGCCTTCGCGCTCGCAAATTCCCAGCACGACATCGGCATAGCTGGGCCGCGGGCGGCGGGGGTAAAGGACGAAGGTCTGGTCGGAGAGATCGGCAAAGCGCACCGTCTCGGCCGCCGCCAGCGGCGAATCCTCGGGCAGGGCAAGGATCAGCTTTTCGCGGAACAGCAGTTCGCGGCGGAATTCTTCGTCCTTCAGTTCGGGCCGCGCGACGGCAATGTCGATTTCGCGGGTGATCAGCGCGCGGTGGAGTTCGGCATTGTTCAGCGCCGACAGGGCCAGCTCCACCTCGGGGTAGGTGGCGCGATAGGCCTTGATCAGCATGGGCAGCGGCCCGTGCGAGGCCGATCCGACAAAGGCGATGCGCAGCCGTCCGGCCCCGCCCGCCCCGACCAGCCGGGTTTCGCGGCGGGCGGTGTCCAGCCGGTCCATGATCTGGCGCGCGTGATCCTGCAGCACCTGACCGGCCTGCGTCAGCCGGATCTGGCTGCGGCTGCGGTCGAAGAGCTGCACGCCAAGCGCCTCTTCCAGCCCGGCGATCTGGCGCGACAGGGGCGGCTGCGCCATGTCCAGACGGGTGGCGGCGCGGCCGAAATGCAATTCTTCGGCCACGGCAAGAAAGTAGCGGAGCTGCCGGAATTCCATGATCTCCTCCCAGAGCGGAACCCGAGGGACGCAACCTTTACGGTATCGCCCGAAGGCATGAAGGATGCCGATTTCCGACCCGTCCGCAAGGGGAAAAGCGGTATCGCCCGATACCGGACGGGTATAGGGCAGGGGGGTGGCTTGGGCTGTCTGATACCTTTTGGGTATCATATGAAATGCAAATGATCTTGGACGTGCCCGCCGCCCGGCGGCATGATGCCGGCATGAACAAGACCCTTGCCCCCCTGTCCCCCGTCACGTCCGGCGCTGTTGTCGAGCGGGTCGAAACGCTCTTGGTGGATCTGCCGACGATCCGGCCGCACAAGCTTTCGGTGGCGACGATGAACGGCCAGACCCTCATGCTGGTGCGGGTCCGGTGCAGCGATGGCGTGACAGGGATCGGCGAAGGCACCACGATCGGCGGTCTGGCCTATGGCGGCGAAAGCCCCGAAAGCATGAAGCTGGCGATCGACACCTATTTCGCGCCGCTGATGATCGGGCAGGATGCGACGCGGGTGCAGGCGCTGATGGCGCGGATCGGCAAGATGGTGAAGGACAACCGTTTCGCCAAAAGTGCGGTGGAGACCGCGCTGCTGGATGCGCAGGGCCGCCGTGTCGGCCTGCCGGTGAGCGAGCTTCTGGGCGGGCGGATGCGCGACCGGCTGCCGGTGGCCTGGACGCTGGCCTCGGGCGATACGGCGCGCGACATTGCCGAGGCCGAGCGGATGCTGGACCTGCGCCGCCACCGGATCTTCAAGCTGAAGATCGGGGCGAAGGCTGTGGATCAGGACGTGGCCCATGTGGCGCGGATCAAGCAGGCGCTTGGCGACCGTGCCGCGGTGCGCGTCGATGTGAATATGGCCTGGACCGAGGCCGAGGCCGCGCGGGGCATGGCCGCTTTGGCCGATGCCGGTTGCGAGCTGGTGGAGCAACCCGTCGCCCGGGCCGCGGGGCTGTCGCGGCTGGTGCGGCGGTTCCCGGTGGCGCTGATGGCGGATGAATCGATCACCGGGCCGGAAGAGGCCTTCGAGATTGCCCGGGTCCATGGCGCCGATGTCTTTGCCATCAAGATCGAGCAGAACGGCGGTCTGTTCAACGCGCAGCGCACGGCGGCCATCGCCGATGCGGCGGGGATCGGGCTTTATGGTGGCACCATGCTGGAAGGGGCGCCGGGCACCGTCGCCTCGGCCCATCTCTTCGCGACCTTTCCGCGGCTGGACTGGGGGACCGAGCTGTTCGGGCCGCTGCTGCTGACCGAGGAAATCCTGCAGGAGCCGCTGGACTACAGCGATTTCCACCTGACCGTGCCGGAGGGTCCCGGGCTTGGCATCGCGCTGGATGAGGATCGCGTGGCCTTTTTCACCCGCGACGGTCTGCGCCGCACATTCACCCCCGCCGGATAGGAGCGAGGCATGCTGTTTCACGTCCGCATGGATGTCAAAATCCCCCGCGACCTGCCGCCGGACGAGGTGGCGGCGATCCTGGCGCGCGAGAAGGCCTATTCGCAGGATCTGCAGCGCCGCGGGACATGGCGCCATATCTGGCGCATCGCGGGCCAGTATTCGAATGTCAGCATCTTCGATGTCTCCGGCAATGACGAGCTGCACGCGATCCTGTCCGGCCTGCCGCTGTTCCCCTTCATGAATATCGAGGTGCAGCCGCTGCTGCGCCATCCGTCCGCCATCCGTGACGACGACAGCTGATCGCGCATTCCGGGCCGCAGGAGGCGCGGGCCCGACCCAGTTTCCAAAAGAATCCAGGAGGAGAACGACCGTGAGTGTCAAGATTTTCGACCGCCCCGATGTGCAGGAGTTCCTGACCGTGCTGAGCGGGCTGGACAAGGCGGGCGGCAGCCCGCGCATGAAAGAGATCACGCATCGCCTGATGACGGACCTGTTCCGCGCCATCGACGATCTTAACATCACCCCGGATGAATACTGGACCGGCATTGCCTGGCTGAACGACATCGGCGCGGCGGGTCAGGCGGGTCTGATCTCGCCCGGGCTGGGGCTGGACCATTTCATCGACGAACGGCTGGATGCGATCGACGCCGCCATCGGCATTGAAAACCCCACGCCGCGCACCATCGAGGGGCCGCTCTATGTGGCGGGCGCGCCGGAATCGGTGGGCTTTGCCCGGCTGGATGACGGCCGCGACATCGAAGGTCAGACGCTGATCATGCATGGCGTGGTGCATGGTGCCGACGGCAAGCCGCTGCCGGGTGCCAAGGTCGAGGTCTGGCATTGCGACACCCGCGGATTCTATTCGCATTTCGACCCCACCGGGCTGCAGGCGCCCTTCAACATGCGCCGGACGATTTTTGCCGATGAGAACGGCCGCTACAAATTCCAGAGCATCCTGCCTTCGGGCTATGGCGTGCCCCCGGGCAGCCCGACCGAGCGGCTGCTGTCGGCCCTTGGCCGCCATGGCCAGCGCCCGGCGCATATCCACTTTTTCATCAGCGCCGATGGCCACCGCAAGCTGACCACCCAGATCAACATCGAGGGCGATCCGCTGATCAACGACGATTTCGCCTATGCCACCCGGGAAGGGCTGGTGCCGCGGGTGATGGAACGGGACGACGAGGCAAGCATCCATGCCAACAACCTGAACGGCCCCTTTGCCGAGATCGAATGGGACATCTACCTGACCGCGCTGGTGGACGGGGTGGACAATCAGGTCAACGAACAGCGCAAACGCGCCGCGGCCTGAGCTTCTGGGTCCGTGGTCCGGCCATGATGGCCGGGCCGTTCCCCTGCATCCGGCCCCCGGATGCCCGACATCCTGGCCGCGACCGGAGCCTTGTTCCGGTCGCGGCCGTTTTTGCCATAACGGAATGCGATCATGACCGAAGCCTGTGCCTGCCCGCCGTTGCGTCATCTCTGCGGGGGGCTCTGACCATGCCTGCGCTTCTGCGGCCCTGGGGGAGGATGCATTACCGGATCGACGGGCCGGATGACGGGCCGGAGCTGGTCTTTGCCAATTCGCTGGGCACCGATCTGCGGCTTTGGGACGATGTGGTGCAGCTGTTGCCCGAATTCCGCTGCATCCGGTTCGACAAGCCCGGCCACGGCCTGTCCGATGGTGCAGCTGCGGTCACCATCGACAGTCTGGCCGAGGATGCCGCCGCCCTGATCGGCAGGCTGGCACGGGGTCCGGTGGTGCTGGTGGGCCTGTCCATCGGCGGGATGATCGCACAGGCGGTGGCGCTGCGGCATCCCGGGCTGTTGCGCGGGCTGGTCCTGTCCAACACGGCGGCGAAGATGGGCACGGCCGAAGGCTGGTCGGACCGGATCGCAGCCATCCGTGCGGGCGGACTGGAATCCATCGCCGATGCCGTGATGGACCGCTGGTTCGCGGCGGAGTTCCGCGCCGGCCCGGATCTGGCGATCTGGCGCAACATGATGGTCCGCACCCCTGCGGCGGGCTATATCGCCGCCTGCGAGGCGCTGGCCGCGGCGGATCTGACCGGCGCGCTGGCAGGGCTGCGGCTTCCTGTCATGGTGATCGCGGGCGAGGAGGATCGCGCCTCGCCCCCGGATCTGGTGGCCGGGCTGGCCGCGGCGATCCCCGGCGCGCGTTTGCACCGGCTTGCCGGGACCGGCCACATCCCCCCGGCCGAGGCGGCCGGGCCGATGGCCGGGCTGCTGCGCAGCTTTGCGGGGATTCTGGCACCTCTGGAAGCCGTGGACGGCTGACCGGGGGGAGCGAGCGGAATTAGCAGGCCGATGCCGTAGCCGATCATCCCGATCAGGATGATCCCATGATGACGATATCGGTCAGCTGGAATTTCGACGCGACAAGGATCATCATCCCGGCGCCCTTTTCCGCCGCCCCCAGTTCGGCCGCGACGACGGTGCCCCGGCAGACCCCATGGCCACCCGCGCGCCGGTAAAGATGGCGGGCAGGCTGTTGGGGATGAGCACATGCCACAGGACCTGTGCTTTGGACGCGCCAAGCGAATAGGCGGCATGGCCTTGGACAGCCGCACCTCGGACAGGCCAGAGGCAGCCCGGTCCCACTCCAAAGGCGTGCCGCGAACAGCCGCGGCATTTCGCGGCCGGCACCGTGCAGAGATGGAAGCTGGGTTTCCCGCAATGCGCCGGCGGCGGCTAGAAGGGCAGCAGGTCCAGCCGGCCGGCCAGCTGTTGCGCGGCCTCTTTCAGCGCGGCGGCGATGGCACCCTCTTGCCGCGGGTCGAAGGCGGCAACGGCGAATTGCACGCCCAGAGCCAGGCGGGTCCCGGTTGCCGATCCGCTGTCGGGCAGCGGCACGGCGATATCCAGCACGCCAATCCGGGTTTCGTTGCGGCTGAGCGCGTAACCGCAGGTGCGGGCCGTCTCGATCGCCTCGGCCAGCGCCTCGGGTTCGGTCAGGGAATGCGGCGTCATCGGCTGCAACGGGCCAAGGGCCCGGGCCATCTGAAGCGCGGGGCGGGGCTGCGCGGACAGGATCGCCTTGCCCAATGCGGTGCATTGCAGGTTCAGCCGCTCTCCGGGGCGATAGCCGCTGCGGGCGCGGTCCTCTGTTCCGGCGGCGAACAGGATTGCCACGCAGGTTCCGGCCCGGAACCCAAGACCGGCCCGGCCGCCGGTGGCGGTGGCCAGCTCCTGAAGGATGCCCATCTCGCGCGCATAGCCCTCCTGCGACATCAGCGTGCAGGACATTGCCATCAGCATCGGGCCGGGCACGTAGCGGTCTTCATTCGGCAGACGGATCAGGACCCCGGTATGCGTCAGGGTGCGCAGCATCCGGTAGGCGGTCGAGACATTCATGCCCGTGCGCCGGGCCAGTTCGGACAGGGTGGCCCCGGGACTGTCGCCCACGAAGCAGCCGATCAGCGCCACCGCCTTGAGCACGGAAAGGTTCTGCTGCGCGGAATCCGGGGCAAGCGGCTCGGCGTCATCGGCATAGGGATTTGCCCACAGGGGTGCTTTCACATCGCTGCCTTTTGTGCCGCACTGTCCAGCCCAAGCTCTTGCAGCAATTGGCCCCGAAGGGCAATTGCCCTGGCATCGCCGCGGTCGCGCGTCTCGGGCGGAAGGCCCGGCCGGTCCAGCGTGATCCGCCCCTCGCCCAGAACGATGATCCGGTCCGCCAGCAGGATCGCCTCGTCCACGTCATGCGTCACGAAAAGCACCGCCGGCCGGTAGCGGCTGCACAATTCGCGCAGCAGGGCATGCATCCGGATCCGGGTCAGCGCATCCAGCGCGCCGAAGGGTTCGTCCAGCAGGATCAATTCGGGGGCCCGCACCAGCGCACGGGCCAGAGCCACGCGCTGCGCCTCTCCTCCGGAAAGGGTCAGCGGCCAGGCCCCGGCGCGGTCGGCCAGCCCGACCTCTTTCAACACGCGCAGGGCGGTTTCGCCGGCGTTGCGCAGGCCAAGCCCCAGCGTGACGTTTTCCAGAACCCGTTTCCACGGGATCAGCCGGGCATCCTGAAACACCACCGCCCGCCGGGCCGCGACCCGGATCGTGCCGGAGGCTTCGCCGTCCAGCCCGGCCAGAACCCGGAGACAGGTGCTTTTGCCCGATCCGCTGCGTCCCAGCAGCGCGACGAATTCGCCGGGCGCGATATCAAGGTCGATGCCGGACAGCACGTCGCGCCCGTCAAAGCGGCGGTGCAGGTTGCGCACATGGACGGCCAGGGCAGGGGCATGCCCGCCGCCGGAGGCGGTGCCGGGAAAAACGCTCGCGAACTGGCGCAGCGGTGCGCCTTCGGGGCGCGACAGATCCTCGACCCGCCCCGAGAAGGCCCCGCCCGCCGCCGCGGGCGGGGGGACGGGACGAAGCCTTTCGGCCTCGCGATCCGTCCGGTGTCCGGCGGGTTTCAGGGCAAGATCGGCACGCATCAGTTCGTGGCCTTGGGCGGCACCGTCGGGCCGGGATTTGCCAGAACCACCGCATTGAAACGGTCATCGAAGCCAAGGGCGGCGTCGATTTTGGTCTTGGCCACGCCTGCGTCGTGGAAGACATCGGCCTGACGCTGGTTGGCCGCGATCACCTCGGCATCAATGGGGACATAGGCGGTGATGTTCTCAGCCGCGTTCAGTCTGGCATCCTCGGGCTTCTGGCGGCCGGTTTCCTCGAAGATCCGGGCGACTTCATCCAGGTTCTGCGATTCCCACAGCAGCGATTTCTGCAGCCGGACCAGCACATCGGCAGTGGCCGCGGCGCGGGCCGGGTCTTCCAGCGTCTCCGGCCGCGCGACGAACCAGGCATAGCTGTCGAACAACCCCTCAGAGGTTGCAATCACCTTGCCGTCGCCGCTGGTGACCAGCGGGCGCGAATTGCTGATGGCCGTCACCAGCGCATCGACGGATTTGCCGACAAAGGCCGCCCGCGCCTCGGACAGGGGCATCAGCACAAGGTTGAACTTTTCCAGCGGGATGCCGGCCGCCTCGGCCGCCAGTGCAAAGAAGTAGTGGTTGGCGGTGCCCTTGGCAAAGCTGACCGATTTGCCGACCAGATCGTCAATCGTTTCGATCCCGGCATCGGGGTGCACGATCAGCGCAATGCCGGCGCGGTTCAGCTGCTTGGCGGCGCCGATGATGACGAAGGGGCGGTCGGTGGCCGTCCAGGGCGTATTGGCATTGGCCTGATTCAGCACCGGCGCGGAAAAGTTCAGGCCGACATCAAGGTCGATCGCCCCGGCATTCAGCGCCTCGACCGCGGCATTGGCCCCGTCGAAATTCGCCCATTCCAGCGTATAGGGCGTGTCTGCGAAGGCGCCCGAAGCCTCAAGCAGGGCCACGGTCGCGCTGGAGCCGCTGGACTGGATGCCGATGGTCAGCGTGACCTTGCTCAGGTCGATCTCTTCCGCGCGGGCGGGTCCGCCCAAGGCGATCATTGCGGCCATTCCGGCTGCAAGCGCGGCTTGGGCGAGAGGGGGGAGCCTGGTCTTCATGGGTCTGGTCCTTTCAGGGTTCACGCAGTGACGGGACGTGCCGTATGCGGGGCGTCTTGTGCGGCCGCGAACGGCGTATCGCGGGGGGAAGGGGCGCTGCCGCCGCTGGCGGCATGCAGGGCGGCGAAGGGGCCGTTCTGGCGCAGCAGATCTTCGGGGCTGCCGTCTTCAGCCAGCTGACCGGCCTCCATCAGCAGGATGCGGTCCGCCTGCAGCACGGTTTGCAGCCGGTGTGCGATGAGGATGACGGTGCGCTTGCCACGCTCGGCGGCCAAAACCCGGCGCACCAGCGCCTCGGCCCGCAGGTCGATCTGGGCGGTGGCCTCGTCCAGGATCAGGACCCGCGGCTCTGGCAGCAGCGCCCGGGCGAGGCAGAGAAGCTGCCGCTGGCCCGCGGAGAGCGACCGCCCTTGTTCGGCCAGAACGGTCCGGTATCCCTGCGGCAGCCGGCGGATGAATGCATGCGCGCCCACCCGCCGGGCCACGGCCTCGATTTCGGCCGGGGTGGCCCCGGGTCTGCCATAGGCGATATTGGCCGCAACCGTCGTGGCAAACAGCATGGGTTCCTGGGGGACATAGGCCAGATGGCTGCGCAGGCTGTCCGGATCGAACCGGGTCAGCGCCACACCGTCCAGCAGAACCTGACCCCGGTCCGGATCGGCAAAGCGGGCCAGCAGCCGGGCGAGCGTGGATTTCCCCGCCCCCGTCTTGCCGACAACCGCCAGCATCTGCCCCGCGGGGATTTCCAGCGTCAGATCCTTCACCGCCGGAGCCGGGGCGCCGGGGTAGCTGTAGCCCACGCCGACAAGCCGGAACGCACCGGAAATCTCCGGCGGCCGCTCGGGCCGGATGGGGGCCGGGGTCTGCGACCGCTCGTCCAGGAACTCGCGCAGGCGGCGCAGCGAGGCCCCGGCCTGCAGCCATTGGTCGAAAGCCTGCGACACCTGCTGAACCGGGGCGAAGAACTGGTCAGCATAGAGGAGGAAAGCGGCAAGGACGCCGATCGCCAGCTCTCCGCGGGTCACCAGCGCCGCCCCTGCCAGAAGAACGGCGGCCTTGGCCACGACAGCCAGAAATTGCAGGAAGGGAAAGTAAAGCGCGGCAATCCGCGAGGCCCGCTCACGCGATGCGCGGTAGCTGTCCGAATCGTGCCGGAACCGCGTCGCCGCACCCTGTTCTCCCGCCAGCGCGCGGGTGACGCGGCCGCCGGAAACCCCTTCCTGAATTCCGGCATAGACCGAGGCGATTTTCTGGCGCGAGGTTTCATAGGCCCGGGCCGAGGCCCGGCGATACCATTCGGTGGCCACGGCCAGCACCGGCAGGACGATGGCCATGGCCAGCGCCAGCCGCGGCTCCAGCAGGGCCAGCACCGCAAGGATACCGCCGCAGGTGGTCAGGCTGACAAGCGAGGTCAGAAGCCCCTGCTGGAGGAAGGTGGACAGCGCCTCGATGTCGCTGGTGGCGCGGGCCATGATGCGGCCGGAGTCCTCGCGTTCGAACCTGTCGACGGACAGCCGCTGCAATTGCGCAAAGACCCGGATCCGCAGCGCAAAGAGAATGCGCTCGGCCGTGCGTGCGGTCTGAAGTATCAGGGCCCGGCCGATGATCCAGGCCAGCACCAGCGCCACGGCGAACCCGGCCGAGGCCAGCCAGAGCAGATCCTCCCGCCCCGAGACGATGCCGTCCAGCCCCCAGCCCACCAGAACGGGCCCTGTCAGCCCGGCCAGCGTATCGGCCATGATCAGCCCGACCCCGGCCAGCAGGCCGCGGCGGTAGGGTTTCAGAAAGGCGGGCAGGCGGAATGGGCCGGTGTCCGTCGCCTCGAACGCCTCATCAATGGCGGGCCGGGCCTCTGCGGGGGGCAGCGCGGCCACCCGGCTCTGGATGCTGGCCGCGCCGGTGGTGGCCAGCATCGCCGCGGTCGGGGCCGTCTGCCGGGCATGGCCGCCGGCCTGAACGGTTTCGACAAAGCGCAGGGGTGCAGCGTCCTCGGGCATTCCGGCGGCTTCTTCGGGCCAGGCAGCGGCTTCGGGTCCGTCCCCGGCCTCCTGCGGCGCTTCGGCCAGATCCCCGGGGGCGAGCTCCGTTTCCAGGAGCTGGCGATAGGCCGGGGACCGGGCCACCAGCTCCTCATGTGTGCCCGCATCGGCGATCCGCCCGCGATCCAGCAGGACGATGCGATGGGCAAGCGCAAGCGTCGAGCGGCGGCGCGCCACGATCAGCGTCGTCCGTCCGTGCAGCGCATCCCGCATCGCCTCCAGCACCTGTGCTTCGGTGCGGGCGTCAATGGCCGATGTCGCATCGTCCAGCACCAGAACGCCCGGCTCGGTCACCAGCGCCCGCGCGAGTGTGAGCCGCTGGCGCTGGCCGCCCGAAAGCGTGGCCCCCAGTTCGGCGACCGGCGTGTTATAGCCCTGCGGCAAGGCGCGGATGAATTCATCGGCGCCCGCGATGCGACTGGCCGCCTCGATCCGGGCGCGGGTTGCACCGCTTTGGCCGCGGGCGATGTTCTCGGCCACGGTGCCCGAGAACAGGAAGGGCTCTTCGAAGACGATGCCGACCGCACGGCGGAGCGAGGCGAGCGTGACGCCGGAAATGTCCTGCCCGTCGATCAGGATCTGTCCGGAGGCGGGGTCGTGAAGCCGGACCAGCATCTGGGCCAGCGTCGACTTTCCCGAGCCCGAGGCGCCGACCACCGCGAGTGTTTCGCCCGCCGCAAGATCAAGCGTCAGCCCGTCCAGCAGCGGGGCCGCGGCGGAATAGCCGAAGGTCACATTGCGGAAGGCGACGGCGCCGCCGGACAGGCGCAGCGGGCGCGCGCCGGGCTTTTCGGTGATCGCGGGGGTATGATCCAGCAGTTCCAGCACCCGCTCGGCCCCGGCGCGGGCCTGTTGCGCGGTGGTCAGGGCCCCGGCAAGGGTGCGGACCGGGGCAACCAGCTGCACGAGATAGGAGAAGAAGGCCAGAAAAGTGCCGACCGTGACCTGCCCCCGCAGCACCAGCCAGCCGCCGAAGGCCAGCACGGCCAGCTGCCCCAGGGCGGGAATGACCTGCAGCATCGGCGCAAAGCGGGCGGTGATCCGCGAGGTCCGCACACGCGAGGCGAAAAGCCCGCGGGCGGTGCCGGTCAGGCGGGCCAGTTCGCGCCGCTCCTGTCCGAAGGCGCGCACGACGCGGGCGCCCCAGATCGTCTCTCCGATCTCGCCGGCCAGCCGGGCCTGCGCGCGCTGGTCGCTCCAGACGGCGGGAAAGACCTCATGCCGCAGCCGCCGGGCCACCAGCCACATCAGCGGCAGGCTGACGAGCATGATCAGGCTGAGCGCGGGCGACAGGTAGGCCATGACGCCAAGCGCGGCGGCCACCATGATCAGGCTGCCCAAAAGCACATGCATCTGGCTGAAAAGTGTCTGGACAAGGGTGATGTCCGCGGTCGACCGGGAGATGACCTCTCCGGTCGAGAAACCGCCCGCATCGCCGGTCCCGATCTCCAGCCGCTGGACGTGGCGATAGACCGCGTCCCGCAGATCGTGCTGGAGGGCAAAGCCGAAGGCATTGCCATTGGCCCGCCGGATGACGGTGGCCAGGGCATTCAGCGCGGCCGCCGCCAGAAGCAGCACCAGCCAGGGCAGCAAAGGATGGCGGTTCGCGATGATCGCATCGTCGATGATGATCTTTTGCAGCAGCGGCACCGCCGCCGCCGCCAGCTGACCCACCAGTGTCGCGGCCAGTGTCAGCACGGCCTTGCGCCTGTGTGCCAGAAAGAAGGGCATCAGCCGCTGCAGCCAGCTGCCCTGCCAGTGCCGGCCCGGCCCGCGCAGACCTGCCCCCGGAGGGGCAGGTTCGGGCCGGTCCGAAGACGCGCGGACCGTCTCAGGCACTTTCCAGAACCCGGTTGTCCACCAGATTTTCATAGCTGTCCTGCTTCAGCAGGTTCCAGCTGCGCATCCAGTTGTAGGAGCGTTCGAAGTCGCGCTGCGAATAGACCGAAGGATTGGCATAGCGCAGGCGGGTGCGGGCGAAATCGCCGGGCTCCAGCGCCACGATGGACGGATCGACATCGGCGATCAGATATTTGACGAAAGGATAGGGATCGTTCTGCAGGTCCTTCACCGCGCGGCGGACGGCGCGGTTGATCGCCTCGAAGGTTTCGGCATCCAGCGAGGGGCTGGCGATCTCAAGGCCGACATAATGCGCCTCGGCGATCACGCGGTATCCCAGCTTTTCGGCCACGGTGATCCAGGGTTCCATCACCGTCACGGCTTCGACCCTGCCTTCCTGCAGCGCAAGAAAGCGGTTGCCGCCCTCGATATGGACGACCTTGATCTCTTCCCGCGGCAGGAATCCTTCCAGCAGCTGAAGCGTCACGTAATGCGAGCCGTGGTGGAAGCTGACGCCGATCTGCACATCGGCCAGATCCTGCGGGATCAGATAGGGCGAATCCGGACGGACGATGATGGCCTGGCTCGCGCGCGAGGCACGTTTCGCCACCAGCTTTCCGCCGACGGCGCTGTCCTGCGTGCGGCGGACCTGGCCCCATTCGCAGGCGCGGTACAGTGCGGTATCGCCCTGTTCAAAGGGCGAGGGGCCGCCGAAAGAGCTGACGGCCTCGTGATCCTCGATCAGCTGCACACCTTCGGTGGCCCCGATCTGCGGCTTGTAGGATGCGCGTTTGACCAGCTCGACATCCAGCCCTTCCTCTTCGAAATAGCCCAGTTCCTTGGCGACATAGAAGGGCAGCGAGAAGATCGTTCCGCTGACTTCATTGCGGATTTTCCGGAGCGCCATTGCCATACCTCACTTGCAGGTTGCGATTAAGTTTTCGGACAGTGAAAATGATTACTCATGAGGTCGTGTTTATAAAGGGAGCGGTTTTCTAAACTTCGGGGCTATTTCAACCTGTGAAAACCGCCGCGCCCGCCCGGACGATAAGCAAATGCCCCGCACCCCGCTTCCGGTCTGAATCCTGCGCCGAATCAGTCCTTTGACTGCCGCTTCAGCAGGGTCGGGGCGTCTTCTGACCTCCGCCGGGTGCAGAAATGCCTTGGCCGGCCACAGAGATCTGATCTCCGGACCGGCCGCATCTGGTTTCTGTTCAGTGGCCAGGGGAACCCGTGTCATCCTGCCCGCTGACGGCCCTGCGCCGTCAGCGGGCAGGATGAAAGATCCGTCCGCCGTCAGGCATAGGCATGAAGCCGCGCGGCGATGCGCTGGCGCAGGGTGACGAAGGCCATCGCCTCGCGCCGGCGCGGGCGGGGCAGGTCCACGGCCACCTCTTCGGCGATCCGGCCGGGCCGCGGGTCCATCACGATGACCCGGCTGGCCAGCACCAATGCCTCTTCGACATCATGGGTGATCAGCAGAACCGTGGTGCGCTCGGTCTCCCAGATCCGCAAAAGTTCGTCCTGAAGCCGGGTCCGGGTCAGGCTGTCCAGCGCGCCCAGCGGTTCATCCAGCAGCAGGACCGGCGGTCGCGGCGCCAGCGCGCGCGCAATCGCCGCCCGCTGCGACATGCCCCCTGAAAGCTGATGCGGCAGTGCCTGTTCAAAGCCGGACAGCCCGACCAGCGCGATCAGTTCGGCCACGCGGGCCGCCTTTGCCGCATCGGGACCGGGGCCGCGGCGCAGCGCCAGCGCGATGTTCTTTTCCACCGTCAGCCACGGCAGCAGCCGGTGGTCCTGAAACACGATGCCGCGGGTCAGCCCCGGGCCGGTGACCGGCACGCCGTCCAGTGCGATACTGCCATGGTCCGGCACCTCCAGCCCGGCGATCAGCCGCAGAAGCGTGGACTTGCCGCAGCCCGAGGGGCCGACGATGGCCACGAATTCACCCGTCGCGACCGAAAGCGACACATCGGCCAGCGCGGGCACCTCCCGTCCCCCGACATGGAAGGTCCGGCTGATGCCGCGCAGCGCCAGCGCGCCGCGCGCGGGGGTCAGGGTCTCTGCCATGGGGCAACCTTTCGGGAAAGATGAACGATCAGCCGGTCCAGCGACACGCCGATCAGACCAAGGACCAGCACACCCAGAAGCACCCGGTCCATCCGCAGATATTCGCGCGCGGCCGAGAGATAGGCGCCGATCCCGTCGCCTGCACCGTTGATGTAGCCGGTGCCGATCAGATATTCGGCCCCGAAGGTCCCCAGCCATGCCACATTCAGCGACAGCTCCACCCCCGCCAGAATGCCGGGCAGGGCGGCGGGCAGCACGATGGTCCGCAGCTGCTCGGCCCGGGTCAGGTCCAGGACAAGGCCCACCTCGCGCCAGCCCTGCGGAATGGTCTGGCAGGCCGCCTGTGCGGCCAGCGCCATCGGAAAGAACGCGCCAAGGGCGATCAGTGTGATCTTCATGGATTCGCCATTGCCCAGCCAGGCCGACAGCAGCGGGATCCATGCAAACAGCGCGATCTGGCGCAGGCCCACGACCGTGGGGTCGAAGACCGCGCGCAACAGGCCCAAGGTGCCGAGGGCCACGCCGAAGATCAGCCCCGCAGTTGCCCCGATCGCCCATCCGCCAAGCGCCCGCGCCAGCGAGGCCAGCGCCGCCCCGGGCAGGGCACCGCTGGCGGTATCCTCGGCCAGGGTGACGATAACATCGGCCGGAGAGGCGAAAAGCCGGTCATTGGTCCAGCCCAGACCATCCAGCCCGGCCCAGAGCGCGACCAGCAGCGCGGGAAAGATCAGCGCTTTCAGGAAAAGGTTGCCCTCTGCGCCGGTGGCGGCGGGGACGGGGCGCCCGGTCATGCCTGCCCCCTGCCCTGAAAGGACCAGCCGGTCAGCCGGCGCTGTCCGCTGAGCACGGCCCAGTCAAGGAACCAGCCCACAAGCCCGATCACCAGAATGGTGGCAAAGACCACATCCAGCTGAAACGCCTTGCGGCCCCACATCATCAGATAGCCCAGCCCCGCCGCCGAAGAGATCATCTCGACCAGGATCAGCGCCTTCCACCCCTTGGACAGCGCCAGCCGCCAGCCGGTCAGCACCCCGGGCAGGATGGCCGGAACGGTGACAAGGCGCAGGCGGTCCAACGGGCGCAGGTCCATGACTGCGGCCACCTCGTCCCAGGCTTTCGGGCGGTTGCGGATCCCTTCATAAGAGGAAACCATCAGCGGCAGGAAGCAGGTCTTGGCGATCAGCACGATCTTCAGCACCTCTCCGATCCCGAAGATCAGCATGAAGAACGGCAGCCAGCCCAAGGACGGCACAAGGCAGAAGGCCCGGATGGTGGGGGCGATGTAGATATCGGCCCAGCGGGACAGGCCGAAGGCCAGCCCGGCCAGAAGCCCAAGCCCGCCCCCCAGCAAAAGCCCGCCCGCCACCCGTTGCAGGCTGGCCCACAGCTCGCGCTGCAATTCGCCCGAGGTGATCAGCCATGCCGTGGTTTCCCAGACCAGCGCGGGCGCGGGCAGGATCTGCGGCGGCAGCCATTCCTGCGCCGCGGCATGCGACCACAAAAGCAGCACGGCCATGGGCAGCGCCAAGGCCAGCGCCGCCGCCCGCAGCGCCGGACGCAGGGCTGCGGCAAAGACCGGGCCGGACCAGCGCCCGAAGGTCCCGCTCAGCGCGATGTCTTTGAAGCCGATGTCGGCCATGCCGCTCTCCTTCCTGACGGGATCAGACTTCGGCCGCGCCGTCGGTGCCGCGGGGCACCCAGACGTTCTGGTAGCCCTTGGCCGCCAGCGTCTTCTGCAGCAGGCTGTCGTCCACCCATGCGGTCAGGTCGAATTCCTTGCGCACCAGCCGGGTTTCCAGCGTGAATTTCAGCCCTTCCTCCAGATTGGCGCGGTAGAACCCGTCCAAGAGCGGCGTATGCCGGTCGGCCAGAGTGTCGCCTTCATAATCCGCGACATAGCTGTCGCGCGGGGTGCCGGTCTGGGCGAAGATGTCGAACACCTTGTCGCGGTTTTCCTCCAGGCTGCCCCAATGCGCCGCCTCGACAAAGGCGGCCAGCACCCGCTCCACGATCTCGGGCTGCTCGGCGGCAAAGCCTTCGTGCACGGTGAAAGAGCCGAAGGTCGACCCGGGCGCGGGGGTGCCCTTGGTGGTGAAGATCACCTTGGTCAGCCCCTCTTTCACGGTCTGCAGCGTGGAATTGCCCTGCCCCACCAGCACATCCACATCGCCAGTCTGGATCGCGGCGATCTGGTCGGCGCCCTGAATGTCATAGATCTCCACATCGGCATTGGTCAGGCCGATCTGTTGCAGGATGCGGTAGAGCGACAGTTCAAAGATCGTGCCGCGCTGGAAGGCCACCTTCTTGCCCTTGATATCGGCCAGTGTCTCGATCCCGGCCTCGGGCCGTGCCACCAGATAGGTGGGCGAGATGCCGGAACCCGCCAGCACCTTGGTCGGCACGCCCGCGCCCTTGCCCACAAGATTGGGCAGGCCGCCGTAGCTGGCGAAATCCAGCTGTCGGTTGGCCAAGGCCTCGTTGATGGCGGGGCCGGTGCCGCGCGGGAACTGCCATTCGATGGTGATCTTGTCGGCCTCGAACTCCTTTTCCAGAAGCTCCAGCCCGCGGAGCAGGCCGATGGTGCCGTTGCCATAGGGGCGGCCCGCGGCATTGCCCGGCCCGGCCAGACGGATCACCGAAGGTGCACCGGCTGCAAAGGACAGGGCGGGGGCGGCCAGTGTGCCGGCGGCAGCGGCCCCGGCAAGGAAGGATCGGCGGGAGATGGTCATGGGAACCTCATGCAGAGAGAGACGGGTCCGCAGGACCCGGTGTCGGGGAGAAGGCCGCGCCCTACGGGCGCGGCGGTGAGAGGGATGGATCAGCCGCGCAGCCGGGCCATGGTTTCGGGCGGGGGCGGGGTGCGCCCGCCCGCGGCCCAGCCGACCGCACGGCGGTAGCTGCCGAACAGGCCCCGCGCCTCCAGCTCGGCTTCGGTGATGCCGGTCACGGCATCCGCGTCATGGGCCACGTAAAGCGCATCCTCGGGACACCAGACCTCGCACATATAGCAGGTCTGGCAATCCTCCTGCCGGGCGATCTGCGGGATGCCGCCCTTCACCGCCTCGAACACATTGGTCGGGCATGCGGTGACGCAGATGTTGCAGCCGGTGCAACGGCTGGCGCTGATGACCTCGATCATGCGGCCAGAACCTCGACGGCGGGTCCGGCGGCCGGGGCGGTCGCGGTCCAGACCTCGTCCAGCCCGCCGGTCAGGATATGGTGGCGCTGCGCCTCGTCCTTGGCCGGATGATCCTCGCGCTTGTGCATGCCGCGGCTTTCGGTCCGTGCCAAAGCCGAACGGTACATCCAGCGCGCGGTGGCCAGCATGGCCAGCCCCTCACGCGTGCGCTGCGCCTCGGCCCGGTCGGCCATGTCGGCGCCCTGCACCCCCTGCCAGATCCGGTCCAGCCGTTGCAGCGAAGCCTCCAGCCGGTCGCCATGGCGCTGATAGGTGTTCTGATAGGGCAGAACTTCGGCGCGGACGGCGGCGGTCAGGGCGGCGGCGTCGATGCGGTCCCGCTTGCCTTCGGTCACGCCCAATCCGCCCGCCAGCGACAGCACCCGGCTGCGGCCCCGGTTCGCCCGGGCATGGCCCGCCGCCCCGGCCCCGGCCCAGAAACCCGAGGACATGGCCCAGGCCGCATTGTGGCTGCCGCCGCCGGTGAAGGCGCCGCAGATCAGCTCCCGCGTCGCCGCATCGCCCGCGGCATAAAGCCCGGGAACCGAGGTGGCGCAGCTTTCGTCGCGCAGCCGCAGCCCGCCGGTGCCGCGCACCGTCGCCTCCAGCCGCAGCGTGACCGGGAAACGGTCGGTGAACGGGTCGATCCCGCTGCGGTCCAGCGCCACGAAGAAATTCGGCTGCGCATGGCGCATGGCGCGCTGTTCCTCGGCATCGGCATTCAGCCGGGCATAGACGGACTTGCCCGCGCCCAGCGTGCGGGCGATCACCGACCGGCCGCCCTTGGAGGCCGCCCCCGGAATGGGCGCACCATCGGCATAGGTGAATTCCGCCCAGTCATAGAACCGGGTCTTGGTGACAGATCCATGCTCCAGCGCCATGGCATAGGCCGAGGAAAACTCCATCCCCGAGAAATCCGCCCCCAGTTCGGCGGCCATCAGATAGCCGTCGCCGGTCAGGACGTTGCAGCCAAGCGCCCTGGACAGGAAGGCGCAGCCGCCGGTCGCAATGATCACCGCACCCGCCCGCACCGTCCACAGATCGCCGCGCTGGCGGCGCAGGCCGGTGGCGCCGGCCACCGCACCCGACCCGTCACGCAACAGCTGCAGCGCGGGGCTGTGGTCAAGGATCCGCACCCCTGCCGCCTTCACCCGCTTGCGCATCAGCCGCATGTAATCCGGCCCGTCCAGCGAGGTGCGGATCTCGCCGCCCTGACCGTCACTCAGGAACGGGTGGCCCCATTCGGACAGCAGGTTCACGTTTTCATAGGTGCGGTCCAGCACCCGGCGCATCCAGGCCGGATCGGCCAGACGCCCGCCCAGATCCCAGCGGCCATTCATCGCCTTGGTCCGCGCCGCCGGGTCGGGCTTCACATACCAGACGCCGGTGCCCGAAGGGGCCGTCGCGCCCGAGGTGCCGCAGAACCCCTTGTCCGCCAGCACCACCCGCGCCCCCTGCGCCGCGGCCGAGATCGCGGCCCATGTGCCCGCCGGGCCGCCGCCGATCACCAGCACGTCGGCCTCGTATTCGACGGCGGGAAGCAAGGAAGGGAAAAGCTGCGTCATGCCTGTTCTCCGGTTTGGTTGCCCCGAAGGTGGCGCCAAATCCCGACAAACCAAATAGATAATTAAGGTCGATATTCCGGTCCGGGCAGATTCGCTCTGCTCTGTCCGGGCAAGGTGGCAAGGCGGATGTTTTGCGGGGGAAGAAATGCCCTGCGACTCCGGCCCGCGGGGGGAATTCCTGCCCCGCGGGCCGGATGCGTTATATGCCCCCGGCGTGAAGCCGCGGCAGGCGCTGGTCAAAGCCGCGCCGGATGGCGGCGGACAAGTCTGCGGGAAACCCCGGCGGCATCGCCGCCAGGGCCGTCTCAAAGGCGGGCGCGGCCATATCGGCGATCTCGTCGAACACCTGCGCGATCTGCCGGCGCGAGAAGCCCGCCTCCAGCGCCGTTTCGGTGAAATGCCGGCCCTGAAGCTCGGAAACGCGGTAGTGCCGCCCCCGGCCCGCGCGCATGGCAAGCTTCATGTCCTTGTCCTGAAGCTGCCCGGCCTCCAGCTGCGGCTGAAGCGACAGCACGTCATACAGCGGCGTCAGCGTGAACCGGCCGCCCGGCATCAGCGCGATGCTGAAGTTCTTGGCATGGCCGTCGGTCGCACCGATCAGCCAGAACAAGACATTGGCCTTCAGAAACCCCGCGCGGTCGCGCAACGGCGCATCGCTGCCCTGCAGCAGCGCGCAGATCTCGGCGATGCCGGGGCCGCCCTCGTTCTGGTATTTGCGCGTGGGCGGCACGGCCAGTGCCTGACAGCAATCTTCCTGCGGCAGGCGGATCAGGCGGCCGTCGCGCGTGTGCAGCCGGTCGAACCGCTCCACGACCAGCGCCTTGACCCCGGCGAATTCCGCAATCTTCGTCCGGGCCGCGGGCAGGCCGAAACCCGCCATCAGCCGCAGGCAGAAATGTTCGTTCTCGACGCTGTCGCTCAGGTCCATGCCATTGGGCAGCTGGCCGATGGCGGGCTTCAGGATATGCGTCGTCGGGGTCGATCCGGTCGGAAGCACCCATTGCCCGTCCTGAAACAGCAGCGCGGTCTTTTCCTGCGCGCCCGCGACCGAGATGCGGAAATCCCGATCCGCGCGCAGGCCAAGCGGCGTGCGGGGCAGATCCCGCAACATCGCGGCAATCTCCGGGCCGGACATCGGCTCTCCGGTCAAGCGGCCGTCCTCTTCCGGGGCCTCGCCCTCCGGCAGGAATTGCAGCGCGCCCACGCAGTCCCGCCCGATCCGGGCCAGCAGGCTGTAGGCATCCACCCCTTCGGCGCCGACCCGCTCCGCCACGCGACGGCGGATGTCGTCGCTGTCGGGCAGCAGGTTTTCAAAGACCGCGATGACCCGGGGGCCGGTGTAACGCTCTGCCCGCAGTGGCAGCGCGCGGGAAACCGGCAGGGTGTTCTCCCATGACAGCCATTCGGGCGCATAGGTGAAGGCAAAGGCCCCGTCCGCGTCGCGGAAATACTGCCCCACCCTGCGGCGGTTCATATAGACATCCAGCGGCCTGTAGGTCCGCCTGCGTCCCATCAGAAGATGTCCTCAAGCTGACCGGGCGTCATCTTGCTGCGCGGCACGATATGGATCTCCAGATCCAGGGCCGCCAGCAGGTCAAAGATCGTGTCCAGCCTGGCCCCGCCGGCCCCGGTCTCGATGGTCGAGACGGTGCGCTGCCAAAGACCGGCACGCGCCGCCAGCCCGTCCTGTGTCAGGCCCTGGGCCTTGCGGGCGTGGCGCAGGGCATTGCCCAGGTCCTGCGGGGTGCGGGCGATCTGATCCATCGGTTCATCCTTTCCCGGAAAAGGATGAACCAACGATCATAAATCGTCAATATGCGCTAAAGATCATAAAATCAATTTATGATCTATGGATCATAGGCCAACCCGATTGCCTTCCCCGCGGGGAAGGCGCCACGGGCCGGCCGCCGGATCAAATCACCAGCGCGCTGCGGTCGATTTCCGCGATGGATTTCACCCCGGTCAGCGCCATGGCTACCCGCATTTCCTTGGCCACAAGGTCCAGCATGTTCTGCACCCCCGCCTCGCCCGCCGTGGCAAGGGCATAGATGAAGGCGCGGCCCATCATGCAGCAATCGGCCCCAAGCGCCAGCATCCGCACCACATCCAGCCCCGAGCGCAGCCCGCTGTCGGCCAGAATGGCCAGATCGCCCTTCACCGCATCGGCAATCGCCGGCAGCGCGCGGGCCGAGGACAGAACCCCGTCCAGCTGCCGCCCGCCATGGTTCGACACGACGATGCCATCGGCGCCGAATTTCACCGCATCGCGGGCGTCCTCGACATCCAGAATGCCCTTGATGATCATCGGGCCCTTCCAGAAATCGCGGATCCATTCCAGATCCTTCCAGCCGATCGAGGGGTCGAAATTCGCTCCCAGCCAGCCGATGTAATCCTCCAGCTTGGTCGGGCTGCCGCGATAGGCCGAGATATTGCCCAGATCATGCGGCTTGCCCTTCACGCCCACGTCCCAGGCCCATTGCGGATGCAGCGCCGCCTGGACGAACTGGCGCATCTTGGCATTCGGCCCCGACATGCCGGAATGCGCATCGCGGTAGCGCGCGCCCGGCACCGGCATATCCACGGTAAAGACAAGCGTGGTGATCCCCGCCGCCTGTGCGCGCTCCAGCGCGTTCTTCATGAAGCCGCGGTCCTTCAGCACATACAGCTGAAACCAGATCGGATTGGGCGATTGCGACTGCACCTCCTCGATCGGGCAGACGGAGACGGTGGACAGCGTGAACGGCACCCCGCGCGAGGCGGCGGCCTTCGCAGCCTGCACCTCGCCGCGGCGGGCAAACATCCCCGTCAGCCCGACCGGCGCCAGCGCCACCGGCATGGCCAGCTGCTGGCCCAGAACCGTGGTCTCAAGGCTCAGCGCCTCGACATTGCGCAGAATGCGCTGGCGCAGCGCGATGTCGGACAGGTCCGAGACATTGCGGCCCTGCGTGTATTCCGCATAGGCCCCGCCGTCGATGTAATGATACAGGAACGGCGGCAGGCGGCGGCGGGCGGACCGGCGATAGTCGGCAATCGAAGAGATGATCATGGCTTGGTGCTTTCGGGGGTAAGACCGGCCGCGCGGGCGGCATGCGCGCGGGCCGTGCGGGCCAGATCGTCGTCGATCCGGCGGATGGTGGTTTCGACAAAGTTCAGATGCGCGTCCGAGGCGGCCCGGGCCGCCTCCGGCTCGCCCGCGGCAATGGCCTCATACAATGCCAGATGCTGGCGATAGAGCACCCCGGCCATCTGCGGCGCCTGAAACAGCTTCTCCCGGCTTTCCGAGATGGTCGCTTCCAGCAGGCCGAACAGGCTGGACATGACCTGACGCAGGACGGCGTTCTCGCTGGCCTCGGCGATGGCAAGGTGAAAGGCCGCATCGTTGCGCGCCTCGGCCAGCGGATCTGCTGGCACCGCATCCGCCTGCATCACATCCAGCGCGGCGCGGATGCGGGCGCGGGCGGCGGCATCGGCGCGCTGCGCGGCGTGATAGGCGGCGGTGCCTTCCAAGGCCAGCCGGATTTCCATGACATCATGGCCATAGCCGCGATGCCGCGCCAGAAGCGGCGCCAGCGGCGCGGCGATGGTCTCGCGCGCCCAGATCCGGGGGTCGGGCTGCGCCACGGTCAGGCCGGTCTTGCGCACCTCGACCTTGCCGCGCGCGGCCAGCCGGCCGATGGCCTCGCGCAGCGCCGTGCGCGAGGCGCCCAGCTGTTCCGACAGCGCGCGTTCGGACGGCAGCCGCGCCCCGGGCTGCAGCCGCAGGGACGCGATCATGCGCTCAAGCTCGGCCTCCACCCGGGTGGAAACGCCGGTGCGGGCCGGTTCGGGTCCGGTCACGACGCGGCCCCCCGCCAGCGGCGCCACGGCTCTGAGATCTGCGGTCGGATCAAAAGCGCCCCCATCTGGTATGACCAATATGGATCATCGGCGCCGTGCTGAAGCGATTTCATGATTCAGTCAAGAAAATATTGTGTACCTTCATAAATCAGGCCCCAGAAAGCGTATGCGCCCGTATCAGAAGGCGCGATCAGACTGGATCTGAGGCCCGTTGGTCCGCCATCTGGTATGACCAAGTGGCCCGCCTGCAGATGCTGTCCTGTCTCCCTGAGGTGTCAGCCCCGCCGCACAGGACTGACACCCGCCCCGCGCTGCGGTTGCAAAGACCGGCCGGATGCGGTCCTGATGGGCCGGACCACCCCAGCAGGAGAACCGCGATGCTTGTCGATGGCAAATGGACCGAGAACTGGCAGCCGGTGCAGGCGACCGATGCAAAGGGCGGCTTCGTCCGCCAGACCTCCAGCTTCCGCAGCTGGGTGACGCCGGACGGCAGCGCAGGCCCCACGGGCGAGGCGGGCTTCACCGCCGAAGCCGGGCGCTATCACTTGTATGTGGCGCTGATCTGCCCCTGGGCCAGCCGCACGCTGATCGCGCGCAAGCTGAAAGGGCTGGAGGAGGTCGTCTCGCTGTCCGTGGTCGAGCCCGAGCTTGGCGATCAGGGCTGGCGCTTTGCCGTGCCCGATCCGGTGACCGGGGCCACCTATATGCACGAGATCTACAGCAAGGCCGATCCGCATGTGAACGGCCGGGCCACGGTGCCGGTGCTGTGGGACAAGAAGACCGGCCGTCTGGTCAACAACGAATCCGCCGAGATTCTGCGGATTTTCAACACGGGGTTCGGGGATCTCGCCTCCGGCCCGGACCTGTATCCGGCGCCCCTGCGCGCGCGGATCGACGCCCTGAACAGCCGGATCTATCCGCGGCTGAACAACGGCGTCTACCGCGCCGGTTTCGCCACCACGCAGGCCGCCTATGAAGAAGCGTTCCGCGATGTGTTCGCCGAATTGGACCTGCTGGAGGAGGAGCTGGCCGCGGGCGGGCCCTGGCTGACGGGGGAAAGCTTTACCGAGGCGGACATCCGGCTTTTCGTGACGCTGGTGCGGTTCGATGCGGCCTATCACGGGCTGTTCAAGACCAATCTCCGCCGGATTGCCGACTACCCCGCATTGTCGGCCTATCTGGCGCGGACACTGGCCCTTCCCGGGGTGCGAGAGACGGTGAACATCGACCATATCAAGCGCGGATATTATTCGATCAAGCGGCTGAACCCTGTGGGGATCGTGCCGGTCGGCCCCGCCCTGCCCTGGCTTTCGCCGGAGGCGTGACCGGGTTTCGGCCCCGCGCGGGGTTTTAGGTTGCACGAAGTTACGGCTTCTCATATTTCATCAGAAATATCAGAAGCAGACCGAAGCCGCCATGTCCCCGCAGCCCGCAGCCCTTGCCGCCCCATCCGTCCTGCCCTCTGCAGAGATGCCACTCTGGACCGAGATCGGGTCGGGCGACGGGCCGACGGTCCTGCTGACCGGCGGCGTTCACGGCGACGAATACGAGGCGCAGGTCGTGCTGCGCCAGCTGGCGGCGCGGATCGACCCCGCCCGGCTGACCGGACGGCTGCGCATCGTGCCCATCGTCAACCATCCGGCTGCCTGTGCGGGGCTGCGGGTTGCGGCCGAAGACGGGCAGAACATGAACCGGGTGTTCCCGGGCCAGCCCGACGGCACCCTGACCGAGCGGATTGCCGACTGGCTGGTCACCCGCATCTTTCCGGGGGCAGATCTGCTGATCGACGTGCATGCCGGGGGGCGGGATGTCGCTGTGGTGCCCATGGTCTTTGGCTTTTCCTCGGCCAGTTGCCGCATCGGGCCAGAGGCGCTGCGCCCGATCCTGCACGGCTGGGGCTACCGCTTCGTGCAGCATATGGACTGCGTTCCCGGCACGATCTGCCATGCGGCATTGCAGGACGGGCTGGCCTCGGTCGAGGTGGAGGGCGGCGGCGGGGCCCTGCGCAGCGATGCGCTGGAGGTCATGACCGGCGGCATTCTGAACGGGCTGGTGGCCTGCGGCGTGATGGCCGGGACCGTGCCCGCCTTTGACGGGATCGAATTCGACGTGCCGGAAAGCGCGCAGATCTATGCCCCGGCCCGCGGCGTGGTGGAGCATGTCGTGCCTTTGGGCGCCCGGGTGGAGGCGGGGCAGACGATCGCGCTTCTGCATGTGCTGGACGGGCCCGCCGGGCCGCCCCGGCCGATTGCCGCGCCCGGGGGCGGCATCGTGCTGCGCCAAAGCCAGAGCGCCTGGCTCGCGCAGGGGCGGCAGATCGGGAATATCGGCATTCCGCGATGAATCTGCACGGGATTTGCGAGGGAAGCTTGATATATTCCTGGAATATCAGATAGGCTGGTCACAGACCGCATCCGTCCCGCACGGCTGTTCTGTCACGCTGAAACCGCACCCCGGGGGAGGGGGATCGACTTGGACGCCGCCGCAAGCAGGAAACCGCGCCAGAAGAAGACGGCAAAGCCCGTCTCGCTGACCGGCAAGGTCTATGAAATGCTCCGGTCCGAAATCCTGACCTGCGCCCTGCAGCCCGGACAGGAAATCAACGAGGCCGAGCTGGCCGAACGGTTCAAGATCTCGAAAACCCCGGTGCGCGAGGCGCTGTCGAACCTGCGGCAGGAGGGGCTGGTGCGCACCTTCCCCCGCCGCGGCTATCAGATCACGCCGATCACCTTCGGCGACATGAACGAGCTGTTCGACATCCGCACCATTCTGGAGGCTGGGGCCGCCGAAATGGCCTGCATGCGCGTCACGGCCGAACAGATCGACCAGCTGAACAAGCTGGCGGATGTGGCCTATGACCGCGGCGAACAGCCCAGCCTTGGCCCCTTCGTCAGCGCGAACCGCGAATTCCACCTCGCCATCGCCCGCGCCTCGGGCAACGGGCGGCTGGAGGATCTGCTGTCGCGCCAGATCGACGCGCTGGAACGGTTCTTCTACCTTGGCGCACAGTTGCGCGATGTCAGCAGCGAAACCACCATCTCTCACCATGAGATCGTCGAGGTGCTGTCCCGGCGCGATCCGGTGCAGGCGCGGCAGATCATGATCCGCCACAATGACCAGACGCGGCAGGGGCTGATGCAGGCCCTGACCAGCAGCCGCGCCTTCGGCAGCATCAGCCTGTAACGGCAAAGGCCCGACCCGCCGGGTGATTCCGGCTTTTCGGGCGTTACGCCGGCCTGCGGAAGCGGCAGCCGACGGGCTGATTGCCGCAATTCGGGCATATGGCCGGGCCGGTCAGAAATCTTTCCACAGAGATGCATCTTTATGCGCATTTCGGCGCCGTTTGCCGGAACAGCAGGCAGGGAAAAGGCATCTCTTGGATTGACGTAAGAAATATCAGACGTAACATCACAAGAAATCTGAACTGCCGGAAGACTGCTGATGACGCCCCCCGAGACTGTCGAATTCATCATTCACGGACCGCCCGGATCGGCCCCGCCCGTCCTGGCCGAGGCCTTTGCCGCCGGGGTGGCAGAGGCCGCTGCAGATGACCGCAGCTGGCAATTCGTGCCGCGGGGCGACGATCCCGGTGTCGATTCCATGAATCTGATGATCACCCGGCCGGGGGCAGAGACCATGATCTCGACCTGCACGCCCGTATTCATACAGGCCCCGCTGCTGCGCGGCATGGCACTGACGCACCGGGACCTGACTCCGGTGGCGCGGCTGGTGGCGGACCGCTTCTTTCTGGTCTGCCGTGCCGATGCGCCCTGGGCCGATGCGGCGGATTTCCTGCGCGACATCGGCCGCCGCACCACCCGGACGGGCGGGTATTTTCTGGGCGGGATCAACCACCTCCTGTCGCTGTCCATCGCAAAGGGCGCCGCGGCGGATGTGGAATTCATCGTGGTCCCCAGCGAACCCGCGGTCTGGAACGGCCTGATCGAGGGCACGCTGGACTGGGGCTGCGGCGTGGCCGCCGAAATCCTGCCGCATGTCGAGGCGGGCACATTGCGGGTGCTGGCCGCGCTGGATGACGCCCGCCTGCCCGCCTTTCCCGACGTGCCCACCCTGGGCGAGGCGGGCGTGCCGGTGACGTTCCAGCTGTGGCGCGGGCTGATGGCACCGCCCGGCGTGTCGCCCGAGGCGCAGGCCCGCTGGCATGCCATCATCGAAAAGGTCCGCGGCACCCGGGCCTGGGCGGATTATCTGGCCCGCAACGGGCAGGCCGATGCCTACCTGCCCGGTCCCGCCTTCTGCGCATTCCTTGACCGCGAATGGGACTGGTACCGCAGCCATCTGGGGCTGGCCGGGCTTTTGCCGGGCTGACCCGCACCGAAGAAGACCAGACAAAAACACCAACCGGGAGTTTCAACAAATGATCGCGCAGACGACCAAAGCCCTGATCTCGGCCGCGGCCCTTGCGGCCGGGCTGACCGCCCTGCCCGCAAAGGCGCAGGAGGCCGCCGCCACGACCGCCTTTGAAGACGCGATCGGCGCGCCGCAGCCGTTCCTGAACTATCCCAAGCCCTGGCCGCTGAAGCATCTGATCAAGGATGGCGTCCTGACGGTCGGCACCACCGGCGCCTCTCCGCCCCGGACCTTCGTCGATCCGGTCTCGGGTGAGCTGAGCGGGTCCTATGTCGAGCTTTTCGGCAAGCTGGCCGAGGATCTGGGGCTGGAAGTCGAATTCGTACAGCTGGAATGGGCGGGCATCCTGCCCGGTCTGGCCGCGGGCCGCTTTGACATCGCCTGCGACGGCGCCTCCTGGAATGCCGAGCGTCTGGGGTCGGACCAGTTCCTGATGACCTCGCCCACCGGGCTGAATGCCACGGTCGGGATCACGCTGAAATCCTCGGGCATCACCACCTTCGATCAGGGCGGCTTTACCCTGGGCGGCGTGCGCGGCGAAATCTATTTCGAAGGCGCAAAGACCAAGCTGCCCGAAGCTGAATCCATCGAATTCCCCGGCCTGCAGGAATCCCTGCTGGGGCTGCAGAACGGGCAGGCACAGGTCATCGTGATGAACCTGTCGAACGCGCTGTCCACGCTGGAATCGGCGCCGAACAAGGATGATCTGGTGATGGTCGGCCCCGCGCTGGAGGTCTTTGCCCAAAGCCTGTGCGTGAACCCGAACGAGCCGGATCTGCTGGTGGCTGTGAACACCCTTCTGGGCAATTACCGCGCCGATGGCACGCTGGCGGAACTGGTGGGCAAGCATGCCACCTCGACCGCCGAGGTCGATCTGCTGAACCGCATCGGTTACTGAAGGCTGCGTCGGCATGGAGCTTGATTTCAGCGGCGTGCCGACCGTCTGGCCAGCGCTTCTTCGCGGGGCGCTGGTCACGCTGCAGCTGACCGTCGCCGTCCTGCTGATCGCGACACCCATCGGCTGCGTTCTGGCGTTGCTGCGCAATGCCCGCTCGGCCCCGGTGCGCGGCGTTCTGATGACACTCAGCTGGATCTTCCGCGGCATCCCGCCGCTGCTGATCCTGTTCTTCGCCTTCTTCGCGCTGCCGCTGATCGGACTGAAGCTGAACCCCCTGCCCTCGGCCATCGTGGCGATGTCCAGTTACATGGCCTTCTACTTTGCCGAAGCCTTCACGGCCGGGCTGAACTCTGTCCCGGCCGGACAGTGGCAGGCGGCCCGCGCCCTTGGCCTGTCGCCCGCGCGGACGCTGATCCGGGTGATCCTGCCGCAGACCATTCCCGCCGCGCTGCCCCCCTATATCAGCCACGCGACCGAGATCCTGAAGGGCACCGCACTGGCCGCGGCGGTGGCCGTGCCGGAGCTGGCCTCAGCCGCGAAGCGGGTCTTCGTGGTCACCTACCGGCCGCTGGAAATCCTGATCGTGGCGGCGGCGATCTATGCCGTGCTGGATGCGATCCTGCTGATCCTGCAGATGGCCGGGGAACGCTGGGCCGCCCGGCGCCGGCGGGGGGGCCGCACATGAACCCCGCCCGTCTGATCGAATACTGGCCGCAACTGTGGGAGGGGCTGCTTGTCACCCTGCAGATTTCGGCCGCGACGCTGATCCTTGCCACCCCGGTGGCGCTGCTGATCGCCATCCTGCGCGAGGCACGGGTGCCGGTGGTGAATGCCCTGCTGATCGTTGCGGTCAATGCGGTGCGGCTGCTGCCTGCGGTGATCGTGCTGTTCTTCGTCTTCTACGGCGGCCCGCAGCTGGGGTTGAGCCTGTCGCCCATGGCTGCGGCGATCATCGGCTTATCGGTGATGGGTGCCGCCTATATGAGCGAGGATATCCGCGCGGGCCTGTCCGCGGTGGACCGCGGACAGTATCAGGCGGCCCGCGCGCTTGGTCTGTCGCCGGTGCGGATCTTCTGCCGCATCATCATTCCGCAGGCCATTCCGCTGATCGTGCCGCCCTATATGACGCGGGCGATCATCATGGTGAAAGGCTCCTCGCTGGCCTCGATGGTGGCAGTCGGAGAGCTGACCGCCGCGGCCAGCCGGGCCTCGTCCATCACCTATGATCCGTTCACCTTCATCCTCTTCGCCGGGGCGCTGTATCTGATCATCAGCGGGGTGCTGGTGCTGTTTCAGGCCTGGGCGGAACGACATCTGCGGCGGCGCTACCGCCTGACGCCCGGAGGGCGCTGAATGACGCATGTTCCTCATCATGTGGAAGAGCGGCTGATGGTTCAGGCCATCAACCTGAAAAAGACCTATGGCACCTATGTCGCGCTGGAGGATGTCAGCCTGTCCGTCCGCAAGGGCGAAGTGCTGGCCATTGTCGGCGGCTCCGGCTCGGGCAAATCCACGCTGCTGCGCTGCCTGAACTTCCTGGATCCTCCGGATTCGGGCGAGGTGATCGTGGATGGCCGCCAGATGGGCGCTGCTTTGGGCGAACGGGCCCTGCGCCGCCGCCGCGCCGACATCGGCATGGTGTTCCAGCAGTTCAACCTGTTCCCGCATTTCACCGTGCTGCAGAACCTGATCGAGGCGCCGATGGCCGTGCGTGGCCTGTCGCGCAAAGAGGCCGCTGCCCGCGCCCGCGATCTGCTGGCGCAGGTGGGGCTGGCCGACAAGGAAGCGCGCTTTCCCTCGGAATTGTCGGGCGGGCAGCAGCAGCGGGTGGCCATCGCCCGGGCGCTGGCGATGGAACCGCAGGTGATGCTGTTTGACGAGCCGACCTCGGCACTGGACCCCGAACTGGTGGAAGAGGTGCTGAACGTCATGCGCAATCTGGCGGCGCAGGGGATGACCATGCTGGTCGTGACGCATGAGATGCAATTCGCCCGCGATGTGGCCGACCGGATCGTCGTCTTCGATCAGGGCCGCATCGTCGAACAGGGCCCCACGGCAGAGGTGCTGCGCAATCCGCAGCATCCGCGCAGCCAGGCCTTCCTGAAAAGACTGCTGAGGACCTCCTGATGACGGATGCCAGCCTGCCGGAGGCGGCGCCGCTTTCCCCCGCCGAAAGCCGCACGCTTGATGCTTTGTTCGACCGGATTTTTCCGCCGGGCGGGGACGGAACCCCCGGCGCGGTAAAGATCGGCGCGGCGGATTATGTCCGTGCGGCACTGGCCGGACCCTATGCCGGGTTCGTTGCGGAATATCGCGCGGTCCTGTCCGCACTGGATGCCGCGGCCGCGGGTGATTATGCGGCGGCCGCAGAGGCGGTGCAGGATGACATTCTGGCCGCATTCGAGGCCGGCACCCTGCCCGGCCTGCCGCAGAACCCGGACCGCAGCGCTTTTGACCTGATCTGGCGGCATCTGCGCGAAGGGCTGTTCTGCGATCCCGCCCATGGCGGCAACCGCAATGCGGCGGGCTGGGCGCTGATCGGCTTTCCGGGCGCGCAATTCGGCTATACCGCCGAGGATCAGCAGGCCGGGCGCAGGATCACCCGCGCTCCGCAACCCATGGCGCAGCTGCCGCAGGATGCCCGGCTGCCCGATGCCCCCGAAACCACCGATGCCACCGGCCCGGTCGAGGCGCCCGATGTGCTGATCGTGGGTGGCGGCGCCGTGGGCAGCTTCATGGCGCACCGTCTGGTGCAGGCTGGCAAGACCGTGGTGATCCTTGAGGCGGGGGGCCGCCGCTCCGGCCGGGAACATGCGATGGACGAGCTTTCCGCCACCGCCTTCCGCAACATCGGCGGCGCGGAAAAGTTCAATGACGAGGTGCCGACCTGGCGCCTGCGCCCCGGCCAGCCCGCCCGCCGCGCGGTGATGAGCCAGGGTCTGGAAACCGCGCTTGGCGGCAATTCCATCGCCTGGGGGGCGGTGGCGATGCGGTTCTATGAAGACGATTTCCGCGTCCGGTCCGCCACCGTAGCGAAATACGGCGAGGACAGCATCCCGGCGGACAGCACATTGGCGGACTGGCCGATGTCCTATGCCGATCTGGAACCCTATTACGACACGGCGGAACGCCTGCTTGGCGTGTCGGGCCATGCCGGGGGCAAGGCGACCTTCGGCCGCCGCAACCGCGGCAACCCGTTCGAGGGGCCGCGCAGCCGCCCCTATGCCATGCCCGCGCTGCGAACATCGGGCCTTGGCCAGATGTTCGCCGATGCCGCCGAAAGCTGCGGCTACCATCCGTTCCCGCTGCCCGCCGCGATCCTGACCGCGCCCTATGAGGGGCGGCACGCCTGCACCTATTGCAGCTTCTGTTCGCGCTTCGGCTGCCATGTGGATGCCAAGGCCTCGGCCCAGAACACGGTGCTGCCCAAGGCGCTGGCCAGCGGGCGGCTGACCGTGCTGACCGGCGCACGGGTGATGGAGATCCTGACCGAGGAGGGCCGGGCCAGCGGCGTGGCCTTTCTCAGCCGCGACGGCCAGCGCCATGTGCAAAAGGCGCGGACGGTGGTGGTGGCAACCTATGCCTTTGAGAACACGCGCCTTCTGCTGTTGTCCCGGGATGATGCGCATCCGCAGGGCCTTGGCAACACGTATGGACAGGTCGGCCGCCACTACCTGACGCGGCAGCAGCCGTCCGTTCATGCGGTGTTCGACACGCCGGTGAACCGCTTCATCGGGCCGACCGCGCAGGCGATGGCGGTGGCCGATCTGTCCTGCGACCATTTCGACCACACCGGGCTTGGCTTCATCCGCGGCGGCCGGATCGCCGCCTTCAACCAATATCTGCCGATCGAGGCTTCGGGCGTGCTGCCCCCCGACGTGCCGCGCTATGGCCGGGCCTGGCGCGATTTCTTCGTGGGCGCCTATGCCCGCACGGCCATGCTGTTCATCGACCCGGAAATCCTGCCGTCCGACAACAACCGGCTGGATCTGGACCCCGAGGTGAAGGACGCCCATGGCCGCCCGGTCGTGCGCATCACCTTTGACGTGGGCGAGAACGAGAAGAAGATGATCCCCTATGTGCAGGATCGTGCCGTGCAGATCGCCGAGAAGATGGGGGCGGTCCGGATCTGGCGCCGTCCTGTGCTGACCGGGCCGATCAGCACCCATGACACCGGCGGCACAAGAATGGGGGATGACCCGCGCACCTCGGTCACCGACGGGTTCGGGCGGGTCCATGATACACCCGGACTGGTGGTGGTGGGCGGGTCCAGCTTCGTCTCGCTGCCGCCGGTGAACCCGGCGCTGACGATCCTTGCGCTGTCCCTGCGCGCGGCGGACGGCATCCTTGCCGATCAGGCGGCGGATGCGGAGGTGGCGGCATGACCCGCCCGGATGTGATTGTCGCCGGGGCCGGGATCATCGGCACCATGATCGCCTGGCATCTGGTGCGGAACGGCGCGCGGGTCGTGCTGGCCGATCCGGCCCAACAGCCCGCCAGCGCCAGCAGTGCCACATGGGCCAGTGCGGGCGGATTGCGCCGTCAGGGCCGCAGCGCCGCCGACCAGCCGCTGACCCGGATCGCCGCCGCCCGTTGGCCCGGGACGGAGGCGGAGCTGGAGGCCGATCTGGAGGTCAGCCTTGGCGGCCACCTGCATCTGACCGAAACCGAGGCGGGGCTGGAGGTGATCCGCGCCCGGGTGGCCACGGACCGGAACGCCGGGCTGGAGATTGAACTGGTCGAAGGCGCGCATCTGCGCGAGATCGCGCCCGAAGTGACGCCCCGCGCGCTGGCCGGGGCATGGACGCCGGGCGACGGGCAGGCGCATCCGGGCCGCGTGGCGCGCGCGGTGCTGGCCGCCTTTCTCCGCGCGGGCGGAGAGGCGCGGCTTGGCGCCCCGGTGCGGCTGACCCGGGGCGCGGCAGGCGTGACCGGGATCACCACCGGCCCCGACGCGCTGGAGGCACCGCTGACCATCGTGGCTGCCGGGGCATGGAGCCTTGAGCTGCTGGCCGGACTGGGCCTGACGCTTCCCCTGCGCTGGCGCGCGCTGACCATGCTGCTGTCGGACATGGCGGTGCCCGGTCTTCTGGCCCCCACGGTCACCGCCGTGGGGCGGAATCTGTCGCTGAAGCAATTGCGTTCGGGCCAGTTCATGCTGGGCGGCAACTGGATGTCGCGCCCCACGGGGCAGGGTCTGCAGGCGCTGCCGGTGGATACGCATATGTCGGAACAATGGTCGACCGGCGTGGCGGTGATGCCGCGGCTGGCCCGGCACCGCATGGTTCACGCCTGGGCCGGGGCCGAGGCGCAATCGCCCGATGGCAACCCGCTGATCGGGCGCATGTCGATGCCGGGCCTGTATCTGGCGGCGGGGTTTTCGAACCACGGCTTCCAGATCTCGCCCGCCGTGGGGGCAGCGGTGGCCGAGGATGTGGCTCGGGGCGGGCACCCGCTGTTGGTGCCGTTCGATCCGCACCGGCTGGATGCCATGGACCGGGACGCGCTGGCGCGGTTCCGCTCTGCCCCCATCCTTGCGGTGGCCTGAGATGAGCGCCTTTCCCAACCTCCTGTCCCCCATCCGCCTGGGCAAGGTCGAGGTCCGCAACCGTGTGGTGCTGACCGGCCATGGCACCGGCATGCCGCAGGACGGCACCCCCAATGACCAGCTGATCGCCTATTACGAGGAGCGTGCGAAGGGCGAGACCGGGCTGATCATGCTGGGCTCACAGCAGGTGCATCCGTCCAGCCCCGGCATCACCGGACTGCTCTGCAACTATGACGACCGCATCATTCCCGGCCTGTCACGGCTGGCGCGGCGGGTGCAGGCGCATGGCACGCGGGTCTTCGGCTATCTGTCGCATATGGGGCTGGCCACCTCGGCCCGGCCGGTGCCGCTCTGGTCGGCCTCGGCCACGTTCGAGGGGAAATATGCCGAGGTGGCCCATGCGATGACGCATGAGGAAATTGCCATCATCGTGCAGGCCCATGCCGATGCCGCCCGCCGCTGCATCGAGGCCGGGCTGGACGGGATCGAGGTCCATTGCGGCCACGGCCTTCTGGTGCAGCAGTTTCTGTCGCCGCTGACGAATTTCCGCACCGACGCCTATGGCGGGCCGCCGGAAAACCGCGCCCGGTTTGCCATGGAAATCCTGTCCGCCGTGCGCCGCGCCATCGGGCCGGATATTCCGCTGGGCATCCGCTGCTCGGGCGATGAGCTGGTGCCCGGCGGGCTGACCAGCGGGGATATGGCGGCCATCGTGCCGCTTCTGGTGACGGCCGGGGCGCTGGATTACGTCGATGTCAGCGCGGGAACCGATGGCGATCTGGTGTCCAACATGCTGCATGAGCCGCCGATGGGCCTGCCCCCCGGCCCCTACCGCCCGGTGGCGCGGCGCATCCGCGATGTGGTGGATGTGCCGGTGATCCACGGCACCCGCATCCATACCGCCGAATTCGCCGAAGAGATGCTGGCTGCGGGCGATGCCGATATGGCGGGGATCGCCCGCGCGCTGATTGCCGATCCGCATATGGCGCGCAAGGCGCGGCTGGGACAGGCGGCACAGATCACCCCCTGCATCGGCTGTGAGCAGGCCTGCTTCGGCCGGCTTTACCGCGGGCGGCACATCAGCTGTGTCGGCACCCCCCGCACCGGGCGCGAGACGGTTCACCCCGAACCCGCCCGTGTGGTGGCCGCGCGCCGTGTGCTGGTGATCGGCGGCGGCCCTGCGGGGATGGAGGCGGCGGGCCTTGCGGCCGAACGCGGCCACCATGTCACGCTGGCCGAGGCGGGTGCAGAACCGGGCGGGCGGATGGTCACCGCCGCCCTGCCGGACGGCCGCGGCGAATGGTTGCGCCTGCGCGACAGCAAGGCGGACCGGCTGCTGCGGGCGGGGGTCACCCTGCGGGTGAACACCCGCGCCGATGCCACATTGATCGCGGAACTGGCCCCCGATGATGTGGTGCTGGCCACCGGCGCGCGGCCGCGGCCACTGACGGTGCCGGGGGCCGAAACAGCGCCGCTGATGGATCTGGATGCGGCCGTGCTGGACATGGCCGCGGGGGGTGCAGGCATCGGGCCGCGCGTTCTGATCGTCGATCACCTGAACCGCGCCCCGGGCATGGCCGCCGCGCTGATGTTCGCCCGCGCGGGCCGCAATGTCGAACTGGCCACCATGGCCTTTCATGCGGGCGAAAAGCTGGAGATCCAGAACCTCAGCTATTTCCAGCGCGAATGCCTGCTGGCGGGGGTGACCTTCCGGCCCACCGTCACGCCCCATCGCTTCGACGGCGGCGCGGTGGAGTTCTACAACATCTTCACCCGCACCGTCACCGGCCATGGCCGGTATGACACCATCGTCGCCGTACTGCCCGGACTGGCCGAGGACAGCCTCTTGCCGGTGATCCGCGGCATGGGCCTGCCCGTCCGCGTGATCGGCGATGCCTATGCCCCGCGCGACATCGAAGCCGCCATTCTGGACGGGTTCGAAACCGCCATGACGCTGTGAGGGGATGATGACCGAAGCCACCGGCTCTCTTTGGGAAGCCATCACCCCGCCTGCCCCACCCTTTGCGCCGCTGGACGGCGCCGTCACCGCGGATGTGGTGATCGTGGGGGCGGGGTTTCTGGGCCTGTCCGCCGCGCTGCATGCGGCCATGGCCGGGCTGGATGTGGTCCTGCTGGAAAGCCACCAGCCGGGCTTTGGCGCCTCGGGGCGGAACACCGGCTTTGTGGTGCCCAGCCTCAAGGCCTCGATCGGACCAACCGATGTGGTCCGCGCCATGGGAGAGACCCATGCCGACCGCCTGCTGCGGCTGGTCGCCGGGTCCGGGGCAGAGGTTTTCGGCCTGATCGCCCGCCACGGCATCGACTGCGGGGCCGTGCAGAACGGCTGGCTGCAGCCCGCCCATTCCCGGCAGGCCGAGGCGGCGCTGCGGGGCCGCCTGCCGCGCCTCTTGCAGGCGGGGGTGGATGCCGACTGGCTGGACCGCGATGCCATGGCCGCCCGCACCGGCATTGCGGGTCTGCATGGCGGCATCCGCGTCGCCTCGGGCGGGCAGATCACGCCTCTGGCCTATGCGCGCGGACTGGCGCGGGCGGCGGTGGCCGCCGGGGTCCGGCTGCACGGCGACAGCCCGGTCACGGCGCTGATCCCCGATGGTGCGGGCTGGCGGCTCAGCACACCCGGCGGACAGGTCCTGGCCCGCCGGGTGCTGATGACCACGAATGCGCTGATCGGCGATCTGCTGCCGGACCTGCGCGCCTCGGTCATCCCGGCGCGGGTGTTCCAGATCGCCACACAGGTGATGCCCGGCAGCCTGCGCCAGAGCCTGCTGCCCGACATGGCCCCGGTGGCCGATACCCGCCGGCACACCTTTGCCCTGCGCTGGTCACCCGACGGGCGGCTGGTGACCGGCGGCATGGTGCCGCCGCTGCCCGGGCGGCTGGCGCTGGCCCGGCGGCAGTTCGCTCGGCGGCTGGCGCGGCTGGTTCCCGGCCTGCCCCCGATCCGGGCCGATTATGCCTGGACCGGGGTGATCGCCGGCACGCTGGATTTCCTGCCGCGGATGATGCGCCTTGCCCCGGGGCTGGAGGCGGCCATCGGCTGCAACGGCCGCGGTGTGGCCCTGACCACCGCCCTTGGGCGCGAGCTGGGGCCCTGGCTGGCCGGGCGCATCCCGGATGATGATTTCGTGCTGCCCGTCACGGCGGCGCGGCCCGTTCCCTTCCGCAGGATCGCCGGGCTTGGCCCCGATCTGATCCTGCCGGTCTGGAGCGCGCACGACGCCTTTGAAGCGCGCTTCCGCTAACCCCATCCAAAGGAGAACCGACATGAGCGAAGACACCCCCGGCGGCAAGATCAAATGGTCGCGGCAGGAAGATGTGGCCCTGACATGGGTGCACAAGGGGCAGGAATTCAGCCACCGCCTGATCACCAAGAAGCTGCACGGCTCCTCCATCTCGTTCCACATCACGACCTACATGCCGCATTTCGACGTGATGGTCGAAGGCGACGGCGTGCATGAGGTGATCCTGTATTGCCTGCACGGCTGGTCACGCCAGATCATCCAGAACCCCGACGGCACCGATGGCGAAGAGCATATCTTCAAGCCGGGCGATGCCATGTATCTGCCGGTCAACTACCGTTACCGCCATATCATCGGCGAAGCGGGGCTGGTCATCGCCGTGGCCGCCAACCCGTCCAAGGAAGCGGGAGACATGTAAGGACGGCGTGGCCCGCCCGACCGGCGGGCCGCCCCTGCAACCGGGACAAAGACCATGACAACACAGCGCCATTTCGCCCCGCGGGATCTGATCTGGGCCGAACTCAGCCGCACCGAACTTGCCGCGAAGCGCGAGGCGGGGGCCCTTGTCATCGTGCCGACCGGCGCGATCGAACAGCACAGCGACCATCTGCCCGTGGAAACCGATGCCCTGCTGGCCGTCGCAATCTGCGAACTGGCCGCGATGCGGGTGACGGCCGCCGAGGTGGTGGTGGCCCCGGTCGTGGCCACCGGCTTCTCGCCCCATCACCAAAGCCTGACGGGCACGATCAGCCTGCGGCTGGAAACCTATCTGGCCGTGCTGGGCGATACGGCGCGGTCGATCCTTGCCTCCGGCTTTCCGCGGGTGCTGTTCGTGAACGGCCATGGCGGCAACAGCGCGCCGCTGCGCGCGCTCTGCGGTCAGCTGGTGACGGATGGGCTGGCCGTGGGGATGGTCGATTACTCGGCGCCGGGTGAAAAGCAGTGGCTGGCGGCGCTGACCGGCGGGCTTCTGCGGTCGGGCCATGCCTGCGAGCAGGAAACCGCGCTGATGATGGCCCTGCATGAAGGCGAGGATCGCGCCCGCATCGTCCAAGGCGCCGCGGACCTGCCGCCGCGGGTGATCCAGCCCTGGATTCCGCCCGGCCATCCCGAAGATCCGCTGACCGCCTTTGGCGGCGGCTGGCCGCCGGTGTTTCAGGCCGATGATTGCGGTTATTACGGCGATCCGGGCGCGGCCACGCCCGAGATCGGCGCCGCCGTGCTGGAGGCGACGGTGGCCGGTCTGGCGGATTTCCTGAACGCCTTTGCCAGCACGCCGCTGCGCCTTGGCATCGCGCGCGACCCGTCCCGGCCGGGGATCAGCCCCGCGCTGAAGCCACGCCGGACTGCGGAATAAGAAAAGGGCGGCCTTGGGGCCGCCCTTGCCGGTTTCAGGAGTGGTGGTCTTCGAAAATACCGGGGCCTGTCAGAGGTTGCGCAACAGCCCGCCATCCGCCCGGATCATCGACCCGGTGACATAGCTGGCCTGTGCGCTGGCCAGAAAGGCCACGACGGCGGCGAATTCCTCGGGCTTGCCATAGCGGCCCGCAGGAATGGCGGCACGGCTTTCCGCCTCTACCTGTTCCAGCGTCTGGCCGGATTTGCCCGCCTTGCCCTGATCCAGTTCGCGCACCCGGTCGGTGGCGATGCGGCCGGGCAGGACCATGTTGACGGTCACGCCCTTGGCCGCAACCTCGGCCGCCAGCGTCTTGGACCAGCCCGCCACGGCGCCGCGCACGCCGTTCGACAGCGCAAGGTTCGGGATAGGAGAGATCACGCCCGAAGAGCCGATGGTGATGATCCGGCCCCAGCCCCGTGCTACCATCCCCGGCAGAACCGCATCGGTCAGCGCAAAGACCGGGGTGGCCATGGCCGCAAAGGCCGCCTGCCATGCGGCCGTGCTCTGGCCTGCGGCAGGACCTGCCGCCGGACCGCCGCAGTTGTTGACCAGAATGTCGATCCCTTCCGCGGCCATCCGCACCCCAAGAGCCGCCACCGCCGCAGGATCGGTCAGATCCACCGCCACCGGAAGGACATCCAGCCCGCCCGCCCAGTCCGGCAGCGCGCCCTTGCGCGAGGCGGCAAAGACCTGCGCGCCCTCTTCCGCCAGAAGCCGTGCGGATGCGGCCCCAAGGCCGCGGCTTGCCCCCAGAACCAGCGCCTTGCGGCCCGAAAATCCGTAATCCATCAGCCCAGCTCCCTCAGGCGTTTCGTCTGGCGGTCCAAGAGCCGGTCCACCTCGGCCCGGGCCACCGGGTCCAGCACCGCGCCCGGCTGGCGCTGCGCATCGCAGGCAATAGCGCCGCGTTTGGCCAGAACATGCTTGCGCACCGCCAGCCCGACACCGGGCTGCTGCTCATAGCGCACCAGCGGCAGATAGGCATCGAACAGATCCTGCGCGCGGTCCATCTGGCCCTTCGACGCAAGCTCTGTCACCTGCACCAGCATTTCCGGGAACCCGAAGCCCGTCATCGCCCCGTCCGCCCCGCGGGCCACCTCTTCGGGCAGGAACACCCCGCCATTGCCGCACAGGACAGAGATCCGGCGCCGCCCCTTCGCCTCGGCCGCGCGCAGGCGGGAGATCTTGGCCAGACCGGGCCAGTCTTCATGCTTCAGCATCACGATCTGCGGCAGATCGTCGATCAGGCGGCCCAGCAGGTCATCACTGATCTGCACCGTGGTGGCCAGCGGGAAATCCTGCAAAACCACCGGCACATCGGCGCCCAGAAAGCCACAGGCCTGCCGGTAATAGGTCAGGATCTGCGCATCGGTGCGCAAGGACATAGGCGGGGCGACCATGACCCCCGCCGCCCCGCGGGCCATTGCCTCCTGCCCCAGTTCCGCAAGCGCCGCCAGCCCGGGGGCCGAGACACCCACCACCACCGGCTTGCCCTGCGCCCGCGCGATCACCCGGTCGATGACCAGAAGCGATTCCGCCTGCGTCAGCTTGGGCGCCTCGCCCATCATGCCAAGGATGGTCAGCCCGTCGGCCCCGGCCTCCAGATAGAAATCGGTCACCCGGTCAAGGCTGTCCAGATCCAGCGATCCGTCCTCGCGGAAGGGGGTGACCGAAATCACGAAGACGCCGCGCGCCTCTGCCGTCAGCGGTGCCATGTCAGCCTCCATACCAGCCCGAAGTGGTGCGCGGCACGTATTGGCCGGTGCCCGCCCGATTTACGATTTCGGCCCCGTCCCAGGCCAGTGCGCCGCGCAGCCAGGTGGCGGCGACGCGGGCGGTGAAGGTCTCGCCATGGAACGGGCTCCAGTTCAACCCGTCATGGGCCTGCGCCTCATCCCAGACGAAGCGGCCCTGTTCCAGCACGGCGAAATCGGCATCGCGACCGGGAACGATGGCGCCCTTGCGGTCATCAATCCCGAAGAACCGCGCGGGCCGGGCGCAAAGATAATCCGCCGTCCGCGCCGCCGCCTCGGGCCCCTGCCCCTCCATCAGGGTGAAGAAGGCGGGCAACAGCGTCTCCAGCCCCGGCACCCCGGCACCCGCATCGAAGATCGAGGCGGTCAGCTTGTTGTCGATGGGCCAGCTGGAATGGTCGGAAGAGACGAAGGCCACCTGATCCGCAGCCATGGCCTGCCAGAGGCCGCCGATGGCGCCCACCCGGATCGGCGGGTTCACCTTCATCCGTGCGCCCAGCCGTTCACCGTCGCGGGCCGCGTCGAACCACAGGTAATGCACGCAGAGTTCCCCCGTGGCGCGCGCGCCCATGCGGGCAAAGGCCTCGGTGATGCCGAACCCCTCGCCCGTGGTCAGATG
>NZ_JBMSDW010000023.1:0-53256 GCF_049445895.1 Neotabrizicola sp. VNH66
AGCCGCAACAGCCCGAAAAAAGAAGGAGTGAAACCCGCCCTTGACCCAAAACTGAACCGAAATCCATAATCAGAGGTGGGTCAAATCTCGATGGAAAACCCGGGTCACTTCTCAGTGGAAATCAACACCTATTACGAAACGACGCCCATAGGCGAGAATGCAGACCCGCACAGGCTATCGGAGTTGCAGTATAAGCTTCTTAGCTGGGCAATCTTCGCTCCTGCGGACGTGAATGGCTTTGCAGAGGTTTGGTATCGAAAACGCCGCGATCATTCGGCCACCGACCATCGCCTGATGAACGCCGTTCTTGATGCTGTGGTGCAGAGGTTCAGCGAGCGCGAAGAAGCGGAGCAAGACGAGTTTCGGGGTCAGCTGACCGCCTATCGAAATCTCTATGCGTTCCTTTCGCAGATCATTCCATATCAGGACAGTGAGCTTGAGAAGCTATACGCCTTTGTGCGCAATCTGCTTGCCAAGCTGCCACCTCCGGGTGACGGAAAGGCATTTGTGTTGGATGATGAAGTTGCGCTTCGTTACTTCCGGCTCCAGCAGATGACCGAAGGCTCCATCGACCTCAGGGACGGCGAAGCCGATCCGCTTAAAGGACCCACCGACGTTGGAACGGCTCGGACGCCAGATGATGAGGTGATCCTCTCAAGCCTAATCAGCAAGTTGAATGAGCGTTTCGGAACAGATTTTACCGAAGCCGATCAACTTTTCTTTGACCAGATCAGCGCTAGCGCACAAGAAGATGAGAAGATCGTCGAAGCGGCCAAAGCGAACAATCTGGCAAACTTTTCGTCCTACTTGGAACGGATGCTTGATGAACTATTCATCGACCGTATGGAAGGGAATGACGAAATCTTCTCGCGGGTCATGACAGATAAGGATTTTCGTTCGGCGGCCCATGAGCACCTAGCGAGAGAAATCTTTAATCGGGTCAATCGGAAGAATAGCGCTGACGCCAAAATGGATGACACATAGTAGAGGGGATTGATGTGGGGCAATATCAGCTGGAATATGGGTTCGGTCGAAGCAAACCGTTTCCTCACGCGCGCGGATAAGGGACGAACAGCAAGATCGTTGGATAAAGAGTTATCAGGTAATGTGGTGTCACCTGAAGCGTGGTGCTTGCCAGTTTTCCTCTTCCTCTTCTCCATCTGCATCCAACTGCTCAACCGTCAACAACGTCATACGATAACCATTCTGCTGCGCGACAGTCTGCTCGCCCAATGACAGTCCCGCGGAGCGTTCCAGCCAAAGATGTCCATGTATCTCGACCGTATCAGTTACCTTGCCAATTGCTGCACGGCTAGTGGCAGACAGAGAGCCCTCAGGAACCGGCGCACCGTTCCAAAGCGACATCCTAGGGAAAGCGCTATTTGGTTGGATGTAGCGAATCTGACCGTTGCACGAAAATACAATTGCAGCAGGCGCATCTAACTTTGAAATGTATCGACGCGCTGCTGCCTCCTTGCTTACCTCAAACCACTCAGCCATTGCGATGACATGTTCGAGGTCGGCACCTATTCTCCGCCGCATGAAGGATTTCACGTAGGAGTCGGGCATCAGCAGTTCAGCAGCAAACTGATTGGCTTCGGCCTCCATCTTGGCGTGCCTGTCGCCCGTCTTTGCCGAGTGGATCGCCATATCTTTGCGCGAGCATCTGAAGCCCTCAGGGCTACTGGCGCGATGGTTTGGGTTCACATAGTGGCCAATCTCATGCGCGATTGTGTAGCGTTTGCGGGTCTCAGGCCGATCAGCGTGTACCAAGATCGCACCGTTGGCCTTGTTTTCAGGAACGATTAGGCCGCCTTCTAGCCCATCGAGTGCAGCTTCACGGATTTCATAGATATCAATCGCCTTAGCGATTTCCCTCACTGGTACCGCCTGTGTTCCTGGTGGAAGCTGTTTTACGATGGACTCTGCCAGTTTCTTTGGATTTGCGCCTGCATCGTCAATTTCCATTCTTTCAATTTTCAGCGCCACGCTTCTGATTCCTCGCAACCATTGAACGGATCATGTCTTCCAGCACAGCGCGGTCGTTTGGGCCTAGTTCACCGGCCTGCCGGAACATCATCGCTAGCTTTTCGTCCTCTGACGATTCGGGGTCTTCACCGACCAAGCTTCGGATGGTCACCCCAAAGTGGTTCGCGAGCTTGGTGAGCATTTCCAGCGAAGGGTTGTCGCTGCGTCCCTTCTCCAACTCCCAAATATGGGTCTTCGATACGCCTATAGCATCAGCAACATCTTGTAATGATTGACCTTTGCGAAGCCTGAGCTGGTTCAGCCTCGTGGCAAACGACATGAATCTTCCTCCCAGAATCATTACGGCGCACCAGCCAGAGGTGCGCCGTAAGGTCGTGTGATACGCAATCATACCACATGGGTTGACGAAGTGAAGCGTTCGATATATCTATACGAAACCGGATAGCCAAACACGGACGCCGGAGCATAAGGAGACCAATCGTGAACTACGCAGCGAAGACCCGTGCCCCTCTGGGCACGACAGCAAAGACTGGTGAGGCCTGCCCGGAAAGCGGTGTATGGAAGGTCGTGGGAACCCCCAGTACTACCGCTCCCATCGCCAAGGGGAACCGCATGCCGCCCTATGGCGGGAAAGCGGTGACTTGGACGCTGATCCAGCACGCGTAAGGGGGATGTGTGATGGCAAAGAACGAAAGCACATCGCGCCGGGTTGCTTCCAAGGCTGCCAAGCTGTTGGCCAACCCCAAGACCCCGAAGGCCGTGAAGAGCGTGGCGGCTTCGGCGCTTACCCAAGCACCGGACCGCAAGCGCAAGTAACCTAGAGGCGGGCTGTTATGGCCCGCTTCTAACCGTTCGATTACATTCTAGAAGTGATCAGACTTCCGGGCTGGGCCAGATCAATACAGCCTTCTCCGCAAGATGCTCGCCGCGTTCTCTGATATCTGCTTCGGTCCAGGCTGTTCGTTTGGTGAACCACTTGTTCAAGAACAAGGATGTGTGCTCCTCGAACTTCTCGCGCTTCTGCATGAACCCTTTGTTGCCCGAAGAGATATTCAGCGCACCAGTGATGAGGGTCAAGTTTCCCAAGGTTTGCAGCAATGCATCCCGTGCGTCAGCCCTTGGGTCAGCGGAACCCCTAGCCACAAAATCGCCTTCTGCGTAGGGCCAATCCTCATTCCATGACACCGGAAGAACATGCTCTGTCCACAGGCCGCTAGCTCTGGCCGCCGTCTCAGAGAACTTTGACCGGCTTGCAAGTTCAAGCTCCCACAGGATGTCCTTGTTCCTTTCGCCGGGTGCGTTTCGGTAGACAGGCTTTGTCAAAATGGCGCGTTTGAACTCGTCGTCGTTTGGGAAGCGGGAGCTTTCTCCTGACCTGCTGAGGAAGAAGGTACGAAGCAAGTCATAGGAAGGCGTATCTTCATAGAAGCGCTGAGAAATTGCCTGAAACAGCTTGTTCAGGTTCTTGTTGGTCATTTCACAGACCGCGCGGCGAACCACATAGGAATAAATGAGCCGTGCGATCCGATCCTGTTCGGCTTCTGGCAGGCCCGCCGACGCTACCTGCATCATCACCGGGTAGGCCGTCGTTAGTTGCCACGTTGCCAGCTTTCGACCCAACCATGCCATCGTCGGATTCGCACTCTTTCTACCTTCTAGCGTTTCGTAGATGGGCGCGTGTCTTTGCAACAACTTGAGTTCATCTTCGACATCTGGGAAGCGCGGTTTACCGCGTGGCGTCGCAAACGCTCGGTACTCCGAATACAACTCGCGCATGGCGATGGAGGCCCCGGTTTCGGCGGCGAGAACATGAGCCAAGAAATGGTCGATCCGAGGTCGCATCGGTCTCGCGTTCGGTGCGTTCTCCTTCCACCAGTAATCGTCGAATGGGTCCCACAGCTCCTTGTACAATTCCTCAGTTGAAGCGCTTTGCCTTTCCGCACGATGAAAAATGTTGTTGCGGACAAGATCCATGGCCAGCAACGGTAGCCCCTGCGAGTTCAGCGACTGAAAGATGACCTGTGCATCATCGCCTTCACCAAGCGTAATAACGACCAGCTTCATCTGTGCGAGGACGGCACGTAGCAGAGCGTCGAGGCGCTGTTCGATCAGTTCCTTGGGCGCGCGTTCGGTAGACTTCGGTTCGTCGCCGTCTTCTTCCTCCCGCTGCACATCCGTGGGACCGGTCAGTGCAAATTGTCTGATGAAGTTAAGGAACAAGACATAGGCGCGCAGTGCACGAACGGGCGTGTTCTTTGGCACCCCACCGCCCCAGTAGTACCGGTTGTACTTGATCCGCACCTCCCGGTAAGGGCTGTCGATGATGTCGTGGAAGACCTCGCGGTCGGATGGCGTCGGTGTCAGCTTGAACCTGACGAGAGGGTCAGTGTCTTTTGATCGTGGAACGTTGAAAAGGTATCCATTCACCTGTTCAATGACTTCTGGCAGTTCGTTTTCTCTCGCTATTTCTCTGAGTGCCGCAAGGAATAGCTGAAACGTGGTCAGCCGCTGTTGACCATCTACGATCTGCATTCGCGGTGTAATGCCGATCTGCGATCCTTCCCCAAGGGGCGAGAGGATGAGCGCGCCCATGTAGTGCTGGAAGCGACTGTTGCCTTCGAGCACTTCCGTCGCCTTTGCTTCGACATCATCCCAAAAGGGCGTAAGGCGATCATCAGCCCACTGGTACTTGCGCTGATACAGCGGAACCATGAAGCGATGGCTTTCTGCCAAAATGGTTTCAATAGAAAAATCGTCTGTCTGCAAAGCGTTGGCCTCCCGGTGTCGTGACGGAACAGTGCCTTGGCGGGGGTGCCAGTTCAAGAAGGATCACAGATGCGCCACAGAGGGGTCCACTGGAGGGCGGCCTGCCAGCTGGGTTCTGAGCGGCCCGTTGATGGGGTGGGGTGGGCTGGGGGCAAGGCAGCGTAGAGAGTGCGGGACCAGCCAGCTAAAGCAAATAGAAGCTGCCGGTTTGACCCCTCGAGTTTTAGTAGGGCAAACGAAAATCTGTAGGGCCATAGTATGGAAGCGCCATGCGGTGCGGCCCGGCGGTGTCCAACGGCGTGCAAGCCTGAAGTTCGGGAAAGACGAGGCCTGCCAAGGCGTTGTGATGGTTGCTGCAACGCTGTCAGTCGCGCTCCAATACATTGATATTGCTAAGGAAAACAATTCGTAATGATGGGGTCGGGGGTTCGAGTCCCTTCACCGGCACCACTTTCATGGTGCCTGCTGCGTCGCGAAGGGGCCGCCCTGGGGTGGGCGGCCGGGGACGGGTCAATGCGCCAGAAAGAGCGGAACCTGCGCGCTTTCCAGCATGTTGCGGGTCGCGCCGCCCAGAATCGCCTCGCGGAAGCGGGAATGGCCGTAGGCGCCCATGACCAGAAGGTCGGCGTCCAGATCCTGGCATTGCCGCGCCAGCACGTCCGAGATCCGGGGCAGGGTGCGGGCGAGAACGGCGACCTCGGCCTTGACACCATGGCGCACCAGCAACTGGCACAGCATGCCGCCGGGGTCAGACCGTTCAGGTCCGTGGGCGGGGGGATCGACGATGGTGATCACCACCTGTTCGGCCGCCTTCAGGAACGGTAGCGCGCGGCGGGCGGCGACCAGCGCCTCGCGGCTCTGGTTCCAGGCCAGCACCACGCGGCGCGGGGCAGCGCCGGCGGCAAAGCCGCGCTCGGGCACCACCAGAACCGGGGCCTGCCCTTCGAACATCGCGGCCTCAATCACAGCTTCAGCCTCGGGGCCGCTGCCCTTGCCATAGGGTTTGGGCAGAACCACCAGATCGGCATAGCGCGCGCGTGACGAGACCAGATCGGTCAGCGCGCCCAGCTGCGCCACCGCCGAATCCAGCGAGAAGCGCAGGTCCGGCCCCTGCGCCGCCAGCGCATCCTTCAGCGCCTTTCCGTTCAGCCGGGCCTCTTCCTCGGCCCGTTCCATGGCGATCTGCAGGATCACCGCGCCGGAACCGACATAGGAATAGCCGATCTGCGACCGGTCCACCCCAAGCGCCAGCGCATCAAGATGCGCGTCCGACGCCAATGCGACCCTTGCCGCCGCATCCACTGCGGCGGCCACGCCTTCGGCCGATGAGGCCAGGGTGAGAAGAGATTTGTAGGCCATGTTTGCCTCCTGCGGGTTTGTGTGTCGCAGTCTGGGTGCAGAATAGCTCACCCGCCTTGATTGAGGTCAAATCTGCCGCAGAGACGTGTTGACGCAGATCAAGGCGCGGCGGTTGAGCTGGTTACAGAAGCATTCTAGTCGAAAACTCTGTTCAGGGGACGAGTCGCGTTCGCCCTGCCCGGAAAAATAAAGACGAAGGGACGCAAAATGTGGGATTACGTAAAGCTGATCGTGCTTGGCGCGGTTGCGGTTCTTGCCGCGATCGCCGCCAATTATGCGCACGATCTGGCCTATATGGTCAACGCAATCACCGTCATGCTTGCGGCTGGTATCACCTTCGTGGTGGTGCTGCGCGGCATCGGTGAGCCCAAGGTAGCCACTCCGAACGAATACGCGGACGGCGTGGTGCGGGCAGGGGTCATCGCGACCGCTTTCTGGGGGGTGGTCGGGTTTCTGGTGGGCGTGGTCATTGCCGCCCAGCTGGCCTTTCCGTGGCTCAATTTCGAATTTCTTCAGGGCATCGGCAACTTCGGCCGCTTGCGCCCGCTGCACACCAGCGCGGTGATCTTCGCCTTCGGCGGCAACGCCCTGATCTGCACCGCCTTCTATGTCGTGCAGCGCACCAGCGCCGTGCGGCTTTGGGGCGGCAATCTGGGCTGGTTCGTGTTCTGGGGCTGGAACCTGATGATCGTGCTGGCCGCGTCCAGCTATGTTCTGGGCGGCACGCAGGGCAAGGAATATGCCGAGCCGGTCTGGTACATCGACATCTGGATCACCGCCGTCTGGGTGGCCTTCCTCGCCGTCTATGCCGGCACCCTCTACAAGCGGAAAGAGCCGCATATCTATGTGGCGAACTGGTTCTACCTGTCGATGATCATCACCATCGCGATGCTTCACCTTGTGAACAACATGGCGATCCCGGTCTCGATCCTGGGCTCTGCCTCGGTGCAGGTCACCTCGGGCGTGCAGGATGCGATGATCCAGTGGTGGTATGGCCATAACGCCGTGGGCTTCTTCCTGACCGCGGGCTTTCTGGGCATGATGTATTACTTCATCCCCAAGCAGGCGGAAAAGCCGGTCTTCAGCTACAAGCTGTCGATCATCCACTTCTGGGCGCTGATCTTCCTGTATATCTGGGCCGGTCCGCACCACCTGCATTATACTGCGCTGCCGGACTGGGCATCGACCCTTGGCATGGTGTTCTCGGTCATCCTGTGGATGCCGTCGTGGGGCGGCATGATCAACGGGCTGATGACGCTGTCGGGCGCCTGGGACAAGCTGCGCACCGACCCGATCATCCGCATGATGGTGGTCGCCGTGGGCTTTTACGGCATGTCCACTTTCGAAGGCCCGATGATGTCGATCAAGGCGGTGAACAGCCTGTCGCATTATACCGACTGGACCATCGGCCACGTCCATTCCGGCGCGCTTGGCTGGAACGGCATGATCACCTTCGGCGCCCTCTACTTCCTGACGCCGCGTCTGTGGAACCGCAGCGGGCTGTATAGCCTGAAGCTGGTCAGCTGGCACTTCTGGCTCGCCACCATCGGGATCGTTCTCTACGCCTCGGCCATGTGGGTCTCGGGGATCATGGAAGGCCTGATGTGGCGCGAGGTGGATGCCAACGGCTTCCTCGTCAACGCCTTCGCCGACACGCTGGGGCCGAAGTTCCCGATGCTGGTGGTGCGGACGCTGGGCGGGGTGCTCTATCTGACCGGCGGGATCATCATGTGCTACAACCTGTGGATGACCGTCCGTGCGCAGCCGGCCAAGGCCCCGGTCAACGCCAACACCTTCGTTCCGGCGGAATAAGGGGGACAAACCATGGCTTTGCTTGACAAACACAAGAAGATCGAGACCCACGCCACGCTTCTGATGGTGCTGGCCTTCATCGTGGTCACCATCGGCGGTCTGGTGCAGATCGTGCCGCTGTTCTACATCGAGAACACCATCGAGAAGGTGGATGGGATGCGTCCCTACACCCCTCTCGAACTGGCGGGGCGTGACATCTACATCCGTGAAGGCTGCTACGGCTGCCACAGCCAGATGATCCGCCCGATGCGGGACGAGGTGACGCGCTACGGCCATTACTCGCTGGCGGCCGAGTCGATGTATGACCATCCGTTCCAGTGGGGGTCCAAACGCACCGGCCCGGATCTGGCCCGCGTGGGGGGGCGCTACTCGGACGAATGGCATCAGGACCACTTCTACGATGCCAAGTCGGTCGTGCCGGAATCGCTGATGCCGCCCTATGGCTTTCTGGCCAACCGCAAGATCGACGGAAAATACATCCAGGACGTGCTGAAGACCCATGCGATGGTGGGCGTGCCCTATACGCAGGACATGATCGACAACGCCAAGGCCGACTTCACGGCCCAGGCCGACCCCAATGCCGACAGCTCCGGTCTTGAGGAACGCTATGGCGCGGCGGCCTTCGGGCGGGCGGTCAATGTGCGCAACTTCGACGGCCAGCCCGCGCTGACCGAGATGGACGCGCTGATCGCCTATATCCAGGTCCTTGGCACGATGGTCGATTTCTCGACCTTCACGCCCGATCCGAACCGCTGACGGGGGGCAGAAAGATGGAGATTTACACCTTCCTGCGCCACATGGCGGACAGCTGGGGCCTTCTCGCGCTGTTTCTGGTCTTTGCCGGGGTCGTCGTCTGGGCGTTTCGCCCGGGCAGCCGCCAGACCCATGACGAGATCGCCAATTCGATCTTCCGCAACGAGCGTACGCCCGCTGCGGAAGCCCCGAAACCTGACCTGACGGAGGCGTGACATGTGCGCCAAGAAAGTAACCAAGGTCGAGCGCGAGGTTCCGACCACCGGCCACAGCTGGGACGGAATCGAGGAATTCGACAACCCGATGCCGCGCTGGTGGGTCTGGGTGTTCTACGCCTGCATCGTCTGGGGCGTGGGCTACACCATCGCCTATCCGGCCTGGCCGCTGGTGACGCAGGCCACGCAGGGCCTGCTGGGCGGCACCAAGAACCGGGATCTGGTGGCGGCGGAAATCGCCGGCTGGGATGCCCGCAATGCCGAGGTGAAGGCCAAGCTGATCGCCACCGATCTGAACGCGATCAAGGATGATCCGGCGCTGGCCTCTTATGCCGAAAACGCGGGCGCCGCCGTCTTCCGCACCAACTGCGCGCAATGCCATGGATCCGGCGCGGCGGGGGTGCAGCAGCTGGGTTATCCTAACCTCTTGGACGATGACTGGCTCTGGGGCGGCACGATGGAGGATATCCACCTGACCGTGACGCATGGCATCCGCAACACCACCGATGCAGACGCCCGTTACTCGGAGATGCCGAAATTCGGCGCCGATGGCCTGCTGGACAAGACCCAGATCGGCGATGTGGTGGAATATGTGCTGCAGATCTCCGGGCAGGAGCATGACGCGGCCAAGGCCACGGCAGGGGCGCAGGTCTTTGCCGACAATTGCGCGGCCTGCCACATGGATGACGGTTCGGGCGACCGGGCGCAGGGCGCGCCGAAGCTGACCGATGCGGTCTGGCTCTACGGCGGCTCACGCGAGGCGATCACCGAAACGGTGACCTATGCCCGCTATGGCGTGATGCCCAACTGGAACGAGCGGCTGACCGAAGACGATATCCGCGCGGTGTCCTACTACGTCCATTCGCTGGGTGGGGGCGAATAACCTGCGGCCCATGCCGGAGAAACGGAAGGGGGCCCGACGGGCCCCCTTCTCATTTGCGCCGTGCCTCTGCGTCCCGGGCGCCGGGAAAGGACCCGGACAGCGCTGCGCACCCGTTTGCCGGGAATGACGGCCGCGGCAGGGGGGAACGCCCGCGCACAACCGTTACACTGCTGAAAAGCGACTTGGTTCAAATCCCGGGCAAGTGATCCGGGTCAGGCTTCAATGGCCTTGCTTTTCCGGCGTTTCCCGGGACATTGCCAGCTCATCCTTTTCACGGGCTGTAAGTCGGGCTTACATGGACATCTGGCGCAATCTTCCCCCTCTGGCCGCCCTGCGCGCCTTTGCTGCATGGGCCGAGACCGGCTCCATGACAGCGGCGGGTCAGGCGCTGAACGTTTCCCATGCCGCGATCAGCCAGCAGATACGTGCACTGGAATCGCATCTGGGTCTGTCGCTGCTGGACCGCTCCGGCCCGTTGCCGCAGATCACCACGGATGGACAGGTTCTGGCCCAAGAACTGCGCGCGGGTTTCGGCGGCATGGCGCGGGTGGTGGCCGAGCTGACCGGCGCCGATGCCCTGCGTCCGGTGCAGCTGACGCTGACGCAGGGCTTCGCCTCGTCCTGGTTGCTGCCGCGCCTGCCTGATTTCCGCAAGGCGCATCCCGGGGTGGAGCTGCGGCTGGACTCCATGGCGTTGGACCGGCCGCTGGTGCCGGGCGGCGTGGATCTGTCGATCCGGTTCGGCCGCGGAGACTGGCCCGATCTGGAGGCGCAGCCGCTGGTGCCGAGTGCGATGATCGTCGTGGGCACGCCCGATCTGGCGCAGGGGGTAACGCCGGGCGATTTCGCGGCGCTGGCCCGCCTTCCCTGGCTGACCGAGCCGAACTGCCCCTGCCACACCGATCTTCTGGCCCGGCACGGGCAGAGCCTTCCACCCGGGGCCACCGTCTACCTTCCGGCGCCCATGCTTTTGCAGGCGGTGCGCGAAGGGCAGGGGCTGGCCTTGGCTGCGCGGCTGCTGATCGAGGAGGATCTGGCGGCGGGACGGCTGGTCATGCTGGCCGAGGTCGGCCCGGCGGAGCATTACTGGCTGGTGCAGCGGCTGGGTCCGCTGCGGCCGGCTGCCCGCGTCTTCGCGCGCTGGCTGATGAAAACCGCACGTCAATCCTTTGCGGGATCGCGCCGCGATTGACACAGGTCAAGGCGGGCGGCGGCGGATCGTGCGAATCCCGGAGCTGACGCCGGTTCTGCCGGGTCGCAGCCCCGCCCTCCACCCTGTTCGCGCGTTTCCTCGGGGGGCGGGGCACAGCCCTCCCCGATACAGCCCTCCCCACTACAGCCCTGCCAGATATTACACTGCGGCAAAGCGACCTGCGGCCGGTTGTCCGATCAAACCTCTGTCCGCTGTGCACTATTGATGCAGGTCAATGCCGCAGCGCCCAAGCTCTGCGATAGCAGGACAAAACTCGCATACGATTCCGGAGATATTCGGTGAGCACTCCCGAAGCCAGCCCGCCCAGCCTTTATGCGGCGCGTGAGCCGATCTTCCCCCGCCGCGTCAAGGGCGCCTTCCGCACCGCGAAATGGTGGATCATGGCGATCACGCTGGGGATTTACTACATCACCCCGTGGCTGCGCTGGGACCGTGGGCCGAACCTGCCCGATCAGGCGGTTCTGGTCGATCTGGCGAACCGGCGGTTCTTCTTCTTCATGATCGAGATCTGGCCGCATGAATTCTATTTCGTGGCCGGTTTGCTGATCATGGCGGGGCTGGGGCTGTTCCTCTTCACCTCGGCTGCGGGGCGGGTCTGGTGCGGCTATGCCTGCCCGCAGACCGTCTGGACCGACCTGTTCATCCTTGTCGAACGCTGGGTCGAGGGCGACCGCAACGCCCGCATCCGCCTGCACCGCCAGAAATGGGATGCCGAGAAGATCCGCAAACGGGCGGTGAAATGGACGGCATGGTTCCTGATCGGGCTGGCCACCGGCGGCGCCTGGGTCTTCTATTTCACCGATGCGCCGACGCTGCTGGTCGATCTGGTGACCGGCAATGCCCATCCGGTGGCCTATACGACCATGCTGATCCTGACCTTGACCACCTTTGCCTTCGGCGGTTTCGCGCGGGAACAGATCTGCATCTACGCCTGCCCCTGGCCGCGGATTCAGGCCGCGATGATGGATGAGGACACCATCACCATCGCCTATCGCGAATGGAGGGGAGAGCCGCGGGGCAAGCAGACCGTCGAAGGCAACGGCGACTGCATCGACTGCATGGCCTGCGTGAACGTCTGCCCGATGGGGATCGACATCCGCAATGGCCAGCAGCTGGCCTGCATCACCTGCGGCCTGTGCATCGACGCCTGCAACGATGTGATGGACAAGATCGGCAAGCCGCGCGACCTGATCGGCTATGTCGCCCTGACGGATGAGGCGCGCGAGCGCGGCGGCCAGCCCCCCCGCAGCATCTGGAGCCATATCCTCCGCCCGCGGACGGTGCTTTACACCGTCCTCTGGGCCGGGGTCGGCATCGGGCTGGTGGTGGCGTTGTTCCTGCGGGCCGAGATTGACGTCAGTGTGACGCCGGTCCGCAACCCGGTCTATGTCACCCTGTCCGATGGCACCATCCGCAACACCTATGATCTGCGGCTGCGCAACCAGCATGGCGAGGAACGCTGGTTCGACATCTCGGTTTCGGCCCCCGTCCCGCTGGATGTGGCGGTTGAGGGGGTGGAGGCGCAGCGTATCCTTGTGCCCGCGAACGAGACGGCGCAGGTTCGGGTCTATATCACCGCAGCCCCCGGCAGCCCCGCCGCCACGGCCGGGATCACCGATATCCAGATCTGGGTGGCCGATGAGGGCACGCCCGCCCAACCCTCCAGCGACCGTGTGCAGAAGAATACGGTCTTCAACGGAACCGGAGCGAAATGATGGCCGAATTCACCGGACGCCACATGCTGGTTGTCACTGTTGGCGCCTTCAGCGTGATCATCGCGGTCAATATGCTGATGGCCTTCAAGGCGGTTTCCACCTTTCCCGGACTGGAAGTGGAAAATTCTTATGTCGCCAGCCAGGAATTCAACAAGAAACGCGCCGCACAGGAGGCGCTTGGCTGGACCTTCTCGCATCTCTACGAACGCGGCCGGATGAAGCTGGCTTTCACCGATGCCGCGGGCAATCCGGTCGAGGTCGGCGAACTGTCCGTGCTGATCGGCCGCACGACCGAGGCCGAGCAGGATGTCCGCCCCGCCTTCACCTGGCTGGATGGAATCTATGAGGCCGAGGTGCCGCTGGCGCCGGGCCCCTGGATGATCCGGGTGACGGCGAAGGCCAAGGATGGCACCCTGTTCGAGAAGCGCGAAGAATTTCTGGTGCGGAGCTAGGCCATGTCCATCGCGGGCGACAGGATCGGGGCCGAGGGGATGCGCGGCGGGCTGTCGGCCTGCCCGGCCTGTGTGGCGGCACCTTCGGCAGAGCGCATCGCGCAGATGGCGGTGCAGGACGAGGCGCGGATCATGCTGTCCCTGCCCACGGCCCATTGTGCGGCCTGCATCTCCACCGTCGAATCCGCGCTGCATCGGATGCCGGGGGTGCAGTCGGCCCGGCTAAACCTGACGCTGAAGCGTGTTTCGGTGCAGGCCGGGGCCGAGGTGAGGCCCGCCGATCTGATCGCGGAACTGGCCCGGCAGGGGTATGAGGCGCATGAGCTGGACCCCGGCCTTCTGTCTTCGACCGAGACGGACCGGCAGACCCGTGACCTGCTGATGCGTCTGGGCGTGGCGTTCTTTTCCATGATGAACGTCATGCTTCTGTCCGTGGCGGTCTGGTCCGGTGCGGACGGGGTGACGCGCGATCTGTTCCACTGGATTTCCGGCGCCATCGCTTTGCCCACGGTGGTGTTCTCCGGCCAGCCGTTCTTCCGCTCGGCCTGGGGCAGCCTGCGGGCGGGGCGGTTGGGCATGGATGTGCCGATCTCGCTGGCGCTGATCCTTGCCTCCTCGATCTCGGTCTTCGAGACGATCAATTCCGGCCATCACGCCTATTTCGATGCGGCGGTGATGCTGTGCTTCTTCCTTTTGCTGGGCCGCTATCTGGACCACCGCACCCGGGCGATTGCGCGTTCGGCCGCGCAGGAACTGGCCGCGCTGGAGGTGCCGCGCGCCGTGGTGCTGGTGGATGGCGCCGAGGTGACTCGCCCGATTGCCGAGGTGGCCGTGGGCGATCTGGTGCTGGTGCGCCCCGGCGGCCGGATGCCGGTGGATGGCGTGGTGGCCGAGGGCTGGTCGGAACTGGACCGCAGCCTTCTGACCGGTGAGACACTGCCCGTGGCCGTGGAACCCGGCACCGTGGTCTCTGCCGGTGAGGTGAACCTGACCGGCCCCCTGACCCTGCGGGTGACCGCGGCGGGCAAGGACTCGAGCCTGCACCGCATGGCCGATCTGGTCGCCGTGGCCGAGGCGGCGCGCACCCGCTACACCTCGCTGGCGGAACGCGCCTCGCGCGCCTATTCGCCCTTGGTGCATGTCCTGTCCTTCAGCGCCTTCGGCTACTGGATGTGGGCCACCGGGGGCGATCTGCGCTATGCGGTGAATATCTCCGCCGCCGTGCTGATCATCACCTGCCCCTGCGCGCTTGGCCTAGCCGTTCCGGCGGTGGTGACGGCGGCCAGCGGGCGGCTGTTCCGCAAGGGCCTGCTGATCAAGCACGGCACCGCGCTGGAAAGGCTGGCCGAGGTGGATACCGTCGTCTTCGACAAGACCGGCACCCTGACCATGGGCACGCCGGAGCCCACCAATCTGGACAGCCACCCCGTTCCGGCGGTGGAGGTGGCGCTGGCGCTGGCCGGGGCCTCCGCCCATCCGCTCGCCCGGGCTTTGGCAGACGGCGCCCGCGCCCGCGGCATTCGCCCGGCCCGGGTAGAGGACATCCGCGAAGTGCCCGGCTATGGGGTCGAGGGGGTCTGGAAGGGCCGCCCCGTCCGCCTTGGCCGCGCCGAATGGTGCGGGGCTGAGGGCGTGGCCGAAACGGCCACCTATCTGAGCACAGGCGAGGGCACCCCCCGCGCCTTTACCTTCGCCGACCGGCTGCGCCCGGGTGCCACCGAGGTAATGGCTGCGCTGACCCGCGCCGGACATCGGGTCATCCTGCTGTCGGGCGACAGCCCGGCCGCGGTCAGGGCGCTTGCGGCCCGGCTGGGGATCGAAGACTGGTCCGCCGCGGTGCTGCCGGCAGAAAAGGCCGCCCGCGTGGCCGCGCTGAAGGCCGAAGGCGCGCATGTGCTGATGGTGGGCGACGGGCTGAACGACACGGCCGCGCTGGCCGCGGCGCATGTGTCGGTGTCGCCCGCCACCGCGCTGGATGCGGCGCGGGTTGCCTCGGACATCGTGCTTCTGGGGCAGGATATGGCACCCATTGCCGATGCCCTGCGGATCAGCCGCCAGTCGCGCAAGCGGATTGTCGAGAACTTCCTGATCTCGGGCGGCTATAACGTGGTGGCGGTGCCGCTGGCGCTGATGGGCCATGCCACGCCGCTTGCGGCGGCGCTGGCCATGTCGCTGTCGTCGATCACCGTGTCCCTGAATGCGCTGAGGCTGAAGTAATGGAAATTCTGGGCATCCTGATTCCCGTCTCGCTGCTGCTGGGCGGCATCGGGCTGGCCGCCTTCTTCTGGGCGATGCGGACCCGGCAGTTCGAGGATCCGCAGGGCGACGCAAACCGAATTCTGACCAAGGATTGGGATGACAAGCCGCGCCCCTGAGGTGTGGCCTGCCGCTGCGCGCGATTTCCGTATCACAAAGCCGTGATTCAAGGCAGCATCCACTGGCGGCATCCCGCCGCGTTCCGCCAGCGGAGAGCCAGATGGATCAGCAGACCCTGCTTCTTGTGCATACCGGATCGAGTTTTCTGGCCCTTGCCTTCGGGCTTGTGGCCATCGGCGCCTATTTCGCCCCCACACCGGCACTGTGGACCCGGGTTTTTGTCGTGCTGACGGCCTTTGTCGTGGGTACCGGCTTTCTGTTCCCGCTGCCGGGGGTGACGCCCGCCGTGGCCGTGGGCATTCTGGCCACGGCTGTGCTGATCGGCATGGCCGTGGCGCGCTATGGCTTTCACCTGCGCGGGATCTGGGCGCGGCTTTTTGCGACGGGAATCGTGGTCAGCACCTTCTTCATGGCCTTTGTCACCGTGGCGCAGGCCTTCACCAAGCTGCCGCCGCTGAAGGCGCTGGCCCCGACCGGGGCCGAACCGCCGTTTCTGGTGGCCCAGCTGCTGCTTCTGGCGCTGTTCGTCTGGGCGGGCTGGCGGGTCTGGCGCCGTGCGGGCGGTTAAAGGAAGCTGCGGATCGTCTGCACCGCGCCGTCCAGTGCCTTGCCCTCTTCATCCTTCAGCGCCGCTTCGCGCAGGCGGCGGGCCCAGTCGGCGGCATCGGGGCGGGTGCGGACCAGCGCAATCGCCTCGGTCACCCGGTCGAACTTGGACAGGCCGCGGGCATGGGTGTCGCTGTAGCCCTTGATCAGACGGCGGCACTTCACGATTTCCACCGCCAGCGCATAGTCGCGGTCCACCTCGGCCAGTGCCATGGCGATCCAGCGGTCCAGATGGGCCACCTCCTGCGCGTGGCGCAGGGTGCGGCGGCGCCAGAATTTCATCCCGCCAAGGGTGTAAAGCATCAGATAGCCGCGGAGGCTGTCGGTGCGGATGCGGCGGCCGCGGCTGAAGACGCGGTTCAACCGGCCCATCCATTTCGGGCTGGCCTCGACCCTTGCGCCCAGACCGCGGGGCAACATCCCGGCGATTTCTTCGGCCCTTGGGTGCATGAATTCGGTCAGCTGCATCAACTGTCCCTCTTTCGCCCCCATTTCCCCCCGGATGCGGGTGAAGCGCGCGCCGCGGGTTTTCAGATCGGCCACCCGGATCACATCATCATAGCACATGGCATTGGCCAGATACTTCGCCGCCTCACGCGACAGATCGTGCGGCGCGCGGTCGCGGGCCAGCACGGCATCCAGCCGGTCCAGATATTCGGCGCCATAGGCAAGGTCCTGAAACTCCACCACCTTGCGCAGGCCATGGGCGGCCATCTCGGCCACCGGGGCGGGCAGGGCGGCCGCCCGTGCCTCCAGTGCCTGCCAGCGCGCCATCAGCCGGGCCGGGCCTTGCGCACGGGTGGCCTGCGGGGCAGGGGCGGGCGTATCGCGGCCGATGTCGCCCTGCAGCGCGGCGTCATAGCCTGCCGCAAAGGCGCGCAAGCTGGCCTCGATCCCCTTGCCGCCCGAATGGCGGATCGTGTCCTCATAGGCCGCGCGCGGGAAGGGCAGCGCGCCCGAAGCCGCCAGCGCCCCGAACAGGGTGGAGGAAATCACCGACCCCGCCTTGACCGCCGCCGTCTCGAAATCCGCCGCGATCAGCCGCTTGGCCGACTGGATCGCCGCCTCGCGCACGGCTTCGGCATCGGCCACGCCATCCCCCGGCACCATCTTCTCACTGACCGCCAGATTGCGATGGGTCGAGGCGATGAGGGTCGTCCGCTCCGGCGTCACATAGCCGCGCATGATGGCGCGCCCGGCTTCCATCCATTCGGCCGAGATCATCACATCCACATCGCCCGCCGCGGGCATCAGGCTGAACACGGGCGTCCCACCTGCCGCCGGGGCCATTTCGACATAATAGATCGTGGCGCCGGTGCGTTGACTGACGCCGGCCACGCTGGTGGCCTGCGCGGCGTAACCCTGGCTTCGCGCCAGATCCTCGATCCAGCCGGTCAGCACGCCGCCACCCTGGCCGCCCACGGCATAGATCGCGACCTTGACGATCTGCGCCAGCTTTTCATCCGGCTTCCGTGCCCGGATCACCTCTTGCAGGGTCATGCCGCGAACTCCAGCGTTCTGGACGACCGGCGGCGGGCCAGCCAGCCGATCAGGGCCGCGCGTTTCCCGGCCCACCATTTCTCGGCGCCCTTGGGGTTGTGGACCACATCGGCGCGGTAGAAGCTGGGGCAAAGGACGGCGGCATCCGCCACCTCGCCGCAATTGCCGCAGCCGACGCAGGTCTGGTCGATCCGGGCGACGGGATCGTCGCGCAGCGGGTCATCGGTGTGCTTCAGCCCCAGAGAGGGGCAGCCGGACAGGCGCATACAGGCGTGGTCGCCGGTGCAGACCGCCTCATCCACGCCGAAACGGGGGGCTTCGACGCGGCGGCCTTCCTTGATGGCCTGCGCCTTCAGCGGGCGTTCGCGGCGCTGCTTGTTCAGCATGCATTCGCTGCTGGCGACGATGACCTTCGGCCCCTTCGCATCGGTGGTCAGCGCCTCGGTCAGGGTGGCTTTCAGCTTGGGCACGTCATAGGTGCGGTCGATCTGGCGCACCCATTTGACGCCCACGCCTTTGATCGCATCCGCGATGGGGTGCTGCGTCGCCTTGGTATCGTTGTCAGCCCGGCTGGACAGGATGTCCTGCCCGCCCGTCGCCGCGGAATAGTAATTGTCCACGACGACGACCAGCCCGTCGGATTTGTTGAACACCATGTTCCCGATCGAGGAGGACAGGCCGTTATGCCAGAACCCGCCGTCCCCGATGATGCTGATCGGCCGCCGTTCGCCCCCGCCGTCAAAGGCGCCGTTGGCGGCAGGCCCAAGCCCATAGCCCATGGTCGCGCCGCCCACATAGAAGGGCGGCATTGAGCCGAAGAGATGGCAGCCGATATCGGCGGTGATCTGGTGCTTGCCCAGATCCTGCTGCACCATCTTCAGCGCGGCAAAGATCGGGCGTTCCGGGCAGCCGGTGCAAAAGCCCGGCGGGCGGATCGGCACGACCTTGGACAGATCGGGCAGCTGCGGCTTGTCCTCATTCGGGGCACGCACCGTGGCGGGCAGCATTTCGGGCGCGGCGATCTTCAGGAAGGCGCTGATCGAATCCAGCATCACCTGACCGGTATATTCCCCGCCCATCGGGAAGATGCCCTTGCCGTGCAGTTTCACCCGGGATTCCGCGCGGTAGAGATAGGCCGACAGCTGCTGTTCGATGAATTCGGGGTGACCTTCCTCGACCACCAGCACATGGTCCTTGCCCGCGCAGAAGTCGAGGAATTCGGACGAGACCAGCGGATAGGCCACGTTCAGGCAATAGATCGGCAGGTCGCTGTTGCCATACAGATCGGCCAGCCCCATGCGCTGCAAGGCGCGGATCACGCCGTTATACATCCCGCCCTGCACGATCAGGCCGACCTTCGCCTCGTTCGGCCCGAAGAATTCATTCAGCCCCCGTTCGCGCACGAATTTCTCAGCCGCGGGCCAGCGGTTCTGAACCTTGTCCTGCTCGTGCAGATAGGTATAGGGCGGCAGCACGACGCGGGTGAAATCGGTCTGCGGGTTCGACAGCGCGTCCTTCACCGTCAGCTTCGGGCGCTGGTTGTCGCGGGTTTCGAACGTGCCGGTGACGTGGCAGGACCGGATCCGCACGATCATCATCACGGGCGTGTTCGTCGCCTCGGACATCTCGAACCCGTCGCCCACGGCTTTCACCATGGCGGGCAGGCTGGGCCGCGGATCCAAGAGCCACATCTGCGATTTCATCGCAAAGGCGTGGCTGCGTTCCTGCATGATGCTGGACCCTTCGCCATAATCCTCGCCCACGATGATCAGCGCGCCGCCGGTGACGCCCGAGTCGGTCAGGTTCGCCAAAGCGTCCGAGGCGACGTTGACCCCCACAGGCCCCTTGAAAGTGACCGCCCCGCGGATGGGATAATGCACGCTGGCCGCCAGCATCGCCGCCGCCGCCGCCTCGTTTGCATTGGATTCGAAGCGGACGCCCAGTTCCGCCATCAGCTCTTCGGCATCGGCCAGCACGTCCATCATATGGCTGATCGGCGCGCCCTGATAGCCGCCGACATAGCCGACCCCGTTTTCAAGCAGCGCCTTGGTCAGCGCCAGAATCCCTTCGCCGGTGAAGGTGTCGCCCGCACCCTTGCGCAGGTGCTGCACCTCGGCCTTGAAGCTGCGTTCTGCCATGTCTCAGATCTCGTGCTTGCGAATGTTGGCGAGCATTTTTTGCAGCGTGCCGGTGAAGGCGCGCCGCTCATCCTCGGGGATGCCGCGGAACATGCGTTCCTGGGCCAGGGCCATATGCGGCCAAAGCTGTTCAAAGGCCGCGCGCCCCGCATCGGTGGAATAGACCCGGACGGCGCGGCTGTCGGCGGCATCCGTCTCACGCCGGATCAGGCCATCGGCCTGCAACTGGTCCAGCGCGCGGGACAGGGTGGATTGTTCGGTGACGGCCAGCACCGCCAGTTCCCGGATCAAGGGGCCGTCCATCACCGACAGCACGGCCAGCGCCCGCATCTTGGCCGTGGTCAGGCCCAGCCCGGCCATCTCGACCCGCAGGCTGGCGTTGTAGCGGCCCATGATGCGGTTCATCAGATAGGGCGCGTAATTCGACAGCCCGATCTCGCCCAGCTTTTGCGGCGGGGTGGGGGTTTCCTCGGTCATGCGCCCAGCCTTTTTGCCGCGTTGAAGCCCGACCCGCCGCCCAGACCGGGGCCGGGATGGGTGCTGGCGCCGATGTGGATCAGCCCGCGCGCCGGGCCTTCGCCGTTGGTGGAATGCGCGAAGGGCCGCCACAGGAAGAACTGGTCCACAGCGCAGGACCCGCCATAGGGATCGCCGCCCACAAGATTGACGTTCATCCGCTCAAGGTCTTTGGGGGAGTAGGCCTTCCGCGCCACCACCAGACGGTCGAAATCCTTGATGTGCCGCGACAGGATGGCCTGCAGCCGGTCCGCGAAGGGCTCCTTTACCGCGTCCCAGTCCGTGCCGGTGATCTCTCCGGCCGCATCGCCCTTGATGGTGCGGGGCGCATCGGGGATTTGCAGCCACAGCACCGCCTTGCCCTCGGGCGCGCGGGAGGGGTCCAGTCGGCTGGGCTGGCCCACGCAGATCGTGGGGGTGACGGGCAAGAGGCCGCGTTCGGCTTCGTTCGAGGATTTGGACACCGCATCCACATCATCGGCCAGATGGATCAGCGCCACCTGTTCCAGCCCGGGCGTGCGCCATTCCGGAACCCCGTCCAGCGCAAAGTTCAGCTGGAAATCACCGCGGCCATGGCGGAAACTTTTCAGTGCCTGCCGTTCCGCGGGCAGGTTCACACCCTGAAGCAGCCGGTCATACAACTGCCCCGGCGCGACCGAGGCGAGGACTGACCGGCAGGCAATGTCTTCGCCGCCCGCCAGCCGCACGCCGGTCACGCGGCCGTTCGTGACCACGATCCGCTCCACATCCGCATTGCAGCGGATTTCCCCGCCCTTTTCGGCAATCAGCGCCTGAAACGCCTGCACGATGCGGGCAGAGCCGCCCTTGGCGACGGGCGCGCCCGCCGCCTCTAGTGCGAAGGCGATGACGCGGCCCATGGCGCCGGAATAGGCATTCTCGACCGTCAGCCCGCAATGCAGCGCCCAGGGCGCGAACAGGGCCTTGGTCGCGTCCGCCTGAAAGGTGCTGTCCAGCCAGCCCCGCATCGGGTCCAGCTGCTGGCCCAGCCATCCGGCCAGCCCGCGCAACCCCCGCTTGCGCACCTGCGCCGCCATCAGTTTGACCGTGGGCCAGGACCAGAGCCGCGAGCCGAGCAGCGCGAACAGGAAGGGCGCATCCGCGGCCAGTTGGTCCACCGCCGCGGCAAAGGCATCGCCGTCACCGGGGGCCAGCGCATTCAGCCGGGCGACATTCGCCGCCCGGTCGGTCGACAGGACCACCGCCTGCCCGTCCGGCCGCAGCACGGCCGTCGGGTGCGGGGTATGGCAATAGTCAAAACCATGCCGGGCCAGATGCGGGCCAAGCGCCGCCCCCGCCGGGCCGGTCATGAACAGCACGAAAGTGGCCGCCATCACGTCATGCAGATAGCCGGGCGCCAGCTCTTCGGTGCGCAGACAGCCACCCGGCACCGCGTTCCGCTCCAGCACCAGAACCCGGTCGCCCTTCAGCGCCAGCAGGCTGGCCGCAACCAGCCCGTTGATGCCGCTGCCGATGATGACGTGATCGACGGCCATCGCGATCAGCCCTTCGGAACCAGCGCCAGCGCGCGGATCGGGCTGCCGGTGCCGCCTTTGATCTTCAGGGGCGCGGCAATCAGGATCGCGCCCTTCGCGGGCAGCTTCGACAGGTTGGCAAGGCTGGCCAGACCGAAGCGGTTGTTCGCATGCAAGAGGTTATGCGCCGGGAAGGGCGGGGTCATGCCGCCCGCTTGCCCGGCATCGGTGCCGATGCACTGGCTGCCCCAGCCGACGATACCCTTGTCCACCAGATACTGGATGACCTCAGCCGTCGGTCCGGGGGTATGCGGGCCGGTGGCATCGGCGTTCAGGAAGGCCGCCTCATCCTCGGCGAACTTGTCCCAGTCGCTGCGCAGCACCACCCATTCGCCGGCATTGATCGGGCCGTGCTTCGCCTCCCAGTCCTGCACATGCTGGATGGTCAGCAGGAAATCGGGGTTCGCCGCGCATTCCGTGCTGAAATCCAGCACATTCACCGGCGCGACAAGGCGCTGCACATCCAGCGTATCGGTATAGCCTTCGGGGTAGTCCTTGCCGGTGATCCAGTGGTGGGGCGCGTCGAAATGGGTGCCGCTGTGTTCGCCCAGTTCCAGCCAGTTCCAGGCCCAGAACGGCCCGTCCTGATCATATTCGCTGATCCGGTGAATCTTGATCGGCGGGGTGTCCTTGGCCAGTTCCGGCGGCAGTTTCAGAAGCGGCGTGTCCGGGCCAAGGGTGCCGGTGCAATCCACCACCTCGATCCCGCCCGAGGCGATCATCCCCGCAAGCTGGGTCAGCACGTTTGCTGAGGTCATCACATTCTCCCTGTCTGGCCTTTGCGGCCGATTGTTGCGTCAGGAACGGAAGGGGGCGCGGCGATCCCGCGGGCCGCGCCGCTTCGGTCTGCGAGAATCATGCTAGACAGAAATAAATGCGTTTGCAAATATCCGCTCAACAACAGGGACAACAAAAATGTCGGAACGCTATGATGCCGTCCTGATCGGGGCGGGGCACAACGCGCTGGCCTGCGCGCTGCATCTGGCCGCGAAGGGCTGGAAGGTCGGCGTGTTCGAGCGCGCGGCCACGCCGGGCGGTGCGGTGAAGACGGGCGAATACACCTTGCCCGGGTTCCGCCATGACTGGGCGGCAATGAACCTGTCGCTTTTCGCCGGAAGCGGGTTTTTCAAGGCTTATGGCGCGGAACTGACCGCGCAGGGCTGTGCCTTCGTGCCGGTGTCGCGCCCCTTCGCCTCGGCCTTTCCGGACGGCAGTTGGCTGGGGGTGGAGATGGACGCCGCCGCCACCCGCGCCCGGATCGCCGCTGTGTCAGAGGTGGACGCGGCGGCATGGGATGCGCTGCTGGCCGGGTTCCCGGAGAAGGCCGAACAGATCTTCGGGCTTCTTTCCACGCCGATGAAAATACGTGCGATTGCATATTTCATATTCAAAATGCTGCGCCGCCGCAAGATTTCCGGCACGCTGGATCTGGCCCGGTTCCTGCTGCAATCCCCGCGGGAATTCCTGACGCGGACCTTCGACAGCCCGAAGATGCAGGCGCTGCTGGGGGCCTGGGGCATGCACCTCGACTATGCGCCCGACATCGCCGGCGGCGGGCTTTTCCCTTATCTGGAAGGCATGGCCGGGCAGAATTTCGGCATGGCCTTGGGACGGGGCGGGGCGGATACCATCATCACGGCGCTGGTCGGCGCCATCCGTGCGCGCGGCGGCACGGTCGACTGCGGGGTGGAGGTGACGCGGATCACCCATGACGACACCCGCGCCACCGGCATCGAACTGGCCGACGGGCGCCGCATTGCAGCGACGAAAGCGGTCATCGCCGGGGTGGCGCCGCCCGCGCTGGCGCGGCTGACCGGGCCTGTCGATCCTGCCTTTGACCGGGCGATGACGGACTACCGCTTTGCCCCCGGCACGATGATGATTCACCTTGCCATGGACAGCCTGCCCGAATGGGCGGCGGGCGCGGCGCTGAAGGACTTTGCCTATGTCCATCTGGCGCCCAGTCTGGACCAGCAGGCCCGCACCTACCAGCAGGCCAACGCCGGGCTTCTGCCGGATGAGCCGATCCTTGTCGTGGGCCAGCCCACCGGGCAGGACCCGTCCCGCGCGCCGGAGGGCAAGCATATCCTCTGGCTGCAGGTCCGCATGGTGCCGGGCACCATTCTGGGCGATGCCGCGGGGCAGATCGGTGCCACTGACTGGACGCAGGCGGCGGAGCCCATGGCCGAACGCGCGCTGGACATTCTGGAACGCTACGCGCCCGGCACCCGGGCAAAGATCCTCGCCCGGCGGATCGTCACCCCGGCAGAGCTGGAGGCCGAGAACCCCAATCTTGTGGGCGGCGATCAGGTCTGCGGCAGCCACCACCTGTCGCAGCATTTCCTGTTTCGCCCCGCGCGCGGCCATGCCGACGGGTCCACCGCGCTGAAGAACCTGCACCTGACCGGGGCCGCCGTCTGGCCCGGGGCGGGCACCGGCGCCGGGCCGGGCTGGATGCTGGCGCAGGCGCTGGCCGGAAAATGAACTGCACCAACAAAGACCAACAAAGCAAACCAACAGGAAAAGCCATGAATCTGAACCGCAGAACGCTTTTGAAGCTCAGCGCCGCCAGTGCGGCTTTGGGCGTTGCGGGCCTGCCCGCCCGCGCGCAAGAGATTGACGAGCTGGTGATCGCCTATAACGTCACCCTGCCCAGCTGGGACCCGACCACCGGGCCAAGCGCGGTGAACCCCACGATTCAGGGGATTTACCAGTCGGTCTTCGATCAGTTCATACTGCAGCAACCGGATCTGAAACCGGCACCGGGTCTGCTGACCGAATGGGGCTGGAATGAGGACTATACGCAGGTCTGGATGACCGTGCGCGAGGGCGTGAAATGGCATGACGGATCGGACTTTACGGCCGAGGATGTGGCTTGGTCGCTGGCCCGTGCGGCGAACCCCGACACCGGCAACCCGATCCAGTTCGTCTGGGGCACGCTGGCCAACCACCGGGTCGAAGGCAACAAGGTCATTGCCGATGTGGCGCAGTTCGACCCGACCATCTTCAAATGGATGTATTTCCTGACCGGCTATGTCCTGCCCAAGGCCTATTTCGAGAAGGTCGGACCCGAGGGGTTTGAAGCGGCGCCCATCGGCACCGGCCCCTATATGGTCGAGAAGTTCGAACGGAACGCCTTTGTCCGGCTGAAGGCGAATGACGCCTATTGGGGCGGCGCGCCGGAGTTCAAGACGGTGACGATCAAGTTCGTGACCGATGCCGCGGCCCGGGTGGCCGAGGTGGAATCCGGCAATTCCCATGTCACGCTGGAAATGCCCTATGAGGAATATGACCGTCTGAAGGCCACGCTGAACGGGGTGGCGACGCCGATTTCCGACATCGGCATGATCTTCCTGAACGACATCGACGTGATGCTGGACCCCAACGTCCGCAAGGCCGCGGCCCATGCCATCGACAAGCAGGCGATCATCGACCGGCTGCTGTCGGGTTATGGCGTGAAGATCGATACGCTGGAGACGCCGGAATACGACGCCTATGAGCCGTCGATCACTGTCGAATACAGCCCGGAAAAGGCCACGGAACTGCTGGCGGCCTCGGGCTATGGTCCCGACAATCCGGTGAAGTTCAAGATCCAGACCACCAAAGGGTTCAAGCCCAAGGATTATGAGATGATCCAGGCCATCGTCGGCCTGTGGCGCAAGTTGGGGATCGAGGCCGAGATCGAGGTCTATGAGATCGCCAAGCATTACGAGTTGCGCGCGGCGGACCAACTGGCCCCGGCCGCCTTCTACAACTGGGGCAATTCGGTGGGCGACCCGACCACCTCGACCGGGTTCGCCATGTTCGGACCCAGCCCGCATTCGGTCTGGGACGGCGCGGAACTGATCGAGAAGATCGGCCCGCTCTGGGGCGAAAAGGACGAGGCGAAGCGGATTCAGGGCTGGAAGGACGTGGACCGCTATATCGCCGAAGAGGCGCTGGTGATCCCGCTTCTGCAATATGTCCAGCCGGTGCTGTCGGCCAAGGGTGTGGTGGTGGTGCCCCATGCCTCGGGCGCGCTCTTGCCGCATCTGATGAAGCGCGGCTGATGCCGATCCCCCGGGGGGCTTTGCGCCCCCCGGACCCCCCGCAGGATATTTATAAACAGATGAAAGGGCCTGAGGCTGGCTCTTTCGGGGTGCCGATGCAGCTGTTGAGAACCATATTGGGGCGGCTATTGACGACGGCGATCACGCTGATGGGCGTGGCGGTGATCGTCTTTGTCACCATCCGGGTCGTGCCCGGAAATCCCATTGCCATGATGCTGCCGCCCGGCGCGACCGAGGCGGATATTGCCCGGCTGACGGCGCAATACGGGTTCGACAAGTCGATCCCCGAACAGTTCGGCATCTGGCTTCTGGGCGTGATGCAGGGCGATTTCGGCACCTCGATCACCGCGCGGCAGCCGGTGGCGGGGCTGGTGCTGGGCCGTCTGCCGGCCACGCTGGAGCTTTCGGTGATGGCGCTGGTGATGGCCTGTCTGATCGGCGGGGCGGCGGCGCTGGCGGGGACACGGGGGCGCGAGACGAAGACCGAGGCCGCGATCGACGTGGCCAACGGGATGGCGCTGTCGGTGCCGGATTTCCTGTGGGGGCTGGTGCTGATCCTGCTGTTCGGCGTCCTCTGGCCGCTGTTCCATATCTCGGGCCGGATCTCGCCCGCGCTGGACCTGCCGTTCGTGACGAATTTCTACCTGTTCGAAAGTCTGATCCGGCTGCGGTTCGATCTGTGGGCCGATATCGTGGCGCATATGTTCATGCCTGCGCTGGCGCTGGCCATTCCGCTGGCGGCGATCATCGGCCAGCTTCTGAAGCAAAGCCTGAAGGAAACCATGCATCTGGATTATGTGACGCTGGCCCGCACCAAGGGCTATGGCGAGACGCGGGTGATCCTGCGCGAGGCGCTGCGGAACGCCATTCTGCCCACGCTGACGCTGGTGGGGGTGCAGTTCACCTTTCTGATCGGCGGCACGGTGATCATCGAGCGGCTGTTTTCCTATGAAGGTCTGGGCAATCTGGCGATCGAGGCGGTGATCAACCGCGACCTGCCGCTGATTCAGGGGATCGTGCTCTTGTTCGCGGCGATCTTTACCGCGGTGAACCTGATCGTGGACCTGCTTTATGCCGTGCTGAACCCGAGGTTGCGCCATGGCTGATGCACGCGGCTTGCTGCGGCGGCGGGCCGGGCCACGGCTGTGGCTGTCGGCCCTGTGGCTGGGGCTGGTGGTGCTGGCCGCCGTCTTTGCCCCATGGGTGGCGCCGAAGGACCCGCTGGCGCAGGACCTGTTTCTGGGCCGGATGCCGCCCTTTTGGGTGGCCGGGGCCGAGCCGGGCTACTGGCTGGGCACCGACAGTCTGGGCCGCGATGTCCTGAGCCGGATCATCTGGGGCGCGCGGATCGCGCTGACGGTGGCGCTGGTTGCGGGGACCATCACCTGTCTGGTGGGGGCCACGCTGGGCCTGATGGCGGGCTATCTGCGGGGCTGGGTGGATGTGGTCGTGTCGCGCTTCATCGACATCTGGATGGCCTTTCCGCCGGTGCTGTTCTCGATCCTGCTGATCGCGGTCATGGGGCCGGGGCTCTGGTCCATCGTCATTGCCATCGTCGTCATCGACTGGACCCGCTTTGCCCGCGTCATCCGGGCTGAGGCGATGGGGCAGGGGGCGATGGATTATGTCGCGTCGGCCCGGGTGGCGGGGCGGGGGCGGTTGTCCACCATGCTGACCGAGATCCTGCCGAATGTGCTGCCCACCATCGTGGTGCTTCTGACGCTGGAGATGGGCATTGCCGTCATCGTCGAGGCGATCCTGTCCTTTGTGAACCTGTCGATTTCCACCGATGAGGCGACATGGGGCAGCATGATCGGCGAAGGCCGCACCTCGATCCATCAGGCGTGGTGGGTGTTGGTGTTCCCGCTGATCGCCCTGTTCCTGACCGTCCTTGCCTTCAGCCAGTTGGGCGAGGGGCTGAAGGACCGCTACGATCCGGTGCTGAGATGAGCTTTCTGGACATACGGGGCCTTTCGGCCCGCATCCTGCGGCAGGACATCCGCCTGTTGCGCCGCGTTTCGCTGACGGTCGCGGCCGGAGAGGTGCGGGGGCTGGTGGGCGAAAGCGGCGCGGGCAAGTCGATGATCGGCAAGGCGGTGCTGGGCATCCTGCCGCGCGCGGTAGAGGTGACCGAGGGGGAAATTCTGCTGGACGGGGTGGACCTGCTGCGGCTGACCCCGGCAGAGCGGCGCACGAAGATCGGCCAGACCTGCGCGCTGATCCCGCAGGACCCGCTGACCGCGCTGAACCCCAGCCGGAGGATCGGGCCGCAGATCACTGACCGGCTGGTCGATATTCTGGGCTGGGACCGCGCGCGGGCCGTGGCGCGGGCCGAGGAACTGCTGCACGAGGTGCGGATCGCCGATCCCGCGCGGGTGATGCGGGCCTATCCGCATGAGCTTTCGGGCGGCATGCGGCAGCGCATCCTGATTGCATCGGCCTTTGCGGCGGAGCCGAAGCTGATCGTGGCGGATGAGCCGACGACCGCGCTGGATGTGACGGTGCAGAAGCAGATCCTGAAGCTGATCGCCGATATGCAGGCCCGCCACGGCACCGCGCTTTTGTTCGTGACGCATGATCTGGGTGTGGTGAGCAAGGTCTGCAACAGCCTGTCGGTTCTCTATGGCGGGATGGTGGTGGAGGATACGGCGGTGCGGCCGTTCTTTGCCGGGCCGCGCCATGCGTATTCCCGCGCGCTTCTGGCGGCGACGCCGAAATACAACGACCCCGCGGCCAGCCTGACCCCGGTGCCCGAGGCAGTGATCGCTGCCGTCCGGGCCGAGGTCGAGGCCGCAGACCGGAGGGATGCCCATGCCTGATCTGTATGAGGTTGCCGGGCTGCACCTGTCCCTGCCCGACCTGAACCGCAAGCCGCTGTTCAGCCCGGCGCCCCGGATCGAGATACTGAAGGGGCTGGATTTCTCCATCGCGCGCGGTGAGATTCTGGGCATCGTCGGCGGGTCCGGGTCCGGCAAGTCCACGCTGGGCCGCTGTCTCGTCCGGCTGCTGGAACCGACGGCGGGGGTGGTGCGGTTCGACGGGCAGGATATCACCCATCTGGCGGAATCCGGCCTGCGGCCATTGCGAGGGCGGTTCCAGATGATCTTTCAGGACCCGATGTCGAGCCTGAACCCGCGGCACCGGGTGGGCAAGCTGATCGCGGCGCCCTTGCGGCTGCATGGGGTGGCGGATGTGCCCGCCCGTGTGGCCGAGGCGCTGGATCTGGTGGGTTTCCCGCAGGCGATGGCGGCGCGCTATCCGCATGAGCTTTCGGGCGGGCAGCGGCAGCGGGTGGGCATTGCCCGCGCCATCGCACTCCGGCCCGAATTCATTCTGGCCGATGAGATCGTGTCCGGTCTGGACGTGTCCAGTCAGGCGCAGGTGCTGAACCTGCTGGAACGGCTGGTCAGGGACCTTGGGCTGACGCTTGCCTTCATCAGCCATGACCTGAGCGTGATCCGCAGGCTCTGCACCCGGGTCATGGTGCTGTATCAGGGGCAGATCGTGGAAGAGGCGCCGGTGGACCAGCTGTTTGCCGCGCCGCAGGCGGCCTATACCCGGGAACTCCTCGACGCGATCCCGCTGCCGGACCCGGATCAGGTCTGGGCCTGATCCGGCTGTTCAGATCGAAAGCGCGGCCTGTAACGCCTCGCGCGTCAGGCCCTCTTTGCCATGCCGCAGGTTCACCTGACCGCGCTTCAGCACATAGAATTCGTCGCCCAGATTGAAGGCAAAGTCGAAATACTGCTCGACCAGAATGATGGCCATGTTGCCCTTGGCCTTCAGATATTCGATCACCCGGCCGATCTGCTGGATGATATTGGGCTGGATGCCCTCGGTCGGTTCATCCAGAAGCAGGACCTTCGGCTTCATGATCATCGCGCGGGCAATGGCCAGCTGCTGCTGCTGCCCGCCCGACAGGTCGCCGCCGCGGCGGTGGCCCATGTCGCGCAGCACGGGGAACAGGTCATAGATCTCATCCGGGACCTTGTGCTCAGACTTGGGCAGCAGGGCATAGCCGGTCTCAAGGTTCTCTTTCACCGTCAGCAGCGGAAAGATCATCCGCCCCTGCGGCACCACCGACAGGCCGCGCCGCGCCATGCCTTGCGCCTTCAGCACCGGCAAAGCCTCGCCATCCAGCGTGATCTTGCCGCCGGAGCGCGGATGCGTCCCCGCCAGCGCCTTCAGTAGCGAGGTCTTGCCCACGCCATTGGTGCCCATCACGCAGGTCACCACGCCCGCACGGGCCTCAAGGTCGATCCCGTAAAGGATCTGGCTGCCGCCGTAATGCAGGGTCAGGCCTTCGGTCGTCAGCATGTCAGCGCCCCAGATAGACTTCGATGACTTTCGGGTCCTTCGTCACATGGTCAAGGCTTCCCTCGGCCAGCACCGACCCTTCGTGCAGCACCGTCACCCGGCAGTTGAGGCGCCGGATGAACTCCATATCATGTTCCACGACCACCACGGCGCGGGTCTTGGCCAGATCGACCAGCAGGGCGGTGGTCTGCTCGCGCTCGGAAAAGCTCATCCCGGCGGCGGGTTCATCGACCAGCAAAAGCCGCGGCTCCTGCGCCAGCAGCATGGCGATCTCCAGCCATTGCTTCTGGCCGTGGCTCAGCTCTCCCGATTTGCGGGCCAGATGGTTGCCAAGGCCCACCTGACCGGCCAGTTCGGCCACTTTCTCGCGGTCCTTTGCGGTCTCGCGCCAGAACAGCACCTTCCACGGGCTGCGCGCGGCCTTCAGCGCCAGCATCAGGTTTTCGGTGACGCTCTGATCCTCGAACACGGTGGGGCGCTGGAACTTGCGGCCCACGCCCGCGCGGGCGATCTGCGCCTCGGACATGCGCAGCAGGCTGCGGTTGTCCTCTCCCCAAAGGACGCGGCCGGTGTCAGGGCGGGTCTTGCCCGTCACGATGTCCATGAAGGTGGTCTTGCCCGCGCCGTTCGGGCCGATCACCGCGCGCAATTCCTGCGGGCCGATCTGGAACGACAGGTTGTTGATGGCGCGGAAGCCGTCGAAGGTGACCGAAACGCCGGAGACTTCCAGAAGCGAGGTGGTGCGGGCCGGAGAGATGGTCATTGATCGGCCTCCTTCTCGCGCAGGGAGCCATCATCCGGGCCAAGGGGCGCGCCATGGCGGCGGGGATGGGGCAGGCGGTCGAACAGCCCGCCAATCCCCTTCGGCGCGTAAAGCGTGACAAGGACGAAGGCGAGGCCCAGAAGCACGGTCCACCAGTCCACCCAGTTGATGGTGTAGAACCCCAGCGGGATATTGGGTGCCATGCCGCCGGTGAACATTGAGGACAGAAGAGAGACGAAGGCCGCCCCGATCACCGCACCGTAAAGCCGCCCGCGCCCGCCGATGGCCACCCAGACCGCCAGATAGATCGAGGCGATCGGCGCCAGCTCAGCCGGGTTGATAATGCCCGCCTGCGGGTAATAGAGCGCACCCGCGATGGCGGCGATCATCGCGGTCAGGACGAAGGCGAAGAGCTTGTAGCCCTCGACCGAATAGCCCATGAACCGCAGCCGTTGCTCATCGTCGCGCACCGCCCGCAGGGCCGAGCCGAATTTGCCTGCGGTCACCCAGGCCAGGAGCGTATAGACCAGCCCGAGCGCCAGTGCCGAGGCGAGGAAGAATACAATCGACAGGGTGGTCTGGCTGACAGTGCCCAGATAGGGCAGGTTCTGCAGCCCGGAGAGGCCATTGTTCCCGCGCAGCCCGCTTTCGTTCTGGAACAGCCAGAGCGACAAAGCCAGCGTCATCGCTTGCGTCAGGATCGACAGATAGACCCCGTTGACGCGTGCCCGGAACGCCAGCCAGCCGAAGACCAGCGCCAGAAGCGCGGGCACGATCAGGATCAGCGGCAGTTGCAGCCAGGCGCTATGGGCAAAGGACCAGACCGGCGGCAGTTCGGACGAGCCGACGACGCCGAAGATCTGCACGGCCACGCCTTGGGCAATCTCTTCGGGCGTGGCGGGGATGGCCTGACCGGAGAGCGCCTGCACCACGATTTCTTCGGTGCGGGCATACATCAGCCACATGCCGGTCATGTAGCCGCCAAGCGCGAAAAACGCCATGTGGCCCAGCGACAGGATCCCGGTATAGCCCCAGATCAGATCCATCGCCAAGGCGACAAGGCAGAGGCAGAGCGTCTTGCCCAAGGTCTTTACGAAGGCCGTTGGGATCAGCCCGATGCCGAAGCCTTCGGCCAAGATGGTGATGGTCAGGGTGAAGACCGACAGGGCCAGCAGGAACCACAGGACCGAAGGGTTCTTGGCAAGGAAGGTGCGGCTCATGTCTTGGCCTCCGCCGAAGGCCGGGGGCCAGCCCCCGGACCCCCGGGATATTTGTGAACAGATGAAAGCCGGGCCGCGGTCTGCATGATCAATCCCCCGCGGCGCGGCCCTTGAGGGCGATGATCCCCCGCGGCCGGAACTGGATGAACAGGATGATGAACAGGATCATGTAGGTCTGCGCCGCCAGCGTATTGGACGGGTTCAGCCATTCGATGACCTTCTGCAGCCCGCCGATCAGTGCGGCGCCGGCCAGCGTGCCCCAGATATTGCCCACGCCGCCCACGACGACCGTCATGAAGCTTTGCACGATATAGTCGGAGCCGAGTTCCGAAGTGACCTTGGCGAAGAGGCCGATGGCCACGCCCGCGATCCCCGCGATGCCGGAACCGAGGCCGAAGGTCATCATCGCCACCCGGTCGGGGTCGATGCCCATGCTGGCGGCCATGGCCGGGTTCTGCGTCACCGCGCGGGTCTCCAGCCCCAGCCGGGTCCGCTTCATAAGCCAGAGGAAGAAGCCGAGGAACAGGAGCGCGAGGACGAAGATCGCCACGCGGATATAGCTGATGGCGATGATGTCGTTGAAGGCGAGTTGCCCGTCCAGCCATGCGGGCGCGGTCAGCGGGCGGGCCTGCGTGCCGAAGATGTTCTTGAACAGCTGCTGCAGCGCGATGGAGATGCCGAAGGTCGCCAGAAGCGTCTCCAGCGGGCGCTTGTAGAGATGGCGGATCACCAGCCGCTCCATCGCCACGCCGGCGGCGAAGGTCACGGCAAAGGCCAGAGGCAGCGCGATCACGATGGAGAGCGTGTAGTCCGGCACGAAGAGCTGCACCACATAGCCGGTATAGGCGCCCATCATGATGAATTCGCCATGGGCCATGTTGATGACGCCCATCACGCCGAAGGTGATGGCCAGCCCGATGGCGGCAAGGAAATAGATCGAGGCGAGCGAGATCGCATCCAGCCCCAGATCGGCGGCGGTCATCAGCCCGACCTTGGTTTCGATGCTGCCCAAGGCCGCGCGGGCGGCGTCGGTCACGCTGCTGTCGGCTTCGGCATATTGGTCCCAGAACAGATGGGCGGCGACGGCGGCCTCTGCCTCGGCATCGGTGGCGGCGGCGGGCACCGCGCCCGAGGCTTCCAGCGCCTCGAAAGCGGCTTCGCGCCGGGTCTGGTCGTTCAGCTCGGCGACCGGGATGCCTGCGACGGCGCCATCGACGATATTGGCGGCCAGCGCGGTCTTCAGCGCCTCGGGTGTCAGACGGGCGGGGGCAAGGCCAGCCGTGACGAGCATGTCATAGGCTTCCGCCTCGGTCAGGTCGGTGCCCGGGGTCAGGCGACGGGCGATGTTGGTGCCGGCGGGGATCTCGGTGGCGACCCTGCGGCTGGTGGCCAGAAGCGGGTTCAGCGCGCCGCGGGTATCCAGCGCGATATCGCCGTGAAAGCTTTCGATGGCTTCAATGCGTTCCGCCGGGGTTTCGCCGAAGCGCAGGGCGAGGATGCGGGCCAGCCGTTCCTTGCGCGATTTCAGCACGGGGTCGGTCTCGACCGCGATCGACTCGCGCACGGGTTCCAGATGTGCGGCATCGGGGTTGCGGGCGATGGATTCCAGCGCCTGTGCACGGCGGGCGGGGTCGGGATCGGACAGGGTGAACTGCACCAGCGCGGCGGCGATCAGCTCGCGCACCCCGGCGTTCGGCTTCAGTTCGGTGATGTCTGCCTTGGCGGCGGTTCCCGCGGCACTGCCGTCCAGTGCGGTCAGTGCCCAGCCGTCCCCGTCTTTCGCGATCACGAAGAAGGCACCGTCCGTCTTGCGCTGGCCCAGTACCCGGTCGCCCCAGGCCTGCAACAGCGCGGCGGCGGCGGGATCGCCTGTATCCACGATGGCGTCGATCACCGGGCCGATGGTCTGGCGCGAGGGTTTGGCGATCTGGTCGCCGAATTCGGCAAGAACATCGGGCAGCGCCTGTTGCGCCTGCGCGGGCAGGGCAAGACAGACCGCCAGAACAAGCGGCAGCAGAATGCGGAACATGCGGACCCCTTCGGAAGAAGCGGGGCGCCCGAAGGCACCCCGCCGTGGTCGGTCAGATCAGTAGTTCGAGGTCAGCTGCACGCAGGTCTTGGTCTCGGTGTTGTACATGCCGCATTTCAGGTCTTTCCAGTCGGCCTCCAGCACCGCCGATTCCGGCAGGAAATCGGTCCAGGCGTCGCCGGGGACCGGCTCGGTCTGGGAGATGATGTCGAACTGGCCGTCGGCACGGATTTCGCCGATCAGCACCGGCTTCGTCAGGTGGTGGTTCGGCAGCAGCTCGGCCGTGCCGCCGGTCAGGTTCGGGAACTTCTGGCCGACCAGCGCTTCCAGCACCGGGTCCACCGCGGTGGTGCCGGCGGCGGTGACAGCGTTCACCCACATGTTGAAGCCGATATAGTGGGCTTCCATCGGGTCGTTGGTGACGCGCTTGTCGTCGCCGATGAACTTCTTCCATTCGGCGATGAAGGCGGCGTTTTCCGGGGTGTCGGCCGATTCAAAGTAGTTCCAGGCGGCCAGATGGCCGACGAGGTTGGTGGTATCCAGACCCGACAGCTCTTCCTCGCCGACCGAGAAGGCCACGACGGGGATCTTGTCCGCGGTCACGCCGGCGGCAGCCAGTTCCTTGTAGAAGCCGATGTTCGCATCGCCGTTGATGGTGGAGATGACGCCCACCTTCTTGCCGTCGGCACCCAAGGCCACCACATCGGCCACGATCTTCGACCAGTCGGATTGGCCGAAGGGGGTGTAGTTCACGAAGATGTCTTCCTTCGCGATGCCCTTCGACACCAGATAGCTTTCCAGAATGTTGTTCGTGGTGCGAGGATAGACGTAATCGGTGCCCAGCAGTGCGAATTTCTCGACGCCCAGTTCTTCCAGGAAGTAGTCGGTTGCCGGGATGGCCTGCTGGTTCGGGGCGGCGCCGGTGTAGATCACGTTCTTGGACGATTCCTCGCCCTCATACTGCACCGGATAGAACAGCAGGCCGTTCAGTTCTTCCAGAACCGGCAGGATCGCCTTGCGCGAGGACGAGGTCCAGCAGCCGAACATCACATCGACCTTGGACACGGTCAGCAACTCGCGCGCCTTTTCGGCGAAGAGCGGCCAGTCGGAGGCGGGGTCCACGACCACGGCTTCCAGCTGACGACCCAGAACGCCGCCCTTGGCGTTCTGCGCCTCGATCAGCATCAGCATGGTGTCTTTCAGCGTGGTTTCCGAAATCGCCATGGTGCCCGAGAGCGAATGCAGGATGCCGACCTTGATCGGCCCTTCCTGCGAGAAGGCAAGACGAGGCGTGATCATCGGTGCGGCGAAAGCGGCGGCACCCATGGACAGGAGCGAACGGCGCGAAAATTTCATCGAATATCCCCATGTTGGACCGCCCTTGCCAGCACTTCGGCCAGCCTCCTCTGCGGGCGGTGAACTTGTTGTTGTCGGCACGGCGGCACAATCGTCACCGGACACAATCCCTGCGGCGGACCGGCTCTGCGCGGAACCGGCACCCCGCAGGCCAGAGCAGAGCCCCGCCGCCGCAGCCGGGCAATTCCCGTGCTGCTGTGCAGCATCAAGATTCCATGACAGCCCGGAAATTATGCGTGTTTTGCGGGCATGCAGCCCCTTGGTGCCCACATTATGGGCAAAACCTGTGGCCCGGATGGCGGATTACCGCTGCGCTCCGGCGGAAAGCGGCCGGAGTCAGTCCGGGCCGAACCTGTCGCGCAGCAGGTGCTTTTCGATCTCCAGCACGATCAGCGAGGCCGCACCGATCGCCACAACAAGCATCCCGTCCGTCAGGGACAAGGGCACGGAACCGAAGACCGTGTTCATTATCGGCAGATAGGTGAAGGCAAATTGTGCCACCACCACCACGCCCACGGCGGCCAGAACCGGTCCGGTGCCGCGCAGGCCGGTCAGGGTAAAGCTGGTCATATGCAGATAGCGCACGTTGAAGAGGTAGAAGATTTCCAGCACCACCAGCAAGTTGACGACCATCGTCCGCGCATAGGCCAGATCGCGGCCCTGCGCCTGCGCCCAGAAGAACAGCGCCAGCGCCAGCGCGGTGAAAAACACCGAGACAAAGACGATCCGCCAGATCAGAAACCGCGACAGCAGGCCCGCATCGGCCCGTCGGGGGCTGCGGCGCATCACCCCGGGCTCGGACGGCTCGAACGCCAGCACAAGGCCCAGTGTGGCGGCGAGAATCAGGTTGATCCACAGGATCTGCACCGGCGTCATCGGCATGGCAAAGTTGAACAGGATGGCGGCGATCACGGTCAGCGCCTCGCCCCCGTTGGTGGGGATGGTCCAGCCCACCACCTTGCGGATGTTGTCATGGACGGTGCGGCCTTCGTGCACCGCGGCGACGATGGAGGCGAAATTGTCGTCCATCAGCACCATCTCGGCCGCTTCCTTGCTGGCCTCGGTGCCCTTGATGCCCATGGCCACGCCGACATCGGCCTGTTTCAGCGCGGGCGCGTCGTTCACGCCGTCGCCGGTCATGGCGACCACGCGGCCCTGCGCCTGTAGGGCGCGGACGATGCGCAGCTTGTGTTCGGGGCTGGTGCGGGCAAAGACCTCGGTCGCGGCCACGGCGGTAGGGAATTGCGCCTCGGACAGCCGGTCCAGATCGGCTCCGGTCAACACATGAGGATCATCCGCCAGACCCAGTTGACGGGCGATGGCCTGTGCGGTGGCGGCATGGTCGCCGGTGATCATCTTGACGGCGATCCCGGCCGAGCGGCATTCCGCGATGGCGCGGCGGGCCTCGTCCCGGGGCGGGTCGATGAAACCGCAAAGGCCCAGGAAGACCAGTCCGGCCTCGACATCCGGGAAGTCGATGGCCGAGGTGCCCTTCGGCATCGGCTTCATGGCAAATCCAAGGATGCGTTCGCCTTCTGCGGCAGCCCTGGCGATCTCTGCGGTCCAGAAGGCGGGGTCCAGCGGCATGTCCCCCCCCGCACCCGCCTGCCGGTCGCACATGTCCAGAATGCGCTCCGGCGCACCCTTGACCAGCACCACTTCGCTGTTGTCCAGCGGGATGCGGTGCAGCGAGGCCATGAAGCGATGCGCGGCGTCGAAGGGGATCTCGTCCAGCCGCGGCCATTCGGCCCGGGCCTCGTCCGGGTCCAGCCGCGCCTTCAGCGCCAGCGTGACCAGCGCGCCCTCCATCGGGTCTCCCTCGACCCGCCAGCCTTCGGGGACAAGCCGGGCGTCGTTGCACAGAAGGCCTGCCCGCACCAGCGCCAGCGCGGGGGCATGGCCCTGCGCATGGGGGTAAAGCTGCACACCGCCGGGATCATAGCCTGCGCCTTCGACCAGCTGCAGCTCCTCGGCGGTCACCACGCGCCGGACGGTCATTTCATTGCGCGTCAGCGTGCCGGTCTTGTCGGAACAGATGACCGAGGTGGCCCCCAGCGTTTCCACCGCGGGCAGGCGGCGGATCACCGCATTGCGCGCCGCCATCCGCTGCACGCCGATGGCCAGCGTGATGGTGATGACCGCGGGCAGCCCTTCGGGCACCAGCCCCACGGCCAGCGCGACCACGGCCATCAGCGCCTCTTCCCAGCCAAAACCGCGCAGGGTGACGGCAAAGGCGAACAGCACCGCCGCCCCGGCAAAAGCCACCAGCGTGAAACGGCGGCCGAAGGCATTGATCTGACGCAAGAGTGGGGTCGTCAGCACCTCCACCCCGCCCAGCAGGGCCGAGATCCGGCCGATTTCTGTGTGCAGTCCGGTGGCGGTGACAACGCCCGTGCCCTGCCCGGTGGCGACCAGCGTGCCGGAAAAGGCCATCGACCGCCGGTCGCCCAATGCGGCGCCGGCGGGCACGGGATCTGCACTCTTTGCGGCGGTGACGGATTCCCCGGTCAGGATCGCCTCATCCACCGTCAGGCTGCGCGCCCGGATCAGCCGCAGGTCTGCGGGCACGCGGTCGCCCGCCTCGATCAGCACCAGATCGCCGGGCACCAGATCGGCCATGGCCACGCTGTGCCGCTGTCCGTCCCGCAACACGCTGGCACGGGGAGAAATCATGTTGCGGATCGCGTTCAGCGCATTCTCTGCCTTGCCTTCCTGCAGGAAGCCGACAACGGCATTGACCAGCACCACCGCCAGGATCACCCCGGCATCCACCGCATGGCCAAGGGCGGCGGCGGCCAGCGCCCCGCAGAGCATGAAATAGATCAGCGCATTGTGGAACTGCGACAGGAACCGCAGCAGGACGGGGCGGGCTTTGGTGCCGGGCAGCGCATTCGGGCCGAAGCGGGACAGGCGCCGCGCCGCCTCATCCGCCGAAAGCCCTTCGGCACCACTTCCTGCCGCGGCCAGCACTGCTTCGGCCGGGCGAGCATAGGCATCGCCCAGGGCGTCGGGGCCGGTGAAGGCGGGCTGGTTCTCGGTCATCGGCTGCTCCGGTCTGATCGGTGGATGGTCGGGAATTCCTGCATCTAAAATGCACAATTAACGAATGATTGATATTTTTTGTGCGAAATTAGGGGATGTCAACCGCGTCTGGCCGGGTGTGCGGGGCAAGACCTGCGGCATCTTCGCCCCCAATGACAATGTTGTCATGTTCGCAAGGCAGCGAACTGAATCATTTCCGGCGATAAGGGGTTGAATTCATCGGTCAGTCCGTATTTTTTCAGGGCTGTTCGGTCCTCCCGTCAGCCTGCCATTTGCCTGCGCCGTCCCTCTGCGGCGTGCGGCACCGGAGATGCTTGTCACAGGTGGGGCCTTGCCGCCACGCCATGCCGTTTCGCCCCGGGAGAGGGAATGATCGAACAGAACCTGATCCAGATACTCGTGCTGCTGCCCTTCCTTGCGGCGCTGGCTGCGGCGACGCTGCCGGTGGATGCGCGCAATGCGGCGGCCTGGATTTCGGGTCTGGCGATGGTGGCGGGACTGGTGATCCTTGGCGCGCTGGCCGGGCCGCTGGCCGATGCGGGGATTTTGCGGACCGTCGTGCCATGGGTGCCCTCGCTGCGGCTGAACGTCAGCCTCCGCATGGATGCCTTCTCCTGGCTGATGGCGGTGCTGGTGCTGGCCATCGGTGTGCTGGTGGTGATCTACGCCCGCTACTACCTGTCGAAAAGCGATCCGGTGCCGCGGTTCTATGCCTTCCTGATGGCCTTTGCCGGGGCCATGCTGGGGATGATCCTGTCCGGTAACGTCATCCTTCTGGTGGTGTTCTGGGAACTGACCTCGATCACCTCGTTCCTGCTGATCGGCTACTGGACGCAGAACCCCGCCGCCCGGGATGGCGCAAGGATGAGCCTGATCGTCACCGCGGGGGGCGGCGTCTGTCTGCTCGCCTCCATGCTGGTGCTGGGCAAGATCGTCGGCAGCTATGATCTGGACCGCATCCTCGCCTCGGGCGAGATGATCCGCAGCCATCCCTGGTATCTGCCGACGCTGATCCTGTTCCTGCTGGGTGTCTTCACCAAATCGGCGCAGTTTCCGTTCCATTTCTGGTTGCCCGGGGCGATGGCCGCGCCGACGCCGGTGTCATCCTACCTGCATTCCGCCACCATGGTGAAGGCGGGGGTGTTCCTTCTGGTGCGGTTCTTCCCGGCCTTGGGCGGCAGCGAGGCATGGTTCTACCTTGTCACCGGAACCGGCATGGTCACGCTGCTGTTCGCCGCCGTTGTCGCGCTGTTCCGGCACGATCTGAAGGGGCTTCTGGCCTATTCGACGATCTCCAACCTTGGCCTGATCACCGCCTTGGCGGGCATCGGGTCGGACGGCGCCATTCTGGCCGCGATCTTCCACATCGTGAACCATGCGGTCTTCAAGGCCTCGCTCTTCATGGCGGCGGGGATCATCGACCATGAGACGGGCACCCGCGACATGCGGCGGTTGTCCGGGCTTTACCGGGCGATGCCGGTCACCGGCACGCTGGCCATCGTCGCCTCGGCCGCGATGGCGGGGGTGCCGCTGCTGAACGGGTTCATCTCGAAAGAGATGTTTTTCACCGAAACCGCCGACTGGCATAACGGCACCTGGCTGGATAATGCGCTGCCCTATATCGCCACGGTGGCGGGGGTGTTCTTCGTGGCCTATTCGCTGCGCTTCATCCATGCGGTATTCTTCGGCCCGCCCGCCACCGACCTGCCCCATCCCCCGCATGAGCCGAATGCCTGGATGCGCCGCCCGGTCGAGGTGCTGGTGCTGGTCTGTCTTGTGGTCGGGATCTTTCCCGCGCAGACGCTGGGCGGCGTGCTGGATGCGGCGCTGCGCGCGGTGATGGGCCCGGATGTGCCGCAGCACGACATCGCGCTGTGGCACGGGGTGAATACCGCCCTGATCATGAGCCTTGTGGCATTGGCTGGCGGGACCCTGCTTTATCTGCTTTTTGCCCGGCGGATCGAGGCGGGGCCGGAAGGGCCGCCGCTGATCCACCGCATCCGTGGCCAGAAGGTCTATGAATGGCTGCTGTTGCGTCTGTCCTGGACATGGCCGCGCCGTCTGCACCGTCTTCTGGGGACCGAGAAGCTGCAGCCGCAGCTGCGGCTGATCGTGGTGCTGTCGCTTCTCTTTGCGGTGGGGGCGGTCGGCACGGCGCTTTGGTCGGTGGCGCCTGCGCTGACCAATACGCTGAACCCTGCCTTCGCGCTGATGTGGCTGGTGGGCGGGACCTGCGCCATGGGCGCGGCATGGCAGGCCAAGTATCACCGCTTTGCCGCCCTTCTTCTCTTGGGTGGGGCGGGGCTGATCACGACGCTGACCTTCGCCTGGTTCTCGGCCCCGGACCTTGCGGTGACCCAGCTGCTGGTCGAGATCGTGACGACCGTCCTCCTGCTCCTCGGTCTGCGCTGGCTGCCCCGGCGGCGCGAGGAAATTCCCGACGACAACCTGCTGCCCGCCAAGCTGCGCCGCTTTCGCGATCTGGTGATCGCCATGGTGGTGGGCACCGGCATGGCGGCGATGGCCTATGTAGTGATGACCCGGCCCCTGGTCCCGAATATCGGCGACTGGTTCCTGCGCAATTCCTATTACGAGGGCGGTGGCACCAATGTGGTGAACGTCATCCTTGTGGATTTCCGGGCCTTCGACACGTTCGGAGAGATCACGGTTCTGGCGGTGGTGGGTCTGACGGTCTATGCCCTGCTGCGCCGGTTCCGTCCTGCGCCCGAAAGCGCGGGCATCCCCGATCAGCAACAGGGCGAGACGGCCCGCGCGCTGCGCGATTACATGATGGTGCCTTCGGCGATCATGCGCTGGATGTTCCCGGCAATGATCGTCGTTTCGGCCTATTTCTTCCTGCGCGGGCACGATCTGCCGGGTGGCGGCTTTTCGGCCGGGGTGACGCTGGCGATTGCATTGCTGCTGCAATACCTCGCCTCCAACGTCCGCTGGATCGAGGCGCGCATCACCATCCTGCCGATCCGCTGGATGGGCGTGGGGCTGGTTATCGCCGGGGCCACCGGCGTGGGGGCATGGCTTTGGGGCTATCCGTTCCTGACGGCCCACGCCCGTTATGTCGAGCTGCCGCTGATCGGGCAGGTCCCCATGGCCACCGCCATGCTGTTCGACACCGGCGTCTTTGCCGTGGTCGTGGGCGGCACGGTGATCATGCTGATCGCGATTGCCCACCAGTCGCTGCGGTCCGCCCGTCTGCGGGAGCAGGAAGAGGAAAAAGCCCAGGAAACGGAGGCCGCCTGATGGAAATGGTGCTGTCTGCCGCCATCGGTGTTCTGGCCGGCTCCGGTGTCTGGCTGGTGCTGCGGCCGCGGACCTTTCAGGTCATCGTCGGTCTGTGCCTCATGTCCTATGCGGTCAACCTCTTCATCTTTTCGATGGGGCGGCTGACCGTGGGCGCGGCGCCGATCATGCCCAAGGGCGGTTTCATCAACCCCACGGCCTATGCCGATCCGCTGCCGCAATCGCTTGTCCTGACCGCCATCGTCATCAGCTTTGCCACCACGGCGCTGTTTCTGGTGGTGATGATCGCGTCACGCGGGGTCACCGGGACCGACCATGTGGACGGGCGGGAACCCTGACGCCATGCTGACATCCGAACATCTGATCATTGCGCCCATTCTGATCCCGTTCTTCGCCGGGGCCATCATGCTTTTGTATGATGACCGCGCGCGGCGGGCGCGGCTTGGCCTGAGCCTCGCCTCGGCGCTGGCGCTGCTGTTTGTCGCGATCGAGCTTCTGAACCGTTCAAAGGGCGGTCCGGGCTCGGGCGGGAACGAAATCAGCTTCTACCTCCTTGGCAACTGGGCGGTGCCCTTCGGCATCATTCTGGTGCTGGACCGGCTGTCGGCCATGATGCTGGTGCTGACCGCCCTGATGTCCATTCCGGCGCTGATCTATTCCGGCGCGGGCTGGCACAAGCAGGGTCAGCATTTCCATTCGCTGTTCCAGTTCCTGCTGATGGGGCTGAACGGCGCCTTTCTGACCGGCGACCTGTTCAACCTCTTCGTGTTTTTCGAGGTTTTGCTGGCCGCGTCCTATGGCCTTCTGCTGCACGGATCGGGTCAGCTGCGCATCCGGGCGGGGCTGCATTACATCGCGGTCAACCTGACCGCCTCGCTCTTGTTCCTGATCGGGGTGGCGTTGGTCTATGGCGTGACGGGCACGCTGTCCATGGCGCATCTGTCGCAGATGGTGGTCAACCTGCCCGAGAGCGAACGCCCGCTGTTCCATGCGGGGGCCGCGATCATGGGCATGGCGTTCCTGATCAAGGCCGGGATCTGGCCTTTGTCCTTCTGGCTGCCCACGACCTATATGGCGGGTGCGGCGCCGGTGGCGGCGATGTTCGCCATCATGACCAAGGTCGGCGTCTACGTCATCCTGCGGTTGTCGATGCTGCTGTTCGGGGCGGGGGCCGGCGCCTCGGCCGGGTTCGGCGCCGACGTGCTGACCTGGGCGGGCATGGCCAGTGTGCTGTTCGGCTTTCTTGGCGTCCTTGCGGCGCAGGGGCTGGGCCGGATGACGGCGCATCTTGTGCTGATCTCCTCCGGGACGGTGCTGGCGGTGACCGGCATGGCCCTGTCGGGCGGCGATACGGCGATGATGTCCGGCGCGCTTTATTACCTTGTCAGTTCCACGCTGGCGACCTCGGCGCTGTTCCTGCTGCTGGAACCCATGAGCCGCACCGATGAGGGCGGGATCGCCGCCATGCTGGCGCTGACGGCCGATGCCTGGGGGCTTGATCCGCAGGATGAGGATTCCTCGCCCGAGGTGGGGTTGGCCATTCCCGGCACGCTGACGGTGCTGGGCCTGTCGTTCGGGGTGTTCCTGATCGTGCTGGCGGGGCTGCCGCCACTGTCCGGCTTCATCGGCAAGCTGGCCATCCTGTCCGGCATGATGACGGGAAGCGCCCTGCCGCCTGCCTTGCAATGGGGGTTCATGGCGCTGCTGCTGCTGTCGGGTCTGGCCACGCTGGTCGGGCTGATCCGTGTCGGCATCCAGACCTTCTGGGCCACCGAAGGGCCGGGGCCGCGGGTGCTGGCGTTGGAATTCGCGCCGGTGCTGATCCTGGTCGGTCTTCTGGTCCTGCTGACGGTGCGTGCCGATGACGCCTTGCGCTACATGGATGCCACGGCCCGCGCGCTGGAGCAGCCGGATATCTATTCCGACGGGGTGTTCTCGGCCCCCCGTGTCACCACCCCCGCCCCCACAGCGGAGCCCGCCGGATGAACCGTCTGATCCCGCATCCCCTGCTGTCACTGTCGCTGCTGTTCATATGGCTGCTGCTGAACGCCTTTTCGCTGGGACATTTGCTGCTGGGCGCGGCCATTGCGCTGGTGGCGGGCTGGGCCTTCGGCGCGGTTGAGCCGCAGCGGATGCGTGTCCGCAATCCGGCCGCCATGGTCCGGCTTGTGGCCATGGTCACGGCCGATATCGTGCGGTCGAACGTGGCTGTCGCGGGGCTGATCCTGACCAACGGGCGCCATGGCCGGCGCCGGTCCGATTTCCTGCGGATCGAACTGCGGCTGCGCGATCCGGCGGCGCTGGCCGTGCTGGCCATCATCCTGACCGCGACCCCCGGCACGGCATGGCTGGAGTTCGACCCCGACACCGGCATCCTTCTGCTGCATGTCTTCGACCTCAAGGACACCGATGAATGGCAGGTGCTGATCCGCGATCGCTATGAGGCGCAACTGCTGGAGATCTTCGTATGACCGTGACCGATCTGATGTCCTATGCCGTGGCCTATGCGCAGTTCATGCTGGGTCTTGCGGCCTGTCTGGCGGGGTGGCGCGTGCTGACCGGTCCCCGTGCGCAGGACCGCGTTCTGGCGCTGGACACGCTCTATGTCACGGCCATGCTCTTGTTCGTGGTGACGGGCATCCGCACCGGCACCCCGTTCTTTTTCGAGGCGGCGATGGTCATCGGGGTCATGGGTTTTGTGGCCACGGTGGCGCTGTCCAAGTTCCTGATCCGGGGCGAGGTGATCGAATGACCCATCTGGAGGGCATCCCCCCGGTTCTGGCCGCCGCCGCCATCGTGTTTCTGGTGATCGGGTCCACCCTGACATTTCTGGGCACGCTGGGCCTTGTCCGGCTGCGCAACTTCTATGACCGGCTGCATGCGCCGACGCTTGGCACCAGCTGGGGCGCGGCCGGTGTGCTGCTGGCCTCGATCCTTGTCGCCAGCTGGGGCGAGGGGCGGGTGGTTCTGCACGAGCTGGTGATCGGGATTTTCGTGATGATCACGACGCCGGTGACGCTGCTGATGCTGGGACGGGCGGCGTTGCACCGTGACCGGGCCGAGGGGCGGCCGGATGTGCCGCCGGGGACGCATCCGGTGCAAAAGCCTGTGGCGGGAGAGACTGCCGGCGAGGGGCAAGGCAAACCCGCTCTCTGATCCCCGGTTTCCCTCCAGCGCTGTGTGGCGGGCGCGCTGCCTTTGGTCTGGTTGACCTGTGGTGGCGGGCTGGCTTCATAAGCCGGGGAATGAGGGTCCCTTTCGGGATCGTCCTGCCTGCCTGGGCCTGCGCGCGGGCCGTGGGTCGGTGGGGAAGGCCAAGCGGGCGGGCTGTCCGGTGAGAGATACCGGAACGGCTGGCTGGCATATCTGGCGGAGAGGGAGAGCTGGCTTGCGACCTGCGCTGGCTGGCTTTCTTGCAGCCAGAGATAAGCGCCCCAAAGGCGCGCGTCAAGAATAATCGTGAAAAATCATATAGTTGACTGTTTCAGTCAGGTGACAGAAACAGTCGGGGATCAGCGGATCTTCTGTCCGTTCAGGAACAGGGACTTGTCCCGGAAATCCAGATCTGTGGTCAGATGGTCGGGCTCCGCGCCTGCCTTGCCCGCCATGAGCAAAAGCATGCGCGCGCCGCTCATGTCGTCGGCGGAGACGAGGCCGATGGAGGACAGCTTGTCCAGCAGCCCATAGGCACCCACGGTCACGAAATGCAGCCGTCCAGCCGGAAGGGGAAAGCCTTCAAAGGTGGTCAGGTCCCCAAAGTCAAGGCCCAGCCCGCCCGTTCCGTTGAAGGTCAGTCCCAGCCCATCCAGCGCGAGTTCGTTGATCTCGAAGGAAAACGCGGTAAAGGGCGGCGGATCCGAAGGCAGGGGAGACCAGCCCGGGGTCAGCGCCACCGGATCCAGCGCATAGCGGCCTTTCAGATCCAGCGCCATCGTGTTGATCGGCGCGGCCGGCAAGACACCGGAAGGGTCGATTGCCGCCCAAACCCCGGGTGATGCCACCAGATCACGCATGACATAGGCCAGCGACCAGTCCTGTGTGGCCGTCAGCCCGTTCAGGCCGATGGACAAGGCTGTGCGGTATTCACCCAGAGAGAAGGCCATGTCGGTATCCGGCTCATCCGGGCCGATCGGCTTCACATCCATGGCGGCTCCCGTCAGCAGGGATTGCCACGCGGCCACTGTCTTATCCAGAGCGATCCCCGCCGAACTGGCCGCCAGCGTCAGCGCCGCCGCGGCCTCATGATCGGTGACAGTGGCCGTCAGGCCACCGATCTCGGCCGAGGCTTTCACCGACAAGCCATCGGCCAGTGCGGTCAGGAAGGGTTGAATGTCGCTGGTGCCATCGGCGCGCGTCGGGGTGTCCAGAAAAACCTGGGTCGAGGGCGGAAAGGTTCCGGCCGCGCTGGCCCGCAAAGCGTCGATATCGGCGCTCACACGCAGTGGCGTCTCTGATCCGTCCTCGGGGCCGGCCAGTTCCAGATGCAGCGATCCGACCTCCAGCGCGGTGTCCAGCGCAGGGACCGGGATATCCAGCTCATGCTTGTAGCGCAGGTTCAGATCGGCCAGCGCCGCGGTGATCTCGGTTTTTACACCGGCTGCGGGGGGCGGCAGCATCTCGTCCAGCGTGACCGAGACCGAGGGGCCGATGGCCGTGAATTCGGCTTTCTGGCCAAGCCCCAGGATCTGCAGCTTCAGCCCCGGCGCGGTGACCGAGAGGACCACCTTCTGCGCCGTGCCATCGTCATCCGGCAGGTCCAGAACCAGCGGGAACTGATCGGGCAGCACCACGCCCACCGATCCGTCGGCCTGACTGATCAGGGTCAGCGTCTCCAGCCGCAGCGCGGCCTCACCCTCGCCCGAGGGCAGAAGCTGCACGTTCTGCAGGACCAGCCGGTCGCCCTCGCGCTTTTCCTGCGCGGTCAGCTGCCCCCCGGCCGAGGCAACGGCCGATTGCCATCCGGACCAGAGCTCGGCTGCGGTCAGCCCCTGTGACAGGGCCGGCAGCGGCAGCCCAAGCGCGGCGGCAAGGACAAGCGCCGGGACAAGAGGCCGGGCAGGGGCGGGGATCAGGCGGGCGGGCTGGGGCATGTCGGGCTGTCGCGAACGGGCGTGGGGATGAAAAACCGCCGCGGCCTTGGCACCGCGGCGGGCGGTCAGGAAAGCCACGGTCGCCATGGCGGCCGGGGGGTCATTGCAGCTGCTGGCCGTTGACGAACAGACCCTTGTTCTTGAACTCGACCTCCGAAGTCAGCTCGTCCGGGCCGGCGCCGGGTTTTGCGAACATGGCAAGGCCCATCCGTACGCCCATCACCTGATCTTCGGGCAGGAAACCCATGGCGACAGCCTTGTCGATCAGCGCATTGATGCCCTTCAGGTTGAAGCTCAGCTTGCCTTCGGGCGCGGGGATTCCGCCGAAGGTGACCAGATCGCTGTTGTCGAAGGTCAGCGCCCCGGTGCCGGTGATCTCGCCGCCGACGATCTTCAGAAGAAGCTGCGTCAGGTCCAGCGTGTTCAGCGTGGCGGGCATGTCAGGCATCGGCACGCTGCCGTTCTGGATGGCCGGGTCCAGGATATCCACCGCCCAGGCCCCGGTGCCCTTGAGGTCAAGGATCAGCGTCGCCGGATCATGGGGCAGCTGCGCACCGGGGTCGATCATGCCCCAGATCGTATCAGACACGGCCACATCCACCAGCCGGGTGACAAAGGCAAAGGGCTGCGGCGCATCGGTCTTGGAGACCGGCATCGCCACGCTCAGCCCGATTTCGCTGAACGAGCCGTCCACCGGGGGCATGCCGCCGCCGGGGGCATTGGCATTGAATTTGCCGGCCATCAGCCCGAAACCGTAGTCGATCGCCGTTGCATCCAGCTTCACCTTGGTCGAGGTGCCGCCAAGCTCCAGCCCGAAGGCGTTGGGCCCGGCGTTGTCGGACCATTTGACATCCACCTTCAGGGCGCCGGTGCTGCTGCTGCTGTCCACGGCGAATCCCGCCTTCAGGGCTTCGGCCATGTTCACCATCTGGGCCTGCGGCAGCACGGTCCCCGTGGCCGAGGCCACCAGATCGGACAGGCCGACCGTAACGGCGAATTCCTCATTGGCAGAGGGGTTGCGCCCGTCGGCCGACAGGGCAAGGCTGCCGATGTTCAGCGCATATTTCATGGCGACCGGTTTGTCGGCCTGCGCGCCGGTGGTGATCGTGCCGCTGAGGTCGGTCAGCGTCATCGTGCCCTTCACATCCAGCGGCTTGCCGTCTTCCTGTGCCTTGGTCAGGGTGGCCGTCACGGTCGGATAGCTGAAGTCCCAGGTCACGGCCTCTGGCGTGCCCGAGGCGACCCAGCTGCCGCCGGGCTGGCTGAAGGTGATCACCGCGGCGGCCTGGTCCGGCGTCTTGCCGGGTTCGATGACCGACAGGGGGTAGCTGTCCGAGGTCACGATCTGGACGGTGCCGTCGCCCTTGTCGGTCAGGGTGACCTTGTCCATGGCAACATGGATCGTCACCTCCGGCGTCGTGGTGGTCTGGACCACGCCGGTCAATTCCAGCGCGGCGCCGGTCTTTGTCTGCGATGCGGCGGTCAGGGTGCCGCCGCCTTCGGTGGCCAGCGCCTGCCAGTTGGCCCAGACTTCCTCGGGCGTGATGGCAAGGGCGGAACCGGCGGAAAGGACAAGGGCAATGGCTGTGGATGCGGAAAGGGACCAGTGCGTCATCTGTGTCATGGAAGGCCTCGTGTCTGAAAAAACTTGGGCTTATGGTCCTCCGCAGCCTGATCGGCGTCAAGGGGCACCTCGGCGCGGGCAGGGGGCACCGGCAGCGGATTGCCGGGCCGCGGCGACAGACGGAAAAGGGTGAAGATGATCCGGGTTGAGGATGACGACGGTCTGCGCGTGGTGACATTGGCGCGTCCGGACAAGGCGAATGCGCTGACTGCGGACATGCTGGCCGCAGTGGCCGAAGCGGCGGAAGGGGCCGCCGCGGCGCGCGCGCGGGCGCTGATCCTGACGGGAGAGGGCAAGGTCTTCTGCGCCGGTGCCGATCTGGAGGCCGTGAAGGCGGGTCTGGCGACCGATCCGGTCTGGCAGCGGGCCGCCGGGGCGATTGCCGGCTTTCCGGGACTGACGGTGGCGGCACTGAACGGCACATTGGCGGGCGGGGCCTTCGCGCTGGCTCTGCCCTGCGATCTGCGGCTGGCGGTGCCCGGGGCGAATTTCTTCTATCCGGTGATGCGGCTGGGCTATCTGCCGCAGCCCGACGATCCCGCGCGGCTGGCGGCATTGGTGGGTCCCGCGCGGGCGAAGATGATCCTGATGGCCGGCGCAAGGATCGGCGCGGAGGAGGCGCTGAGCTGGGGGTTGGTGGAGCGGCTGGTTCCGGCAGAGGCACTGCTGCCCATGGCGCGCGAACTCTGTGCCGCGGTTCTGGCGGCGTCGCCCGGCCATGCGGCCGCGATCAAGCGGATGGTCCCCGGGGTCTGAGCGGCGCCTAGCGCTGCGCCTGCCGTTTCCCCGGTGGCACCGGCGAGCGTTCAGCGCCGCCGTGGTCCGCCCGGCACACGGCTCAGAAATCCCGGCGGGCGCCGGGCCACCCACTCCAGAAACGGCCGCAGCCTGTCCGAGGCGCGCAATGCCTCGACCGTTGAGAAGCTGCGCGCCAGCTCTGCCTCGGTGAAGCGGGCATGCAGTTCCTTGTGGCAGATGTGGTGCAGCAGCACCGTCGCGCCCCGGGCCCCGCCCTTCAGCCGCGGGACCAGATGATGCAGGCTTTGCGGCACATCGGGCGGGATCGGCCGCAGGCATAGCGGGCAAAGCGGCGGTTCGGACGGATCGGGCACTTGCCACCCCCCTGCAGAGTTGGCAGAGCATGGCGGTGACCCGTTTTTTCAGCAAGGTGCCCCATGCCGCCCGATGCAGATCCGCTTGCCCCTCTCATGGTAAGGCTGGACGATCTCTGGCAGACGCTTCAGGGCTGGCTGGTCTCTCCTGCGGCATGGTCGCAATTCGCGCTTCTGGTGGCGGCTTTCCTGCTGGCGGTTCTGCTGACGCGGCGCCTGCTGCCCGCGGTGCGGCGGGGCCTCTCGCCGCGTGACGAGGCCACGGGTCCGCTGGCCCGGCTGCGGCGCTTTGCCCTTGGGGCCCTGCCTCTGGTGCTGCCATTGCTGGCCTATGGTCTGACCGCCCTTGGCGAGGGGCTGACCCGCGCCGCCTTTGGCGAGGGTGAGGTGATCGCTTTCGGCAAGCGGGTCTTCCTGTTCCTGGCCGCCCGCGTGCTGGTGCGCGAGGTGCTGAAGGATCCGTTCCTGCGGCTGATGGGCCGGTATGTTCTGGTCCCGATGGCCGCGCTTTATGCGCTTGGCATCCTGGACGAGATCACCGAATGGCTGGACACCTCGCGGGTCGATCTGGGCAACATCAGCTTTTCGGCACTGGCCTTGGTCCGGGGCGTCATTGCGGGGGCGCTTCTCTTCTGGTGCGGCACCTGGTCGAACCGGCAATCCTCCAGCTATATCAAGGCGCAGGCCGAGTTGCGGCCGGCCACCCGCGAACTGGCCGTCAAGGCCAGCGAGGTGGCGATCTTCGGTGCGGCTTTCCTTCTCCTCATGTCGATCATGGGTATCGACCTGACGGCGGTGGCGGTGCTGGGCGGCGCCATTGGCGTGGGCGTGGGCCTTGGCCTGCAGCAGATCGCGGCCAATTTCGTCTCGGGCATCATCCTGCTGCTGGAGGGGCAGACCACCGTCGGCGATTATGTCGAACTGGACGATGGCTCGGCCGGAACGATCATCCGCATGACGGCCCGTGCCTGTATCATCGAGACGGTGGATGGCCGATGGGTCGTGGTGCCGAACGACAATTTCATCACCTCGCGGGTGGTGAACTACTCGGATGCGGGCAAGGCGCACCGCTACTCAGCCCAGTTCAGCGTCAGCTATGACACCGACATCAACCGTGTGCCCGCGCTGGTGGAACAGGCGGTCGGGGCGCTGCCCTTCGTGCTGGCCGAGCCCGGCGGCCCCTCCTGCGAACTGAACGCCTTCGGCGAGAGCAGTGTCGATTTCGAGGTGGAATACTGGGTCAACGGGATCGAGGACGTGACGGATGACTACCGCTCCAAAGTGTTGTTCTGCATCTGGAACGCGCTGAAGGCCGGCGGGGTTGAGATGCCCTATCCGCACCGGGTGGTGGAACTGCGCCAGCCCGTGGCCTCCGCGTGACAGAGCGGGTCCCTGCACTGGTCATCGGTGCGGGTCCGGCCGGGCTGATGGCGGCCGGGGCGCTGGCCGAGGCGGGGCACCGGGTCGTGCTATCCGAGGCGAAGCCCAGCCCGGCGCGCAAGTTTCTGATGGCGGGCAAGTCGGGGCTGAACCTGACAAAGGCCGAGCCGCCCGCCGCCTTTGCCGCCGCCTATGGTGCGGACTGGATAGCGCCCGTGCTGTCCGCTTTCGGGCCGCAGGCGGTGCAGGACTGGGCGCGGGGTCTGGGGCAGGACGTGTTCACCGGATCGTCGGGCCGGGTCTTTCCGGTGGCGATGAAGGGCTCTCCGTTGCTTCGGGCCTGGCTGGCGCGGCTGGCCGCGCAGGGGGTGGAGTTACGGACCCGATGGCGCTGGACCGGGTGGGACGGTGCCGCGTTCCGGTTCGACACGCCGGAGGGGGTGCGGCAGATTGCGCCGCAGGTGGCGGTGCTGGCGCTTGGCGGCGCCAGCTGGGCACGGCTGGGGTCCGATGGCGCCTGGGTTCCGTGGCTGGCCACGCGCGGGGTGGACGTGGCCGCGTGGCAGCCCGCCAACATGGGCTTTGCGGTGGACTGGTCGCCGCATATGGCCCGGCATTTCGGCAGCCCGGTGAAGGGGGCGGCCCTGCGCCCGGCCGCCATGGCAGAAGGGGCGCAGCGCGGCGAGTTCGTGATCTCCGCCCGTGGCATCGAAGGCGGCGGGATCTATGCCATTTCCCGCGCCTTGCGGCAGGGGGTGGCGCATGTGGTGGACCTGCTGCCCGATCTTGCCGCCGAAGAGGTGACGGCGCGCCTGGACCGGATGCGCGCGGGCGAGACCGCGGCGAACCGGCTGCGCAAGCTGGGCCTATCCCCGGTGGCGGTGGCTCTGGTGCAGGAATGGGGCCGCGGCCTGCCACTGCCGCAGGCGGTCAAGGCGCTGCCGCTGCGCCATGCCGGGCCGCGCCCGCTGGACGAGGCGATTTCGGTCGCGGGGGGGATCACGCGGGCCAGTCTGACCGAGGGGCTGGAACTGCGCGCCCTGCCGGGCGTTTTCGCCGCAGGCGAGATGCTGGATTGGGAGGCCCCGACCGGCGGCTATCTTCTCACGGCTTGTCTGGCGACCGGGCTTTGGGCCGGGCGGGCCGCAGCCAAAAGGATCGGGACATGACCGAGGCGAAAAAACCCGTGAAGCTGCTGTCGGGGGGCAATCCGCAAATTGCCAAGGGCGACGGGGACGGGCCGGTGCAGGACTGGATCGCCGCCGCGCCGGGGTGGAAATCCACGACGGCGGCGGGGGTGGACGGGCTGGTGATGCGCCTGTTGCCCGATGTACAAAAGGCGGTGCGCTGGAACTCACCCTTCTATGCGGCGGGGCAGGGCTGGTTTCTGTCCATGCACTGTTTCACGCGCTATCTGAAGCTGACGTTCCTGAACGGCGCGCATCTGTCGCCGCTGCCGCCCGGGCCTTCCAAGGACCCGAACACCCGCTATCTGGATATTTACGAAGACGCCCCGCCGGACGAGGCGCAGCTGGCAGACTGGATCCGTCAGGCCGCGGCTAGAGTGGGGTGGAACGGTTTTTAATTCTGAAGTGGCTAAATCAGCTGAACCGAAACACTAAAATTTAGATTGACGTCAGGAATGATATATCAGGTATCTGGCAGTAAAAAATAACATTAAACTCATAATCGTAAATTTTGCTGAGATCGTCGAGAATCGGAAGAGACGTTCTTTATTTTCTAGATCCCTGATTAATGTTTCATGGAGGTGTACCTGAAGGCTGAAATGACTCCGGAATGAAACACCTCTGAGGTCAAAGGTATCCCACTGCCGAGTTCCTAATAAAGCAGCGAGCAATGAAGGCGACAAAGCAAAGGCAGCTAATAGAATAGCTGCAATCTCTGGCTGAACTGGCTTTTCGCCCTCAAGGCCAGCAAAGACGGCAGCAGCCGCTCCTTCGATAAATATCAGAACTGTAAGTAGGATAGAGTTTTTGAGTTCAACCTTCTTAATAGTTCCCAATAGAATTTTGTGTGTTTCGACGGCGTTGTTGCGTTAATCGGATGGAGGCCAAGGTGACCCTTTCCCGCTCTGCGTTCAGCGAACGGCTGTGATCTCGGCGGTGCCGAGGGCGTTGTATCTGTTCATGATGGCGATGCGGATCTGGAT
>NZ_JBMSDW010000024.1:0-52565 GCF_049445895.1 Neotabrizicola sp. VNH66
CTTACGATACTCATATCATCCCGATCGCAATATAGCCCTCGGGAAACGGCCGCGGGGTGGAGCAGCCCGGTAGCTCGTCAGGCTCATAACCTGAAGGCCGCAGGTTCAAATCCTGCCCCCGCAACCATAATATCCAAACTTATCAAAGACTTAAAAGCCGAGCACAACGCTCGGCTTTTGTCATTCCAAATTCTTGTCAACACCTGGTCAACGTTTTACGAGGCCCCCTTCGACGGTGCGGATAATCGTCGTCTCGACCCTCACAGCACCAACTCATAGTGCGTGCTGCGGCCGCCGCCTTCGCCCTTCCGCAGCAGCCCGAGGTCCAGCAACGCTGCGATGTCGCGGTTCGCGGTGTCCTGTGAGCACTTGGCGATAATGGCCCACTTCGAAGAGGTCATCTTGCCCTCGAACCCATCAAGCAGGCGGTTCAGTACCTTGATCTGGCGTTCGTTCAGCGCCAGTGCCGCTGCGCGTTCCCAGAACTGTCCCTTGGCGACGACTGCCGCCAAGACGCTGTCGGCACCGTGAATCGCGCGGCCGAGGCAGTCGAGGAACCACAGGATCCACGACGTGACGTCCGTGCCACCCTTCTGGGTGCGCTCAAGCTGGTCGTAGTACGCGTTCCGCTCGGTCCTGATCTGCGCGGACATGCTGTAGAACCGCCGCGAGCTTCCCTCCGACCGGGCAAGCGCCAGGTCAGCGATGGCGCGGGCGATGCGGCCATTGCCGTCCTCGAAGGGGTGGATCGTCACAAACCAGAGGTGCGCAAGCGCCGCCTTGATCACAGGGTCGGTGGCCAGGGGCGCGTTGAACCATGTGAGGAAGGCTTCCATCTCCGCCGCGACTCGCGGTGCCGGAGGAGCAGAGTAGTGAACCTTCTCCCGGCCATAGGGCCCGGAAACAACCTGCATCGGGCCGGTGCTGTCATCCCGCCAGTCTCCGACGATGATCTTCGTCATGCCGCTGCGACCGGTGGGGAACAAGGCCGCATGCCATCCGAAAAGGCGCTCTGCAGTGAGCGGGGCCTGAAAGTTTCGCGTTGCGTCCAGCATCACCTCGACGATGCCTTCCACATTGCGATCGGTCGGGGGCAGGGCGCCGATGTCGATGCCAAGCCGTCGGGCGAGGGATGACCGCACCTGATTGGCATCCAGCTGCTCGCCCTCGATCTCGCTTGTCTTGACGACATCCTGCGTCAGAGTCTGCAGGACCGCCTCCTCGCACAGCTTGAAGCCCAGCGCCTCCATCCGGCCGATCAGTCGCCCCTGGTCGTGACGAACAGCTGCCAGGGGCGCAGCAATGCTGCCATCCTGCCACGTCAGCTTCGGCCAGTCTGGTTGCTCCCAGATATACACAACATTCTCCGCGCTAGATGCGGTGATTGTGAGCCGCATTCTCCGCAAGCGCAAGGAAAAACACCGCACAATATGCGGCGAATGTGGGAGCTAATCTCCGCATCTCCGATTTTCCCTGACCATAGGGTGCACTTAACACTGTGATGATCCCTCGGACACTGAGTCATTCTGTCCGAGGTTTTGTAACACAAGGAGCCGTTCCGGACAGCTTGGACATCTGAGCGGCTGCTTCTCCGACAGTCGCCCTGCCATGGTGAGGGTGGTGATCAGCACTGCGTCTGAATGCTGCGCGAGCCGGATCAGATGCTCTCCGCTCGGCCCGCGGTCGCCAGACAGCCAATACTTGGCCGTCCGCTCACTCGCTCCGGTCCAGCGCATCACCGTCTTGATGGCCTGATGCGTCGGTCCCAGTTCGCGGCGCAGGGCATCGGCAATGGCCTTGCGATAGGCGGTCTGATCGGCGTCCAGGTGCACAGTTGTGCCCATTTTCGGCACAGATGTGCCCATCTTGATCCGCATCGCGGCGTCCTCCTCCGTTAAACCTGTGGAGAAGACAACACAGCGGCAGATTCCATTTTGCGCCCCAGCCAATACCCCGGGTCCGACCAGACGGAGACGCCTGCATGAACTGATCGGGAGACGGGAATGGCATGCAGAGAGCTGCCCTCAAGAAAAGAACCGGCGAACTCCCCGCCAAAGCGCCGTGCGGCTGAATATGTCCGCATGTCAACAGATCATCAGAAATACTCGACCGAAAACCAATCGGACGCGATCCGGAAATACGCAGAGGAACGCGGCTTTGAATTGGTCCGCTCCTATGCCGATGCCGGAAAGAGCGGGCTGAGGATCGAGGGTCGCGAGGCGCTGCAACAGCTGATCCAGGATGTGCAGGACGGCACCGCGGATTTCGAGGTGATCCTGGTCTATGACGTCAGCCGATGGGGGCGGTTTCAGGATGCCGATGAATCCGCCTATTACGAATACATCTGCCGTCGCGCCAACAAGCAGGTCGAGTATTGCGCCGAGCAATTCGAAAATGATGGCGGTCCTGTCGCCACGATCGTCAAGAGCGTCAAGCGCGCGATGGCGGGGGAATACAGCCGGGAACTTTCCAACAAGGTCTTCATCGGACAGTGCCGCCTGATCGAACGCGGCTTCCGTCAGGGCGGCGCGGCGGGATTTGGCCTTCGCCGGGTCCTGCTTGACGAACGCGGCGAGGTGAAGGCCGAGCTGAAGCGTGGCGAGCACAAGAGCTTGCAGACAGACCGGGTGATCCTGGTGCCCGGGCCTGAGACCGAAGTAAGAACCGTCCGCTGGATATACAGCCGGTTCCTCAAGCACGGCCGTTCGGAAAGCGAAATCGCCGCAGAACTGAACGAGCGCGGGATACTAACCGATCTCGACCGGGCCTGGACCCGTGCCACCGTCCATCAGATCCTGACCAACGAGAAATACATCGGCAACAACGTCTACAACCGGCGCTCCTTCAAGCTGAAGCAGAAGCGGGTCGCGAATGGCCCGGAGATGTGGATCCGGTCGGAAGGGGCGTTCGATGCCATCGTCGAGCCGAAACAATTTCAGAAGGTGCAGGCGATCATCGCCGCCCGCAACCGACGGTTTTCGGACGAGGAGATGCTGGATCGGCTGACCCGGCTGCTACAGCGCCATGGCTATATTTCTGGCCTCGTGATCGACGAGGCAGACGGCATGCCATCCAGCGGCGCCTATGCCCATCGCTTCGGCAGCCTGATCCGGGCTTACTCCCTCGTCGGCTTCACACCGGACCGGGACTACCACTACATCGAAGTGAACCGATTGCTGCGGCTGTTCCACGGGGAGGAGGTGGAGCGTGTGATCCGCGAGATCACCCGACTCGGCGGCACCGTGACGCGCAATCCGGCGACCGACCTGCTGACGATCAATGGCGAAGTCACCGCCTCCGTCGCTGTCGCTCGCTGCCGCGAAACCTCCACCGGGGGCCTGCGCTGGAAAATCCGTTTCGACACCGGCCTCGTGCCCGACATCACCATCGCCATCCGGATGGACCGAACGAACACCGCCGCGCTCGACTATTACCTGCTGCCCCAATTCGAGATGCGAACAAAACCCCTGGGGCTTGCCGAGGAGAATGGCCTGATGCTGGACGCTTTCCGATTTGAAACGCTGGATTTTTTCTTCGACATGGCCCGCCGAGTTCCGGTTGCCGAGGTGACACCATGGTGAGCGAAGTCGAGATGCGGGACGAAGTGCAGATCATCCCGATTTCCGCCATCACGGTGGAGAACCCGCGCGAACGCTCGGAAAAGACCTTCCGCGCGCTTGTCGACAGTATCGCCAAGGTCGGGCTGAAAAAGCCGATCACCGTCGCCCGGGTTGATGGTGAGGCAGGGGAAGCCTGGCGCCTTGTCTGCGGTCAGGGGAGGATGGAGGCCTATGCTGCCCTTGGCGAAACCCACATCCCGGCCATCGTTGTAGACGCAAGCGAGCCCGAGCGCCTTCTGCGCAGCGTGATCGAGAACATCGCCCGCCGCCAGCAGCGGCCGCTCGAGCTGTTGCAGGACATCGCCATCCTGCGCGACCGGGGCTACTCGGATCATCAGATCGCCGACAAGACGGGGCTTTCCCTCGCCTATGTCCATGAAATCGGTGAGTTGATCGCCAACGGTGAAGAACGCCTGCTGATCGCGGTCGAGACCGGGCAGATGCCGCTCAGCGTCGCGCTCTACATCACGCGGGCCGAGGAGAAGGACGTGCAGAAGGCGCTCGAGGCTGCTTATGCCTCCGGTGAACTGCGCGGAAAGAAACTGCTGGAAGCGCGGCGGCTGGTTGAGTTGCGCCAGCGCCACGGCAAGCAGCGAGGTGGTGCGCGCAACAAACAGCCACGAGCGCGAATGACATCTGCCGCGCTGGTCAAAGCCTATCGCGCCGAGGCCGAGCGACAGCAGGACATGGTCCGCAGGGCGCAGTCGACGCGAAGCAGCCTTCTGTTTCTCGATGCGGCATTTCAGTCTCTGCTGAAGGACGAGAACTTTCTGACGCTGCTCCGTGCCGAGAGCCTCGACAGCCTGCCGCGCATCATCATCGACGGGTTGCGGGAGCCAAGAGCATGACACAGACAGGAAAAATGCCTCCGCCGAAGAGACCGGGATTCGAGGCGAACCTGCTCACCATCCCGATCAATGCGATCCTGCCGGTCAAGCAGTTGCCAGTCACCGTGACCAAGAGTCAGAAATATGGGCAGATCGCCGCGTCGATCCGCGAGGTCGGGCTGATCGAACCGCCCGTGGTCGCCCGCGCGGCTGGGCAGGACGGATCCTTCATCCTTCTGGATGGCCATGTTCGGCTGCATGTTCTGAAGGAAATGGGCGAGACGACCGTCACCTGTCTGGTGGCGACCGACGACGAATCCTTCACCTACAACAAGCGCATCAGCCGCCTCGCCACGATCCAGGAGCATAAGATGATCCTGCGCGCGGTCGAGCGCGGCGTATCGGAGGCCCGCATCGCGGCAGCCTTGAATGTGAACATCGCGTTGATCCGACAGAAGCGGACCCTGCTGAACGGCATCTGTCCGGAGGCGGCCGAACTTCTGAAGGCCCGGCACTGCCCGATTAACAGCTTCCGGTCCCTGCGGAAGATGAAGCCCTTGCGGCAGATTCAGGCGGCGGAACTGATGATCGCGGCGAACAACTACACGGTACCCTATGTCGAGGCGATCCTCGCAGCATCTGACGCCACAGACCTGGTTGACCCGGCTGCAAAGAAGCCACCTGCAGGCGTAACGCGCGAACAAGCCGAGCGAATGAAGGCCGAGATGGCCAACCTGCAGAAGAACATAAAGCTGATCGAAGGCACCCTTGGACCCGATCACCTCCGGCTGGTGGTGGCCGGTCGCTATGTCGAGCGGCTTTTGCAGAATGACCGTCTCGCCCGCTACCTCGACAAGAACCACGGTGAAATCCTCGGCGAGTTTCGACAGATCGTGGCGGGCCTCGTGCAGCCTGCGTCCACGACGGAAGCGAGGAGGATCGAGACCGAGTAGTTCGGCAACTGTCCTTCTTTCGACGATGGGGACCCGGACCCGAAAGCGCGGGGACCGCAGGAGACGCCGGACAGAGGGCCGGATCAAGTGCGGCGGCGGGGATGGCGGCGAACCCGCTCGGAGCCCGCCAGGCTGGTTTGAGTTTTCGCCAGCCCAATGGTCGGTGTCCGGCCATTGAAACAAGCGGGCGCATTCGCCGCCGAAGGTGAATGCGCCCGCTTATCTTGGCGAAGCCCTCAAACTTCTCGTTCCACCGGAACCCGAATCCTCTGAGGCAGACGGACTTGCATTCGCTCAGCTGCCTGGAACTGCTTTCACCGGCACGCGCGCGCCTGATCGCGCATCACGGCGTAGTCGCTGAGCATCCGGACGACGACGGCCCCTTCCGACAGGGCTTCCACCTCGTTGGCGGCGCGGGCCAGATCGGCGGCCGTGTAGTCCACTACCGGCGGGCAGGGCGCGCGGGTGTCAAAACCTGCCGTCGCGCAGCCGGTCAGCCAGAGCACCGCGATCAGCAGGGCGGCGGGCGGCGGCGTCGAGCATCTGGCGGTGGACGGCATCGTTTCTCTCTCTGGCATCAAGCCGTTCGGCGGCGCGCCCAGCGCGTTCGCCTGCGCGGCGAAGATTCAGGAGGAACAGCAGGATCGCTGCTGCGGCGAGGCTCAGGTCCAGCGCCTTGCGCGCCGAGCCATGCGTCAGGAGCCGTCCGATCATCGCTGGCCCCGCTTCCAGTCGTCGAGCCGCGCGTGGATCGTGACGGCGATACCGATCAGCGCGATGGCGATCAGCACCCAGCGGAGCGTGTCGAGGTAGGGCAGCAGCGGTTGGATGGTGGACTGGGTCTCTGCAAGAACGTCCTGCAAAACGTCCACCCCGGCCGCGCCAAAGGTTGCGGCGCCCGCCGCACCCCCGCCTTTCAACGTACGACTTTCAGTCAGAACCTCCCGCGCGGGCGGCAGTTCCGGTGCGAAGGGAACGGGCCGCACCGGGAAGGGCTCGCCCCAGGACCGGCCCGGCCCGAGGTCGATGTGCATGAACCCCGAGCGCGGGTAGTAGCCAAACCCGAGGAACCCGACCGCCCGCGCTGCTGCCTCGAAGGCCACCGGATCGTGGTTCGCCATGGCGATGTCGAAGGCGGTCGCCTGCATGTGCTTCGAGGCCGGGGCCCCGCCGACGGCACGGTTGTGTTCCGGGCTGCGATAGGCCGAGCGGATGATCAGCGGCTTGCCCAGCCGGTCGCGCAGGGCCTGCAGCTTGTCCATGGCCTCGGTGTTGATCTTGATCGCGCCGGTGCCCCGGCAGGCGATTTCAGCGGGGGAGAAGCTGGGCCAACGCCAGGCATTCGCAGGCACGTCGCGCCAGTGGGGGTAGGTCAGGGTCGGCATGGTTTATCCTCCAGATGAACAAAACCCGCGTTTGGGGCGGGTGGGTGGTCGTTCAGGGTTGTCAGGCAGGCAGACAGTCAGTCGCCTCTTCCGCGCTGGAAGGCATCGAAGAGCATGTCGCGCATGGCGCGGATGTCGGTCTCGATGCGGTCGAGGCGGTCGGCATCGGCCTTGCGGTCCTCGGCGCGCTGATGCTCGACGCGATCCCGCTCCTGGGCCAGTTCGCGGTCGAGCCGATCGAGGAGGGCCTCGTTGGTGAAGGCCTTGCGGGTGACGGCGGCGGCCAGCGCCAGGGAGCCGCCGATCAAGGCGGTGAGGGCGGCAGTCAGGCCATGGTCACGGAAGGCTTGCGCCACGCCTTCGAGAAGGCCGGGTCTGTCAGTCATGTCGGGATTCCTTGAAGGGGGAGAGATGGGCAGGTCAGACCGCGGCGAAGCCGGTCCAGATCGCATCGATCTGCGCAACGGTCATCCCGGCGGCTGCGGCGATCATCGCTGTCATCGGATCAAGCCGGTAGGCCATCTGGAAGGCCGCGAAGGTGACACGTGCGTCGGTCTGCTCGGGCTCCGGCAGGGCCGCGAACACGGGCTCCAGCGCGACCGGGACCGTGCCGGTTGCGGCGGCGGCCACGGCCTCGGTGGCGGTGATCAGCCCCAACCGGTGCAGCGCGATGAAGACCTGGCGGCGGGTCAGCGGCGGGATCGCGGCCCGGGGATCCTCGGGCTCCGGATCTGGTTGTTGCTCGGGCACGAAGGGCACGATATCCGGCCGGGCTGAGGCGGAGGCCCAGAGGGCATGGCCCGGTTCGACGATGACGACGTGGCCGGTCTCGTCGGTGAGGGCGAGGATGGTGCGGGCGGCATCGCGCCATTGGGCTTGCATGGTTCAGATCCCGATCAAGGAGCGCTGATCCGCGAGGTAGCGGACGTTGCGGATGAGAGACTCGCTGGTGAAGTCCGTGCCATCGCTGGACCGCCGCCCGGTTGCCCCGAGTCGGAGACAGAGTGTCTGCCCGGCGCTGAGGGTCACATCGAGGCTGCGGGACGTCCAGGTGGTGACACTGGTCGTCCATTCCTGCAGCACCACACCATCGCGGACGACGGCCGCGCGCTGCGTGTTGCTGTCACCTCCGCGCGCCTGATCGAACGCCACGCGGAGCGCGCAGTCGCGCGTGGCAGTCAGGCCCGTTTCCCCGAAGAGCGTCTGATATACCGTTCCGTTGCCGGACTTTGAGAGCGAGATCGCGTCGCTGCCGCCGCCCGAACAGTGCTTGAGAAGGACTGTGTCTGCCGCAGCGGTCGGCGCCATCTGCCCGGCCAGAAGGCTCGCCGGGGCCGAGACCAACGTCGCGATGGCCTGTGCCACCCGCAGGGGTGTCATCAGCGTGGCATTGTCGGTCCCCGCCTGCGCATGGGCGAGGCTCGCGAGGTTCAGGGTAGCCCCGTTGCCAAGCCCGAGGGCGGTGCGCTGCGCCGCCACCGTTGCAGCGGCGATCAGCGCGCGGCCGACTTCGGAACTGCCCGCGAGTTCAAACCCGCCCGGGGCCAGCGTGCCGAGGATGATCCATCCAGTATTCAGGGCATTTCTGACCTTCAGGAGCGGGCTGGCCCCGGAGGCATCGACCCAGAGCTGCCCCGCCGTGGTGGTCGTGGGCGGCGTCGCCCCGAAGGCGCAGGATTGGAGCGCCGCCAAGATGAGGTTCAGCTCGGCGCGGAACTGCGCCCCGGACTGGTTGGCAAGATTGTAATCGACCATCAGGATACCTCTTCCGCATGGATGCGGAGCCTCAGGAGGAGGACGTTGTAATCGGGGCTTGCAGAGATCAGCCGGGCGCGCAGTTCGACCGCACGCACCTCGTCTTCGGAACTGTCCAGTCGCGACCAGTCCGACCAGACGGGCGTGCCAGCCGGATCATCATCGGTGCTGCGGGCCTCGACGATGACGTCGATTTCCGCGCCGTCGGTGTCATCGACATCGAGCCAGCTGTCGATCAGCGCGGTCCGGTCATCGATCAGCCCGCCGAGGTTCAACGCAGCCACGTCGATCTCCGAGCGCAACCGCACGCGCCGAAGCGCGCCGAAGTCCATCCCGGCCGGGAAGGTGAAGCGGCCTTCGCTGCCGATATCGACAAGCCTCAAGGCCCCACCCTCGACCGCGACATTGACCCCGTCGCCAATCCAGCCCGGATCGGTCGTGAGGCTCATCACCGGCGCGAAGGGCAGAACCTGCGCGCCCTTGGTGACGACGCTGGCGACAGGCCCGAGATTGCCGGAGTTGTCGCGCGCCCGGACGAGGTAAGTGCCGGGCTTCAGAGGAACCAGGGCCACGGCGTCGGATCCTGCCACCTCGTCCATGCTGGTCGAGGTGGCCCAGGTCGCGGTCAGGGCCGCGGAATGCCGGATGACGATACGCCCGCCGATCCGCACATCGAGGTCGGCCGAGGGGAGCCACTTCAGGATGGCAAGGCCGCCCGCGGTCTGGATCGTCAGACTCTCGAGCGCGGCAGGGGGCGCGGTCAGCCCGAGGATCTCGATCTCGGCGCTGACGTAGGGCGACGAGACCCCGATCACCGAGAGGGATTTCACGGCGACTTCCCAGCGGCCGGGTTTGACATCGCGGATTTCCCAGGCGGTCTGGTCGGTGCGGCCGAGCGTGATCCAGTCCTCGCCGGTCGGGTTGCCCGCGACGTCCAGAACCCGCCGCGCCCGGACCTGATACTCCCGCACGAAGTCGGAGGGCGCCTCGACCCAAGCGGCCCGGATCAGAGTCCGCACGCCGGTCCCGCCCCGGGTCTCATACATCTCTTCCGTCAGATGCGGCGTGCCGGGCGCGGGCACATCGGCCGATCCCGGCAGGGTCGTACGCGGGGCCGCGGCATAGATCGCCTCTTCCGAGGCCGACCAGTCATAGACGAGGGGCGAGGTCTCGCGCAGGACCAGTTCCGGCAGGAGAAGCGCCCCATCGCCCGCGGCGGTCAGATCAAGACTGACCCCCTGCACTTCGAAGGGTTTGGCCGCAAAGCCCCAGCGGGCATAGGAGAGCATCACCGTCTCGCCCACGCCTGCCCGCCAGGCGGCAAACTTGCCGGTGAGCTTCACGGTCATCTGGCGCCGGGCGCGCTCAAGTTCGATCTTGGCCAGCCGCTGCGCCATGGCGGCGGAGATCGTGAAGGGCAAGGGCAGATCGCGCCATTTCCGCTCGCCGCCGTCCTCGGCCAGATAGACGTCACTGGCGTAAGCCGGGAAGTCGTCCGGTTGCCAGTCGTTCTCCGGGCTTACGAACTGGCCGCGCACGCCGTTGAAGTTCGCCGACTGGCTGATGCGGGTCGCAAGCACCAGCCCGCCCGCGCGCACGTCGTCGGCCGTCAGCGTGACCTCGGGCAGACGCCAGGCCCCGGCATGGATGCGCCAGCTGCCACCCTGCACCGCGACCCGACCCGCCATGGCAGACAACAGCCCCTCGATGATGGTCTTCGGGCTTTCCGCCAGCGACACCACCCCGTCGCAGCTGTAGCGCCGCTCCGTTCCGCCAGAGGCCAGGGGGACCATCTCGTCGCAGATGTTCGCGGCCTCGATCAGGCTCTCGACCTCGATCCCGTCCGCAGCTCCGATCCCGGCCCCGATGCCGAAGGCCGGGTGGGCGAGATAATCGGCAAGGCAGAGGGCAGGGTTCTCGGAATAGACCTGAAGGCCGGTGCGGGGATCGAGGATGTCGTCCTTGCCCTCGATGTCGACGGTGATGTTCGGAATGCCGCCCGGAAAGGCGTCGGCATCATAGGTGAGCCGCAGATAGAGCGCGGCGCAGCCCGCAAGCCGATGCACCGCAGTCCATTTGGTCGGCACATTGGCCATCAGGCTCGCGAAGGCCGTCTGATCCTCGGCCCCGAGGCGCTTCTCGACCGTGATCTTGCCCGCCCAGCGGCCCTGCACGATGCCGCCTGCGCTGACGGCCATTTCGCCATCGAACCAGATCGCCCCGATTGATTTGACCCGGTGCGCAGCCAGAACGATGACCAGATGCAGATACTGGTCCTTCGGCCCCGAGGCATGCAGAAAGGTGATGACGCCACCTTTCCGGGCCCTTCCATAGACCATGTCGCGCGGCACCACCGGTTCGCGCACCGTGACCGTGCGGGCCTGCAGGGCCACCTTGGGCTTCGGCATCAGCGCCTGCGAGGCGTAGGACAAGAGAAGCGTGCCGCCCAGCCGCACCAGCGCCGCGCCGATGCCGCCCGCGGCCAGCACGCCGGAGATCGCCCCGGCGATGGCCGTGACGGCAGAGACGATGAAGGGCATCGCGGATGAGCTTTCGGTCGGAAGAGAGGTCGGGCGGTTTCGTCAGGTGGGCATGCCAGGCGGTTGAGTCAGACGCGCCAGGCCAACGCACAGGCGGAGATCGGCACCAGGACAAGGCCGGAGGGTGCGATCCCCGCGGCCCGGGCGCCGAGGCAAATGCCGAAGCCGAGGCCAGTATCGGCGAGAACCAGATCGCCCCGCTGGGCGAGATGGACCGAGGCCAGCGGTTCGCCAAGAAGATCGCGACCGGCTGCCTCGAGCGAGGTCCAGCCAAGCCGCCGCATCACCCTGACCGCCCCGCGCGCCGTCGTGTAGCGTCCGCGCCAGAGTGCGGCGACGTCGTGCCCGCCCGCAATCGCGCGGCGCAGGTCGAAGGCGAAGGTCGCGCAATCATGGCGGCCCCAGCGGAAGGCGCGCGCGCGGGCGGCCTCGATCGCGTCGACGAGGATGCGTTCCCATCCGAGGCGGCGGTTGGTCCGTGCCACGAGGACTGTCGCGACAACCGCCGCGTTCTCTCCGGCCTCCCTCATCCGCGCCCCCAGGTCACTTCCCGGTCCTGGATGGCCGAGATATATTCAAACCCGAGATCGCCAGGATGGAGCGCCTGCTGGCTTTCGTGGGTGTAGCGCCAGCTGCGGGGCGTATTGAGATCGATCAGGCGGGACTCGTAGCTGATGGTGATCCGGCAGGCCTCCGCATCATCGGTGATTTCCGGCACATCGAGGCGCCCCGCAAAGGCCAGCACCGGATCGGCGATGATCGCACCCTCGGGCGTCAGCAGCCCGAGCCAGACCCGCCCGGGCAGACCTTGTCGGGCTTCCGCGATGGCCATCTGCACGAGACTGGGCGGAATGCCGGAGAGCGAGACCGAGGTGCCGCCTGCCACCACTTCGGAGGTTTCCTCGATCGACCCAAGACCCAGGAGCGCGCCTGCCCCAGACCAGCTTTCCCCGGCCCAGCCGATCTCGCCGAGGCCTGACCAGAGCCGCACCGGTCCCGAGGTGAACTGGCCTTCGAAGAAGATCACGGGCCGCAGATCGCGCTCGGCCAGGGCCGCGGCGAAGTCGGGGGTCAGATCGCGGCTCATAGCGCCTCCCGGGCGGCAAGGGTGAAGAGGAAGCTCTCGGCCCGGCCGATCCGGGTCGGGACCGGCGCGGTCAGGCGCAGAACGACTGCCGGTGCGGCAATCTCGAGGGGCGTGCCATCGGCAGGCGCGGACCGGAGCCGTGGCACAAAGGCAAGCGTGGCCTCGCCCGCCTCGTCGGTGACCACATCCGCCGTCAACTGATGCAGCCGGGTCCGGGCCCCGGAGCCCAGAGAGAAGAAGTCCCCTGCTAAGAGCGGCGTCGAGAACGGTGGCCATCCGGCAGTGACGAGCTGGTTGCCGGTCTGGAACCCGCCAGCCACCTGCGGTGCGAGCAGGCTTCCCGGTTGCCGGATCGTCGGATCGCGGAAGATGAAGCGACCGCGCGGGCCCCCGAGGGCCGAAAGGAAGGCCGAGAGGCGGCGGCCATCGCGCCCCGTCGTCCGCGCCATCTCGATCCCGTAATCCCACCATTCCCCGCCCCAGTCCTGCACCTCCTCGTTCCCGGTGAAGGGCGAGGCCACGACGGCAGTGGCCGTGACCAGACGGCGTTCCAGCGATTGCACCAGCATCAGCGGCAGTTCGAGGATCGCGTCAGGCATGAGGATCGGCTTTCGTCAAAGGGCATGTCCGCGCCGCCGCCCATCGGCGACACTGGCCTTCGCAAGGCGCGCGATCTCCGGGATCGCCGCGCGCAGCTTCGCGTCGATCTGTTCGGCCACGCCCGCCTGCGCGCCGCGGGCATCGATGCTGATCGTGACGCCAGCTGCACCGCCCCCGCCCCGGCCCATGCCAGCCGCGACCTCGGCGCGCGACAGGACCCGCTCGCCCCGCTGCAGGATCGCGGGCACTTCGTCGGGGCGAAGACCGGCCCAGCCGCCGGAATGCATCCGGGGTGCGCCCGCAAAGGCCAGCGCGGGCACCAAGCGGCCGGGACCGGGGGCGCCGACCATGCCGCCTGCGTGCTTTACGGGGGCGAAGATCGAGCCGAGGCCGCCCGAGAGCCAGTTGGCCAGCGGACCCAGGACCGAGTTCTTGAAGGCGAGCGTCGCGAGATCGGCGAGAATCGACGAGATCAGCGACTTGAAGTCGAACTTGCCGGTGGTGACGAAGGTGCGGAAGGCATTCTCGGCCGAGGTGAAGGCGGAGGTCAGGGTCTCGCCGAGGCCCTTGCCCCAATCCATCGCGCCTTTGGCGTAGTCCGCGAGAGATTTGGTGACGGCTTGCCAGCCGGTTGCCGCCTCTTCCGCCGCCTTCTTTGCCGCAGCACCCGCGCCCCCGGCGGCTTGCCCTGCGCCCGCGAACCCGTCCGCCAGCGCATCTGCCGCCGATGTGGCACCGTCGAGCGCGGCCTCGCCTTCGGCCCCGGCACCGCTCACCGCATCCTTCAATGCTTGCCAGGCGGCGAGCGGCCGACCTGCGGCATCGGCCAGCATCCCGGCTGCCTCGCGGTAGCCCTCCGCCCGGGCGCGGGCGTCCTCGGCCATCGCGCCAAGGCCGAGATCGGGCGGTTCAAGATAGCTCCGCGACAATGCCGTGGCAAAGGCATCCGCCGCTGCCGCGCCTGCAGCGGTTGCAGCACCCTCGAACGGATTGCCGATGCGCCCCAGTTCCACCGGCTCGAGCGTGCCGATCCGCACACCGCCATCGCCGGTGGCCCAATCGGGCAGCAGGGCCAGCGCGGCGTTCAGCGTCTCGATGAAGCTGTTGATGCGGGTGACGACGCCGTTCAGCATCGCCTCGACGCCCGAGATCAGCCCGTTCGCGGCCTGGAAGGCGAAGTCGCCGATGGCCCCGGGCAGGCTGCCCCAGATCGCCACGGCCGCGTCATAGGCCCCCTGGAAGATCGCCGCCGTCCGGTCGCCGAAGCTGACCACGCCCGCGACGGTGCCTTCCAGCGCCGACAGTCCCGCGGCCTTTAGCCCCTCCCATCCGGCCGCCATGCGGGCCAGCGCCGCGTCCAGCGACAGGCCGATACGCGACCAGACCTCGCGGGCCAGATCGCCGAGGAGCCGAAAGGCCTCGCCCAGCCCGCCGACGCGCGCCACCAGCTGCGAGACCTGGTAGATCAGCTCGCCCACGCCGACGATCAAGGCGCCAATGCCGGTGCGGATCAGGGCGCCGCGCAGGAACACCAGCGCCGTCGCCAGCCCCCGTACCGACAGGGCCGCGGCGGCAAGGCCCAGAACCCAGCGCCCCGCCATGACGGCAGCGAAGGTCGCGGCATAGGTGGCGAGACGGCCGAGATTGCCGACCAGCGCGTCGATCGCGGTACGCAGGATCCCGCCATCGGAAGCCAGAGCCACGAAGGCCGTGGCCAGTGCCTCGATGGTCGGGGCGACAGCCACGGCGATGCGGTTGCGCAGGCCATCGAACACCAGCGAAACGGTGCCCAGTGCAGCTTGCGTGCGCCGCAGCGCCTCGATCGCATCTCCGTCTAGCACCGCGCCAAGGTCGGCAGCCTGGTCCCCAAGCCGCGCCATCTCGGCCCCACCATTTCGCAGGAGCGGCAGGAGGCGCGTGGCATCCGAGGCCATCGCCTCGAGATAGAAGGTCATCTCCTGCTGGCTGAGGCCCGCCCGTTCCAGCGTGTCGACGTAAAGCTGCAACGCCTCCGGCCCCGAGAGACGCGCGAACTGGTCGGCGGTGACGCCAACGCGCGCAGCGACATTCTCGAAGAAGTCGGCCATCGGCCCACCGCCGGTCTGCAAGAAATCTCCGACCCGGTCGTTCACGTCCTTCAGGATGTCGGCCAGTTTCTCCTGCTCGATCCCCACCGTCTGCGCCCCGGCCGACCAGCGCTGCAGGGCTTGCGGAGCGGCGTTGGCGACCTGCGCGAACTGCCGGATCTGGGCGGCGCTTTCGGCGGTAGAGCGGACGATCAGCCCGAGCGAGGCTGTCGCCGCCGCGGCTGCGGCCCCGAGGGCAAGACCGGCACGGCGCGCGAAAGCAGCCAGCCGGGTGTTCGCCAGTTCCATCTCACGCGACAGGCGGCCAAAGCCGCGCGCCCCGGCCTCGCCCACCCCTTCCAGTTCGGCACGCACGCGTCTTCCGCCCTCCGCCACGAGGCGGACGGAGACCTTCTTTTCAGCCATTCCGGCGTCCTTCCATCTGCTCGTTCAGTTTGCGCACCATCACCGCCTCGATCTCGGGCAGCAGTTCGGCGGCGATCAGCGCGTTGACGCCCAGCGCCTGCGCCAGTGAAAGCGCAGCGCCCATGTCCCATCCGATGACGGCACCCGGCGCGATGCGCAGCTGGCCGCCGAGGCGCTGGGTCAGATCCCAGACCTGCCAGCCTTCGACCGTCTGCGGCCGGTTCAGTCTTGCGGGGCATTCCGGGCAGGGGCCTGCGCAGGCCGCGCAGTAGCCGTCACCCCCGCCGAAAGACCAGTCGGCGAGGGCGCGGAGACGTTTTTTTCCTGATCCAGCATCAGGCCGCGGGCGACGTATTGCGCCTGGAAGGCTTCGAAGACCGGCCAGATTTCCAGAAGGGCGTCGATCCCGGCCGGGCTGACCGGCACGAGGTTGCCCGCTTCGTCACCGACCCCTTCCCATTCCAGCACCGCCCGGCGGGCGACCGCCTTGGCCATGGCCAGCGCCATGTCCTCCTGGCTGGAGGTTTCCGAGAGGTCTTCGATGGCGGGGTCGGCGCGCGCCGAGACCATCAGCGCGGTGGTTAGCGGGGCCACCAGGACGCGCAGACCGGGAAGCAGGTCCAGCCATTCAGGCCGGTTCGACAGGTTCAGGCGGATCATGGTCAGTATCCCGTTACAGTGTTGACGAGGACGGCGGTGCACATGCGGGCGGGGCTGCTAGCCTTGGCCGCCTGCCATTCGAAGGTGGCCTGGATGCCTTGGGGGCCGGGGATCTCGATCCGCGGGACCGGCAGGTGGACGGCGTGCGCTGTGAAGGTGAAGCTGGCGTTCGCCCCGAGGCTGTAGGCGAACTCGAGTTCGCAGGGCGTGCCGTCGATGGCTTGGGTCACCAGTGCAGAGTCGGCGAAGCGCACCTCGATCCGCCCCGTCAGCGCGGCCATTCCCGGATCGGCGCCCTCTATCTTGCCGTCGTTGCGGATGGTCTCGATCCGGTCGAGGCCGTTGGCATAGGTGATCTCGGCTGAGACGACATTGCCCAGCGCCGTGCTGTTGCGCTTCACCACGCCGTTGAAATGGCCGAAGCGCTGCAAGCCCAGCGCAGTCGGCGTGCCCGCGGCCGTGGTGGCCGCGATGGCCTCGCCCTGCGCGATCAGCCGGGCGGTCGCGGTCAGAAGCCCCGACCGGTTCATCTGCCAGCTGAGCTGGTCCATGACGCAGCCCGCATACATCGCGAACCGCGGCACCTCGGGCATCGCGACCTCGATGGCCATGGAGGGCAGGGTCCAGTTCCCCGACTGGAAGGTGTGGGTCTTGGGCGTGGTCCCCGTCGTGGTGGGGGCGCCGAAGGCGGCTTTCAGCCAGAAGCCGAAGTTCTCGACGTCGATCGGCACGACGACATCGCCGTCGGCGGTGACCGCGTCCTTGATCGGTGCCAGCGGGTCGCGCCCCTGGCCCAGAAGCTCCGAGGCGATCAGCGGCTGTTCTGATCCGAGCGTGGTGCTTGCGAATGGCATCAGCCGATAGCCGCTGGCGGGTGGGGTGCCGTAGATGGTTTCAAACGCAAGCGCCATCTGCGCCCGCGCGCCGTGTGCGCGTGCCATGGGGGTCTCCTTGGATGTGGGGTGTCAGGCCAGAGGGCCGGTCGTGGTGTAATGCAGGACGACGGTGATCACCGCCGCCTTCAGGGCCGCAGCGCCTTCGACGGGCAGATCGACTGAGGCCGGGGCCTCGGGCTCGACCCAGTCGCAGAGGCCGCCGAGCGTCCGGTCGGCCTCCAGCGCCGTGCCGATGGCGGCGACCAGGTCGTCGAAGGCGCTGGCCCGGCCGGTGCCCGCCTGAACGATGACCTCCAGCTCGGCCCGGTGCTGGTAGTGATAGCGCAGCGGTGACAGCGTCACCTCTGGCTCGCCCGGCTGGCCATCGCGTAGGATGATCAGCCCGGCCGCGGGGATCCGCTCGGGAAGCACCTCGTCACGCAGGGTGAGGGCGGCAAGCGGTTGCAGCCGCGCGTGCAGCGTGGCGAGGACGGTTTCGCGGGTTGTGGGCATGGCTCAAAGCCTTCCAAACTTCGCCTGAAATACTTGTTCAGTAACGGCTGAAGTAGGTTTCGGCATCGAATTCGACGCTTTGGAGGGCCGTCGCGGCCCCCACGTCTAGAATGGGCGCACTGCGGAGATACCCGGAGCCCTCCCTTTGGTAAAAGCGGCCATCGGGGTCAAGCATGATGTAGGACCGATGCATGTCGACGTTGTCCTCTGGCACGATCTTTCCCGGCACATCTCGATGACGGTTCAGGAAATCAGAGAATTCCTCGTCCGATATCCCTCGGCCCGTAGCGCCATGAATAGGTATTACCCGCAGCGCCTTCCATCGATCCGGCCGCAATTCGCAAAGCAGAGGCGCGAGGTCATCGCCGACGTTCTCACGGCACACAACGGTGTTTATCTTGAGCAAGGTGTTGGGGGAAACTTGCCGGAATGCCCTGAATATATCAGCCATCCGCTCGTAACTGACCTGCGCTCCTCGGTTGTTTCGCCTGCCGATCCTTCGATTCTGTTCATCATCGAAGCTGTCGACACTGAACCCGGCGACCGAGATCATCGGCCCGAATTCCATGATGAAGTCATCCTTTAACAGAGAGCCGTTGCTGATGAAGGAAGGTCGAAGGCCGAGATCGTAAGCGAGTGCAATGGCAGCGCCGAGTTCCTCCTCGAGAAACGGTTCGCCGCCTGCAAAATTGATGCGGACGCTTTCGGCGATGGCGGAGCCACTTTGGAAGTCGACCCTGCAACCATTCAGGGTGCAAAGTTCACGCAAGATTTCCGTGTAGCGACGAGAGAAGATCGACCTTTGGCCGTACTTTGCGTAGCAGAAGTAGCAGTCGTAGTTGCATGCTTCGAGAATGTGCCAGTTTATCGTCAGTCCAGGGATTCGAAGCATCTGCCACCGTTCATCATCAAAAATTCACTGAAACATCAATATCATTGGCCATCAGTCTTCCATCCGCAATAAGGAACCTGAACAGTCGGCCCGACTTAACGGCAGCATAGTCATGATACTCGGCAAAGCGGTCATTGCTCAGGATGAAAGCGCTATTGTCCTGGTCGGCAAGCTTCAGCAGGTATTCGTCGGCCGCCGACTTGGTTGGAGCCACATGCGTGTTGACCGATGTACCAAGCGCGCGCTCAATCCCTTGAGCGTCGGTCTTGAGCATCGCACGGATCGAAGCGTCGAAGACCACCGTGGTCTTGAAACGACCGCCTAGTCCTCGAACCAGAGCGGAGATCGCTCGGAGCCCGATGAACGATTGACCTTCATAGCATGCGTTGTTTCCGTCGATCAAAAGGTGGCCAATGGTTCTCTCCAGCTTCTCGAGCTCTTCCCGGATGCGACGCTCGAGTTTGGGAATATTGTTGTCAAGGCTCCGTATTTTTCCCCTGCGGTCACTGATGACCTCCTTGGGCTTCCCTTTTCCGAACGCTTCCTCGCACGCATTGTGAATCATTTTGCGCTCGTAGCTGTTTGCCGCTGATGACAGTTCTTGCTCGAAGCGGTTCGCTCGCGCGATGTCAGCATTCAGCGTGGCGAGTTCCGACTTCAAGCGATCAAGTTCTTGGGTATGCGGGCGAATCTTGGTCTCGATCCGCAAAAGTTCTGCGTTGTCCGCCGCGTGAGCGGCCCTGAGCCGTTCAATCTCCGGTCCAAGAGACGATAGCCGTGTCTCGGAACTGTTCAGGTCGAAGTTTGCGTGATCCGAAATGCGCTTTCTTGCAGCATTGATGTCCGAACGGACTTTGTCGAGCGACACTTGATCCTTGGACAGCTGCTGCTTGGCCGAAAACAGGTCCGAAGCAAGACGCGAAGCCTCGGAACGGAGAAGCTTTTGATCTGCAGAGAAGTACTTCCAAACCACCAGCGGGCTAACCTTGGCGGCATTTGCGCTGTGAAAGCGGCGGTCCAGGTTTGTTTTGTTGATCTCTTGATCGGCGATCTTCCTGGAAAGGTCTCTTGCGGAGCTCTCTAGGCTGTCGATCTTGCCCTTTTCAATCTCTGGCCGGAAGGCCTTGTAGTCAGCTATCGCGCGCTGAAGCTCATCACGGCCTCTCTCTAGCGCCTTGACCTGATCGGCGAGCCTCTCCAGCCGAGAACGACGCCGTCGAAGCGGCTCGAGAATATCAATCGAGGTCATTCCTGAAACCCGCCTATGCTCGTGGTCCTATGTCATTGATTATCTGCGCTAGGCAGTCTTCGCTAACAAGGGGGGACGGGCAAGAGTCTGGTCGACGGCCAGCACTTTCGGCGGGAGGCTGTTGGCAAAGAGCAGGGGTCTCCAAGCTCTTTCAACTCGAGAGCGGTGCGGCCCACCCCGCCACGATCCGCCCCGGCACGCCGTCGATGGCCCTCTCGGCATCCCGCGCCAGGTCGAGCCGCTTGCGCAGCTTGACCTGCGGCACCAGCAGGAAGATCGGCACGGTGGTCAGCCCACGGCCGGTCTTCGCGCGCGACGCCACAGCCCGGCCTTTCGAATTCAGCCGCCCCTCGGCCACCAGCAGGCTAGGCCCCCTGCGCCGGTAGACAAACCGCAGGCGCAGCCCCGTGCGGCGTTCCCATTCGCCTGGGGTGATCCGGCCCCCGCGCGTGGATTTGCCCGCCGCCGGGGTCGGGATGGCCAGCCAGAACCCGTCGCGCGACCGGATCAGTGGCCCCGCGTCATGCGCACCGACGATGACCGGCGCGTTCGACCAGACCAGCGCAGCCGCGTTCAGGCTTTCGCCGCCCTTGGGATAGGTCGCGAGGCGGATCGAGTTGCCGAGCCGGGTGCCGAGGCCCGCGCCGGTGATCCGGCCGCGCCAGACGGATTTGAGGCCCACGCCTGCCTCGCGCATGGCGGTGGTCACGGCCATTTCACCGGCAGCGATTTCCGCCCGCATCAGGGCGGCGAGGTCGGAGCTGATTTCCAGCTTGAGCCTCATGCTGGCCTCAGATCAAGGGTCCAGATCAGCCGTTCGCGGTCGCGCAGCGGTTCACCCTGGATCAGATGGCTGTCGGCGCCGATGACGATCAGGTCGCCAGGGCGCGGGACGGGCAGGTCGGCCACGCGTACATCCACCATCGTCGTGTCGCTGACGAAGCGACCCGCACCGAAGTCGGTGACGCGGTCGGGGGCGCGGCGGATGATGCGGATCGGGCGTTCCTCGGATGTGGTGGCTGAGATCCAGAGGGCCGGGGCCGCCATGGCAGTATGCATGAAGATGCGGTCCATGGCGGCGGCGAGGACGGACATGACAGATCAGTTCGAGCTGTGGATCCGGACGGCCAGCCTAGGCCGCTTGTTCACCGGCAAGATCGAGGCCTCGGTCATGACGTCGATCCAGCGCCCCTTTTCGTCGAGGTGCTGACGGGCATAGAGCGGCAGGCCGATGGTGTTGGCGGTTTCCAGCAGGTTCGCCGGGCCGCCATAGGTGGTGAAGGTGTCCATCGTGCCCAAGGGGAAAGCGATCCCTTCGTTCGCCGGGACCAGCCGTTCGGTGGCCTTGGTCGAGAGGGTGACCGTGCCCGAATACTCCTCGAACAGGATGCCGCCGAAGGGGAAGTTGCGGCGGACATCCTCGCGCAGCGGCTGGGCGCCGGTCGAGGCGTAGAACTTGTAGGCCTCTTCCGTCTTCGGATGCGCGATCAGCTTGTCGAAGAACTCGCGGCTGACGAGCGCATGGACCGAGGTCATTGCCTCGCCGAGGAGGTTGTCCTCGATGGCGCGCAGCACCTCGCGCACCTTGCCCTGCACGTTGGTGCCCGCGGTGCCGAGGACGAAGTCGACCGAGATCTGCGCCAGGCCGAATTCGGTGAAGTAGTTGTAGAGCGTCGTGCCCGCCCCGTCCTTCACGATGCCGCGGAGCGCGTTCATTTCCATGTATTCGCGGGTCTGGGCATGCTTGCGGCGCATCAGAAGCAGCTTGCGGTTCATCACCTCGACCAGCGGATCGGCCGCGTCGAAGGCGCCCAGCGCGGGGGCGCCTTGGATGTCGGCAGGCAAGACCACGTCGTCATGCGGGATCCACGGCAGGGCGAAGCTGCGCATGGACCGGCCCTCGCGGGTGCCGACGGTGGCGGGGCCGCCGAGGGGGACCGAAGGCAGCAGGCTCAGGACCCCCTCGTACTGTTCGATGATGACCGAGCGCTGGCTGACCCCTTCGAAGCGGAAGAGGCCGATCTGGGCGAGGCGTGTGTAGAGGTTGGGCAGGATGTTGATGGCCTGCGTCATCTCGGCCAGCGAATAGCCGCCAGCGTCGAAGGGATTGCGGACGAGGGTCATGGGGATGCTCCTGGGGAATGAGGGGGATCAGACGCCGTCGCGGGCGATGATGCCTGCGGCGGCCAACTGGCCGATCTTGGTGGTGATCTTCGCCGCGTCATCGACGGTGGCGTCGTAGGCGAGGCCCGCGCGCGAGACGATGGTGGGGCCGCGGGCAACAACGATGCCCACCGCGTCCGCCAGCGTGGCATCGACGGCATAGAGCAGGACGGCCGAGGCGGTCTGCGCGCCATCGGTGCCGCCGCTGGTCGCGAGCTTGTACTTGCCGCTGGCCGTGATGCGGCCGAGGACGGCGCCCACGGGATAGGCTGACCCCGCGAGCAGCGTCACCACCTCGCGGGTGTAGTTCGCGTTGACCTCATATTTGAGGACATCGCCCATGCTGGGCGGTTCCGTCAGGACGGGCATGGTTCAGTCTCCAGGATGTTGGGGGATGGGATGCGCCGGGATCAGCGCGAGGCGGCGGCCGACTTTTTCGCGGCCGCGACGACGGGGCTTTCCTTGGTGCCAGCCGCAGGAACGGTGGCGATGATGCCCGCGGCGTCACTGCGGGCGGCAAGATCGGCAAGGACCTTGGCGCGCAGGGCTTCGGGCTTCACGCCCTTGGCGACCGCATCGGCAGCATCGATCTGGATGCCCAGGCGCGCGGCCTGCGCGCAGACCTGTGCGACCTCGGCCGCCTCGGCCCGGATCGCTTCGGGCGACATCGCGGCCGCCGTGGCTTGCGGCGGCGCGCTTGCCGCGGGCGGGGCCGGTTCCGGCGCAGGACTGGTGGCAGGCGCGGTCGTAGGCTGCGCATGATCTTCGGGGGCGGTGGTCATCATCGGGCCCTTTCCTCTGGGAGTGGTTGTGCCGCGGGGTGCGGCGGCGAAAGCGCGGAAGGCAGTGACGGGATCGGCCACCTCGTCGGCGAGACCGGCGAAGACCGCCGCCTCGCCGCGGAAGACGGCGGCCGCGGTGCCCAGCGCGCGTAGGGTGTCGAGGCGACGGCCGCGCCCTTCGGCGACGGTTTCGGCGAAGAGCTGGCGTAGGTCTTCCAACTCGCCCGCGATCCGGGCGCGGACGGCCTCGGGCAGGGGCTGATAGGGATTGGCATCGACTTTGCGGGCACCCGCATGGATTAGCGTGACGGCGATGCCCTTCTGGTCCAGCGCCCCGCTCATGTCGCTGTGCATGGCCACGACGCCGATGCTGCCGACGGCCCCGGTGCGGGGCAGTATGACCCGGTCGGCTTGGGAAGCGAGGGCGTAGGCGGCCGAGAGGGCGTGGTCGGCGACGAATGCTTGGACCGGCTTCTGCGCCCTTGCCGCGCGGATGCGATCCGCGAGGTCAAAGGCTCCCGCCACTTCGCCGCCGAAGCTGTCGATGTCGAGGGCGATGCCGCGGATCGCCGGATCGGCGACGGCCGCCTGCAGCTGCGCCGCGATCCCCTCGTAGGAGGTCAGACCGGAGGATTGCCCGATCCAGGCGCCGCGATGCACCAGCGTGCCTGCGATTTCGATGACCGCGATCCCATCGACGATTGCGAAGGGCTGGCCGCCGTTTCGCGCCTGGCGGTTGGTCAGGCCGTCGCCAAAGAGCGAAGCGCGGGCGGGCAGGGTGGCGGCATCCCGATCTTCAGCCGCGATTTCCAGCCCCTCGACACTGATCTCCCGCCCGGTGATCCGGGGCCCCAGCCCAGTCAGAAAGGCCAGCGCCTTGGCCGGATCGACCATAAGAGGCGTGTTGAAGACGCGCTGGGCGATCTGGGTGTGGTGCATCATCCCTCCTCCGCGGGCTGGGGTTCCCGGTCCTCGCCGTCGTTGTCCGCGTCCTCTTCTTCATGCTGATCTCGTTGCTGGCCCTCGGCATCACCCGACCCAGCGCCGCCACCCACCGCCTGTGCCGGGGATCCCGGCCGCCGGAAGTCCAAGCCCAACTCCGCCTCGCGTTTCCGTTCTGCCGCGATTTCGCGGTCGACCTGTTCGGCGTCGTAGCCCCGTTCGGCGATGGCCTGCGTGCGGGATTTGAGGCCCGCCTCGATCTGCAGGATCTCGGCCGCGGTATCCTTGGCCGGGTCGATCCAGTCCCATTTCGTGGGGAGCCAGTCACATGCAAGGTATGCGCGCCGGTCGGTTGCGTAACCTGGCAGGTCGATGGCACCTGCCAGCACCGCTGTGTCCATCCAGCGCGTCCAGACCGCGCGGCAGAGCTGGTAGACCATGACCGAATGCTGGAAGGCCGAGATGCGGCGCCGGAAATCCACCAGCGCGATCCGGGTGTTTGAGAAGTTTCCCTTCGCCGTATCGCCAGTCAGATAGCCATAAGGCACGCCCAGCGCCGCGCCGATCTGCAACAGCGTGCGATACTGGAACGGTTCATATGTCGATCCGGAATCCGGTGTCGAAGGCGTGGTGACATCCTCGCCGGGATCCAGCCGCACCACCTGGCCGGGTTCGACCTCGAGATCGTCCTCGGCCGGATCGAGGGCGGTCTCCGGGGCGGGGGAGGTTATGAACATCGCGAACATCGCCGCGGTCTTTTTCCGCTCCAGTTCCGCATCGTCGTAAAGATCGAGGGTGAAGAGCTTCACCACGGCCGCGGCAAAGCGCGACACGCCGCGCAGCTGGCCTGCTTCGACCGGGTCGAGGATATGGATCACCTCGGACGCGGGCACGCGGACGGTTTCGCCGATGAGCCCCGGATCGGTCATGTCGCCCGGATGGCGGCGAAGGAAGTGATAGGCCACCCGCCGCCCGATCCCATCGAATTCGATGCCCTGCCGGATCGACCCCGCGCCGGGCAGCACGCGGGTCATGTCCTGGGGCAGCATTTCCGAGGGCAGCATCTGCAGCTGCAGCGGCACCGTCAGACCATCTTCGCCACGCCGCGTGCGGATGCGCAGGAAGACCTCGCCCGCGAGGAACACCTCCCGCGCCGCCCTGCGCTGGAGGCCGAAGAAGTCGGTCAGACCCTCGGCGTCGGCCTCGTCGGTCCAGGCGAGCCAGAGTTTCTGCAACTCCTCCTTCTTCGCGGCCTCGGCGATCTTCGACGAGGGCTTGATTCCGTCACCTACGACATGGTTCGCGAAGGCGTCGACGGCATTTGCCGCATAGCCGTTGTTGCGCACGAGCCAGCGTCCCCGGGCGGTGATCGTCTCGCCCGAGGCCGCAATCAGCGTGTTCACATGGGCGCGCGTGGCCCGGAACCCCCGCATGCGGCGGTGGGACTGTGCGGCATCGAACCCGCCAATGATGCTGCCGAGGCGTGCCCGGAAGGCGTCGAGCACCATGGTCACAGTCCCTTTGTGGCCACGGTGCCCCAACGACGACGACGCGGGTTTGCCGAGGCGGTAGCAATCCGGCCCTCCAAGTCCCGAATGGCCGTCGCCAGTTCGGCATCCGAGCCGTAGGTCACCGTCTTGCCGTCATAGCTGACGCTGCGCAGCCCGGCGAATCGGGCCTCCTGCAGTGCGGTCAGCAGGGCCTGCATGCGTTCCAGGTCCATCAGTCCCTCATGAAGTTCGGGGTGTAGGCCCGCCGTTTGCGGCGTGGCGTGGTCAGGGTTCCGGCCTTGGGCTGGGCCGGATCAAGTGTGGTTTCGGTCGCCACGGCCGCGGGAATGCGCGTTTCCACGCCCGCCTGCGCCTCGAGCCGCCGCCATGTGGCTTCGTCCCACCGGTCGGCGCCGAGGATCCATGCCGCGGCGCGGGCATAGACCCGGCAGTCCAGCGCCTCGTTCCGCTCGCGCATCTTCTGCCATTCCTGATGGGCATAGCCGCGCTTGTTACGGATGGTGACCAGCTGTTCGGCCACCAACTGCTTCAGCCATTCGGTGTCGGCCCAGCCGGGGATGTGCACGGTCCCCGGCGCATCGAGGACGCCTTGCGCCCGGTCTTCGTCCGAGGGGCGTTCGATCCGGAGGAAGCGGTAGGTTTCCGCCTTGAACGTCGCCGTGGCCACCGACCAGAGCCGCGCGCCGCGCCGCAGGCGTTTGCCGCCGATGGTGGCATCGACATAGGTCGGCCCAGACACGGGTGCCGACCGGTTGAACCCTTCGAGGCCCTTCAGGGGCGCCACCTGTTCGAACCCGACCTTGCGTGACCAGGCATAGACGGCCGCGGCCTCGTAACCGGTGTCGATGCCCAGCCGCGCCACGGTCATGAAGGCGCCGTTGGCATGCTGCCATGACCTGCCGAGAAGGGCGGTCAGCTTGTCCCAGGCGTCCGCATCGTCAGGCCCGCCCGGAATGACGATGTGATCGACGAGCCAGCTTTCCATTCCCCGGCCCCAGGCCCAGATATCGACCTCGATCCGGTCCCTCTGGACGTCGGCACCGGCGGTCAGGAACAGCCCGGCCATCGGCACCGTGCCCGCCTTCCAAGCTTCGCGCCGATCCGCCAGCCGTTGCCATTCCGGCGCATCCCCGCTTTCGACCCATGTCTCGCCCAGAAGCGTGTTGCGCGCGACGCGCAGCGTCTCGTCCGACCCTTGTGCCGCCAGCCATTCCCGCGCGACGTCGGACCAGCTTTTCCACCCGAGCGGCGAATAGAGCGCCGAGAGGTGGAAGCTGATGGCCTTCGGATCCTTCGAAACCGCAGTCGCCCGCCACTCACCCTTGGCCAGCATCTCGGTCTTGTGGTGCTCGGCGATGGGCCGTTCGCAGCCCTCGCAGTGATAAGCGGCGGTTTCCGGCTTCCCCTTTGCCCAGCGCAACCGCTCGAACTGCAGCCATTGCATCGTGCCGCAATGCGGGCAGGGCACGAAGTAGCGCCGCTGGTCGGACGCCTCGAACTCGCGCTCGATGCGCGACAGCCCCCGGATCGTGGGGGTCGAGACCATGAACACCTTGCGCCGGTGCGAGAAGGTGGTGGTCCGAGCTTCTGCCAGCGTGACCGGATCGCCTTCCTCGTCGGCCGAGGCCGGATAGGCGTCGACTTCGTCTAGGAACACATAGCGCGCTGGCATCGACCGCAGGCCGGTGGCCGAGTTGGCGCCCGTCAGCACCAGGATGCCGCCGGGGAATTCCTTCGACAGCATCGAATTCCCGGCATCCCGCGACCGTGCCGGGTTCACCCGTTCGCGAAGGGCCGGGCTATCCGCGATCAGAGGATCAAGGCGGCCCCGCGAGGTCCGCTTCGCCAGTTCCAGGCTCGGGAGCACCGCCAGCATCGGCCCCGGCGCGTGGTGGATGACAAACCCGATCCAGTTGTTGCCCGCCTCGGTCGCGCCCACCTGCGCCGCCTTCATGAAGGTGATGCGCTGGGCGGGATGGCCGGGCGAGAGCGCATCCATGATCTCGCGCAGATAGGGCGCGCGGGCCGTCCGATACCGCCCCGGCTCCGCCGCGCCCCGCGATGACAGCCAGCGATGCTGATCCGCCCATTCCGACACCGTCAGGTTCGGATCGGGCCGCATCCCCTGCCGCCAGACCCGCAGCAGGTCCTCGGCCCCATCGAAGCCGAGGTCGAGACCCGCGGTCAGGTCGTTGTCATCGGCCTCATCATGCAAGCGAGACCCGGAGGTCGGCGAGGGCGTCGAGCTGTTCGCGGACATGGGCTTCCAGCACCCTCTGCATGATCGCGGTCTCGATCATCACCGATGCCCCGGACTGCCGTTCCACCTCCGCCATGATCTGCGCCGCCATCAGCGCGGCTACGCGTCCGGGCCAGGTCACCCAGACATCCCGTTCCTGCCGCGCCAGGCGGAAGACGAGGGTCTCTGCCCGCGCGCGGTCGACCAGCGTGCCCTTCTTCTTCTGGACCGCCAGTTGGCGCTCCTGCGCCGCGTAAACCGTCAGCGCCGTGCGGGCCTTGATGTAGGATGTCGTGTCGCCGGGGCCGCTGGCCAGCCCATCGCCACCAAGAGACCGGCGTTGCTGGTCGGGGTCCGTCATTTCCGCCCGCCGCACATCCGAGGCCGCGGCGTTGATCGACCCGTCGTCATGGACCACCAACCGCCCGTTCTTGCGCGCCTTCTGCACCCCGCCGCGGGACAGGCCGGAATGGGCCGCGTACTCGCGTTCGCTCATGCCTTTCATGGCGCAGATAATCCAATCAAGCCGATGATATCCCTTGGTATTCAGTTGATTAGGGGGCGCGACAGAGCGAATCTGATCGCAAGGAAACGATGCAACTCACCGAAGGACGCCCCGCCATGACCACCCGCCGCGCCGCCCAGAATGACAAGGCACTCGACGCGTTCATCGCCGCCAAGGCCGAGATCGACACCATGCTGGAGCGCCTGAAGGCCCTCAGCGACGACCATTTCGAATTCGATCCGGACGCCATCAACTGGGGTGCCGTCGGATCACTCAACAGCGTTGCCGCTGATCTGCGCAAGATCACCGACTTCCTCTTTGGCGAGGGTGAACACGCCGCCTGACGCGCCCACGCTGCGCCAAAGCCGCCCCGTCCGAAGACGGGGCTTGCCTCCATAGAAGGTGCGCACACCGCGCGCCACAGCGCCCGGAGGCCCCGATGACCACCCCGTCCGACACCCAATCCCTGATCCTCTCCCGCGCCGCGATCCGGCCCGGCAACCTCGCCCTGCCACTGCCCGAGGGGCTGGTCGGCGCCGCTGCCAAGATGGTCGTCGGCAAGATGATCGCCCGCGGCTGGCTCGAGGAAGTCGAGGCCAACCTGAGGCGCAGCGAACCGATGTGGCGCGAGACCGGCGACGGCCACGGCACCACGCTGATCGCCACCGAGGCCGGGCTTGAGGCCATCGGGATCGAGCCAGTGGTGGCCAGCGCTGTCGTCAACGCGCGGAAGGCGAAGCCGAAGCCGGAACCGGTGCAGATGCCCGACGCCGCCGCGAAACCCGTCGCCATCCGCGCTGGCACCAAGCAGGCGCAGATCATCGCCATGCTCCAGCGCACCGAGGGCGCGGCGGTCGCCGAAATGGTCGAGGCCACCGGATGGTTGGCGCATACCGTCCGGGGCTCCATCTCGGGAGCGCTGAAGAGGAAGCTCGGCCTGCCCATCACCGCCGAGAAGGTCGATGGCAGGGGAACTGTTTATCGCATCGTCCGTTAGGCACAGTTTGGGGTCTGAGCCAAACGAGTTTCAGTAACGCGTGCCTATGTGCACAGGCCAGCCCATGGGCGAACATGCCGCCACCACTCCAAAGGTGTAAGAATCCTGATCGGCAATAGCCTCAATTGATCACGCTTCTTGATAATTGTTCGTCGGTCTCTGGTGCAGAAAACATCACATTCGAGGCCGACGGCATTTCCAATCAGCTCCCGATCTGCCTTGTCAGGCAATCGGTTGGTGAATGGAGCATCGATCAAACGCCGCCCGACCACTGAGGCGTATGCGTTTGCTTCGTCTTCAGGGTAGATCAACTCTACTGCGAAGTCTCGCAGCCGCTGGCGATGTTCGGGATCAGGCGTATTGTCAACTTCATCCAGTGTCTTACGGGATGCCATTATCGCCCAATTTGCCCGCCTTCCAACGTAGAAGATGTGCATAAGCGCTTCGATGTCCTCAGCAAGCATTGTGTCTTCGACCTCGGGTAGCGGCTGCTGTTCGAAAATCTGGTCTGGGTAGTTGACGAGCAGGTTCACCACATTCGTGTAGAGAAATATCCGTCCAGGCACTGCCTCATAGGGGTAGGCACTGCAGTCCGCACTGTGTTCGGCCTCACTGCGATACAGTATCCAGCGCTTCCGGGTTTCGTCCCAATGCTCGATGCCCAAATGTGTTTCCCGCTCGACCGATCCTGACGGTGGTCAGAGTAGCATCGGTCAGATATTGCTGCACCATGGAGGTGGACCCTTTGCGAAAATTATCCCATCAACAGGCTGGAACTCTCGGTGAAATGCTTGCCTTGGCGAAGCTGAACACGCTTGGGCTTGCCGCCTACATCAGTCCCGAGGGCGCGCCCGGACACGATCTGATTGTGATCGTCCATGGGGAGGCGAAATCCATCGAGGTAAAGACCCGGCAGTTTCTTGAGCGGCCGACTGAGATCGGTCGCTGGCCCGTCGATCTTAGTACAAAGGGCGAGGCGGACTTTTTTCTTTTTGTCGAACTCGACCTCAGAACAATGACGCCAACCTTCTATCTGCTTAGCAATGCCCAAGCGCGTGCTACGAACCGGATTAGTGCTGGTTCCGGTATGGGTAATTGCTACCCGGCGCATGTGCGAAGACTGATAGCCCCGAATGATTTCTCTCCTCTCCTTGCTGGAATCTGAGCGCGCTCGGTTCGATCAAATCTCCAGCCGTTCTGCTTGTCTCTTCGTCGCCATCTCCCACCTCCGCACGGCGACGTCGCAGTAGACCGGGTCCAGCTCCACCGCACAGCAGCGCCGCCCGGTGCGTTCGGCGGCGATCAGCTGGGTGCCGGAGCCGCAGAAGGGTTCGAACACCAGGTCGCCGGGATCGGTGAAAGCCTCCAGCACCGCCTCCACCAGCGCCACCGGGAAGACGGCGGGGTGCGACCCGGCGGCGCCCAGCCCGCCCTTGTGGCGCATGATGCGGAACACGCTGTCCGGGATACGGTGGGTCTGGATCGCGTTCCCGTAGCCGGTCTTGCGGTGAACCGTGCCGTCGGCCCCGCGCAGGCCGCCCCCGCCGAGGGTTTCGCCCGCGTGTTTGCTTTCCACCGTCTTGTTCGGCTTCCGCGGCTGGCGGTTGAAGTGGAAGATGAACTCGTGCGACGGCGCCAACCGCCCGTTCCAGTCGCCCGGCAGGCCGGGTCCCTGGTCCCAGACATACCAGCCGAAGCGCCGCCAGCCCTGCGCGCGCATCCAGTCGAGCCAGCCTTCCCAATAGGGGATCCACTCGCCATCGCGGTGAACAAGGCCGAGGTTGACCAGCAGCTGGGCATCGGCAGTGACGGGCGCCGCGGCAAAGACGCCCTGCATCAGCGCATCCCAATCGCCGACCTTTTCCTTCGCCGCGCCATAGTCGCGCTGCTGCGCGTAGGGCGGGGAGGTGAACAGGAGCGTGGCCTGCGCCCCGTCCATCAGCCGCGCCACCATGGCCGGGTCGGTCGCATCGCCGCAGATCAGCCGGTGATGCCCGAGCTGCCAGATGTCGCCGGGCTTGGTGATCGGTTCCGCCGGAGCCTCGGGAATGGTGTCGGCGGTGTCGTCGTCGATGGGCGCGCGGTCGTCGGCGTCATGCAGCAGGGCGTCCAACTCGTCCTCGGGGATGCCGATCAGCCCGAGGTCGAAATCCTCGGCCATCAGGCCCCGCAGTTCCTCGAGCAGCAGCGCCTCGTCCCATTCGCCCAGTTCCGTCAGCTTGTTGTCGGCGATCCGGTACGCCCGCCGTTGCGCCTCGGTCAGATGGCCCAGCACGATCACTGGCGCTTCGGCCAGCCCCAGTTGCGTGGCGGCTAGGACCCGGCCATGGCCCGCGATCAACTCCCCATCGGCCGCAACCAGGCAGGGAACGGTCCAGCCGAACTCGGCCATGCTGGCGGCGATCTTGGCCACCTGATCGGCATCGTGGGTCTTGGCATTGCGGGCGTAGGGTCGAAGACGGGCGAGGGGCCAGTGTTCGATCCGGCCGGGCAGGAGGGGCGCGTTCATGCCGCGAGCCGTTTGGCCTTGAGGGCGGCGAAGGTCTCGCCGGTTTCCGCCAGCACGGCCTCCTGACCCGTGAATGACTGCCAGCGCTCGATGGCCACGTCGACATAGGCTGGGTTCAACTCGATCCCGAAGCAGACCCGGCCGGTGGTCTCGGCTGCGATTAGCGTGGTGCCAGATCCCATGAAGGGTTCATAGACCGCCTGGCCGGGGCTGGAATTGTTCAGGATCGGCCGCCCCATGCATTCGACCGGCTTCTGCGTGCCGTGGACCGTATCGGCGTCCTGATCCCGGTTGGCGATCTGCCACAGCGTGGTCTGTTTGCGGTCCCCCGCCCAATGGCCCTTGCCCTTGGCACGCACCGCATACCAGCAAGGTTCGTGCTGCCAGTGGTAATCGCCGCGGCTGAGGACCAGCCGGTCCTTCGCCCAGATGATCTGCGACCGGATGGCGAAGCCCGCAGCGGTCAGGCTGTCGGCCACGGTTGCGGCATGCAGCGCACCGTGCCAGACGTAGGCCACGTCTCCGGGGAACAGCGCCCATGCTTCACGCCAGTCGGCCCGGTCGTCGTTCAGCACCTTGCCGGTGCGTTTCGTCTTGGCCGCGCCCGCGGCGTTGCGCCAGGAGGGGTCATACTCGACGCCATAGGGCGGGTCGGTGACCATCAGCAGGGGCCGCACATCGCCCAGCAGCCGCCCGACCACATTGGCCGCAGTGCTGTCGCCGCAGATCAGTCGATGCGCGCCCAGCTTCCAGAGATCGCCCGACACCGACACCGGTGAGACCGGCAGCTCGGGAACATCCTCCTCGCCCTCGACCGGACCATCGCCGCCCAGCGCCTCGGGATCCCGCAGCAGCGCGTCGAGGTCATCGTCGCTGATGCCGAGCAGGGTCAGGTCGAAATCCTCGGCCAAAAGCCCCGCGATCTCGTCGCGCAGCAGCGCTTCGTCCCATTCGCCCAGTTCGGTCAGCTTGTTGTCAGCGATCCGGTAGGCCCGGCGTTCCGCCTCGTCGAGATGGCTCAGCCGGATCACCGGTACCTCGGTCAGCCCGAGCATGGTCGCGGCCAGCACCCTGCCATGGCCCGCGATCAGTTCGCCGTCGTCGGCCACCATGCAGGGCACGGTCCAGCCAAACTTGGCCATGCTGGCGGCGATCTTCGCCACCTGGTCGTCGCCGTGCATCTTGGCATTGCGGGCATAGGGGCGCAGCCGGGCAATCGGCCAAGATTCAACCTGACTCGGCGCGAAGACGAGGTCCATGGGATGGGGCTCGGGATGTGGGTGAGGGGAAAATGAAAAGCGCCCGCGAGGGGTTTCCTCCGGGCGCAATTCTTCGATGATCAAGGGGTAGGTCAATGGGGGCAGGTCTGTCAACAGGAAAAATGAAGCGGATTCAAGTGCTTTTGTCGATTCCCGGTTTTGGCCTGCCGCGTGGACTCCGGCCCCTGTTATTGTGCCGTGTAGCCGCCATCGACGAGGTGGTAGGAGCCCGTGATGAAGCTGGCCCGTTCCGAAAGCAGGAAGACGATCAGCGCGGCCACCTCTTCTGACCGGCCGAGACGGTTCAGGGCGTGTTTGCCCTCGAGGAACTTCAGCGTGGCCTCATCCAGTGCATCGGCGACCATCGGCGTTTGGATGAAACCGGGACCGACGGAATTGACCCGCACCCCGCCCGCGGCATGTTCGAGGGCCGCGTTCTTGGTCGCGCCGACGACCGCATGCTTGGCACTGACATAGGCCGTGGAATTGGCAAAGCCGACCGAGCCGAGGATGGAGGCCACGTTCACCACCGCGCCACCGCCTGCCTTCTCAATCTCAGGGATGGCAAAGCGCATGCCGTAGAAAACGCCCGACAGGTTGATGTCGATGACCTTCTGCCAGCCCTCGAGGTCATAGCTGCCAGTCGGGGCTGCAGGTCCACCGATTCCGGCGTTGTTGACGATGCCGTAAAGCGCGCCGGTCTTTGCCACGAGGGGAAAAACCGCTGCGCAATCCTGACAATCCCCGCGCAGGCCACCCATCCGGACCTGGCTCGCAACTGGCGGAAAGCTCGCAAAAACTCGGGTTACTGCGCGATTGTTCATGGTTTGTTCGGCACGGCTCATAACCTGAAGGCCGCAGGTTCAAATCCTGCCCCCGCAACCAAATTCCATAACAATATCAGATGCTTAGAGCCCGACGCAAACCGTCGGGTTTTTGCTTGTGGAACTCTTGTCAACACCTGGTCAACGTTTTGCAAGCCCCCCATCGACGGGCAACTTGATCGTGGCCATCACGGTCACAGCACCAACTCATAGTGCGTGCTGCGGCCGCCGCCTTCGCCCTTCCGCAGCAGGCCGAGCTCGACGGTCGAACCCAAGATTGAAGCAACGCGCGTTGCGAGCCAAGTTGTTCTGACAGATCGTTAACTTCCAGTTAACCAATTCAGCCGATAGTGGTTGAGAAGAAACGGACGGCGCGAAATGGAACGGTGGGCATTCAAGACGGGTTGCATTCTGATGGGTTGGAGCCCGGTTGAAGCCGCAATCGAGCTGCGAACGAGCATTGAGACCATCACGAAGCTTGAAAATGGCCCGCTGGACGAGGTCTTGGCAGGCGATGTGGTTGGTCGGGCGAAGAGCATATTTCGAGGCCAGAAACTGGCAATCTATCCTCGTGAAACAGGTCGCAACAGTCCGTCGACGACCAAGATCCAGCACATCGAAACCCGGCCTAGACGTCCGTAAAGTCGCAGACCACCCTCGTGCTGGGACCGTCAGAAGACGGCGTGGCTTGCTGAAGATGTACCCCCAACCGGTAGCATGCCTCGTCGACGATCCTCAGCAGCCGGGAAATCTGCTCCTTCCCGTCAGCGCTGCCATCGAGCCTCGTCAAGACTGATCGGAAAACGATTCGTGCCTGACCGGGTTCCCGCGAGATCAGTCCGCCCGTCTGCTCCACAAAAGAAGCAAGAAGCATCGCAGCTTCTGCGTCGGTCACGGAGCCCCACAGGGTGTCAGTAAATTCATCAGGCCTGTCTTTGCTCCGCCGCAGGAAGAAGTGCGTGTCACCTTGGACTGCCCCCTGCCACGAGAATTCGTCCTGCCGCATGAGCAAGCCACCCGGCATTTCTATCCAACCAGAACTCATGCACGTGCACCCGGGTCGACAAGTTCCAGGACCTTTGCCACGAGTTCCCTTTGAGGCACAATATGCACACGGTCCCAAGGGGCGTCGGATCCTTGCCGTGCAAGTCCAAGGTTCCACTCGAGAGCTGCACGGAAATCGGAGATGAGCCGCCTGGTCGTCCTTTCCCTGACCTGGCTGTCGGTAAAACCCCCGCCATTCTTGAAGGCCGTAAGAATGCGCGGACTTCGCAACAGCGGAAACAAGGTCCGCGGGATGTCGAGAACGATCTCGGCGTGGTTCTTGACGATCAGAACTCCCATCCCGAGTCGCTGGTTGCGGCCCGGCTCCTCCAGGACCGAGACGCTGTCCAGCTCCAGACCGGCGGCCAGCATGTCCTCCTCGCAGGTGCTGCGCGCATCATTATAGTCCGAATGACGGTTCAGGTCGGGGATCACCACGATCAGATGTCGTGGTCGGATTCGCGTAACCACCTCGATTTCGCTGTCCCCGTCGCGACCTTTTGCCCATGTCACCTGACGGGACAACAAGCCGTGATCTTGCGCGCCAAACCGATTGAGAAAGTTCGCCTGATAGCCTGTGGCGATACTGACGGGTCCGGAAATGTTTACGATGGGCAGGCCACCGAAATACTCTGAGAACCGACTTTCCATGGCTTCCAAACCATCCGCGCTGCGGTAGTTCCGCAGGAGTCGATTGCGCAGTTCGCGATGGCTCGGCTCGGAAGACTTGTATTCACTGGTGAAGGCGAAGTTCAGAATGCCGCGTGTTTGGGTGAGATAGAATGGCAGTGACACACGCGACGTCACGAGAATGTACGGCAAGCCTAGCGCGTTCACCGCGCCGAGCTCATAGATGACACTGGGACTTTCGTTGCTGACGTCCACTATGAGCAGATCGCTGTTCTCGATCGCGGACAGTACTGCTCCGACAATGTCGGCTCTGTTGCTGTCCTCCGGCGCACTCACCTCGATGCAGTCCGCGCCTTCAATCTCGCCGATCCGAGCCAGGTCCCTGGCCGCACCTTCTATGATGCGCGCGAGTTGTGATGTGTGCGTTTGTCGGACGTAGCGAGTGTCATCGCGGTCCGCGTCACCGGCTGGCTTCATGTCGCCGAGAGTAAACACTCGCAGATTCTGCATGGTTTTGGACATCTCGCGATGGATCGATAACTTGGCTACTGCAAGGTCATACCAAAAGTGTTGTGGTATTGCTACAGGCGCGGCATTGTCCGGGGAGGGTTCAAGTCGGGGCATTTAGTATGCACGAAACGAAGGCAAATTCCGATCTTGCCAGCAACGAAGGCGACCAAGCTTACTTGCGATTGCAGTACCCCAAGATCGCGGACGTCCTGGTGTGGCCCGAACTGGTTGAAGCGTTTCGTCAGCATGAGGACGCGGCAAAGAGACTGAAGTTAGGCTCCCGCCGAAACTGTCTATTCTCCATCGGCTCCATCGTGCTTTCGCTTGCGACCACACTGGTCGGCACCTCACCGATGTTTGCGCCCCTGGTCTCTGGTCACCCGGCTGGCGCATACGTCGTAGCAGTTGCGTCCTTTCTTCTGCTTGTCTTGGCGCTTCTGTTCGGAAACGGCATTCTCTATGGCCGCAAGCGTGACGACTGGCTGAAGCACCGCCTTATCGCCGAGCGCCTGCGGCATTTCTATTTTCAGACAATTCTTGGGAACCTTTCCTCAATCTGCTGCGGCAGTTCACTTGAGCGGAGGCGCTTCATCGAGGATCGCGGCAGAACGCTTGAGCGCGTCCTGCGGCGCTTGAGAAGCCCTGGCTATCGGCAAGCTGTTCTCGGCGATGAAGCCCTGCAAGAGGCTCGTCTTGTCGACTTTGGTGAAGTGAACGCCGAAGCTATAGACGCAGAATACTTCCAGGAACTGGAGCAGTACTGGATCGAACTCAGATTTAACTGGCAGGGCGAGTATGCGACCCAACAGTTGGCGCGCAAGGCGTCAGCCCTACCCTTTTCCGGCTCCCTTGCAGACCAAGAGCACTCAGTAAGCAGAATCGAGTTTATTACCACTGCAGGAATTGTTGCCCTCCAAGCTCTAGCTGTGGCAGGCATGTTCATTTATGCTCCCGGTTCCCCTGTTATTGAAGGTTCCATGCTTGGAGCAAGTATTCTTGCCATCCTTGTTGTTGGATTGCAGGCGTTCAAGGACGGCTTGGGGCTGACGAATGATCTATCGCGCAACCGCGTCTATGCTTCCTATACGGCAAAACTGCTTCGCGACTTTGTATCTGCGCAAAGAATACCGGATCGTGCGGCTCAAGTCCGCATCATGCAAGAGATGGAGGACCTAGCTTACTTCGAAACGCGCGAGTTCCTCTATACCCACAGCACTGCGCGCTTTTCTCTCTGAATCTTCTGCGCCCGACGACGTTCCAATCGTCGCGGCACCTGCCATCATCCATTTGCAGCGAATCCTTCCTGCCGCTCCTTGACACCGTGAATCTGTGAAACGGGCCGGGCGTGACGCGGCGGTCGATGCGTCTGGCGCTTCCCGCCTGGCACTTGCCCGGCCCGCCTTTCACCGGCAGGCGCGCGCCTGGTCGCGCAGGACGGCGTAGTCTCCCAGCATCTCGACCACGACCGCACTTTCCGGCAGGGCCATGATCTCGTCTGCCGCCCGCGCCTGATCGGCGGCGGTGTAGTCGACAACGGGCGGGCAGGGCGTGATGTCAGAACCTGCCGTCACGCAGGCGGTCAGCCAGAGCATTGCGATCAGCGGGGCGGCGGGCGGCGGCGTCCAGCATCTGGCGTTGGATGTCATGGGTTCTCTCCGATGTTGAAAGGCGCTCTGCCAGCCGCCCCGCGCGTTCGCCCGTGCGGCGCAGGTTCAGAAGGAACAGCAGGATTGCTGTGGCGGCGAGGATCAGGCCCAGCGCCTTGCGCGCCGGGCCGTGGGTCAGGAGCCAGCCGATCACCGCTGGCCCCGTTTCCAGTCGTCGAGTCGCGCGTGGATGGTAACGGCAATACCGATCAGCGCGATGGCGATCAGCGCCCAGCGCAGCGTGTCGAGATAGGGTACCAGCGGCTGGATCGTGGACTGCGTTTCTGCGAGGACATCTTGCAGCAGCTCTACCCCGGCTGCGCCAACGGTCGCTGCACCTGCCGCCCCGCTGCCGCGCAGGGTGCGGCTCTCGGCCAGGACCTCGCGCGCAGGCGGCAGTTCCGGGGCGAAGGGCACGGGCCGCACCGGGAAGGGATCGCCCCAGGACCGGGCGGGCCCGAGATCGATGTGCATGAAGCCCGAGCGCGGGTAATAGCCGAATCCGAGGAACCCGACCGCTCGTGCCGCCGCCTCGAAGGCCGCAGGATCGTGGTTCGCCATGGCGATGTCAAAGGCGGTGCCTTGCATGTGTTTCGAGGCCGGGGCCCCGCCGACGGCACGGTTGTGCTCGGGGCTGCGATAGGCGGATCGGACGATCAGCGGCTTGCCCAGCCGGTCGCGCAGCTCCTGCAGCTTGTCCATCGCCTCTGTGTTGATCTTGATCGAACCAGTACCGCGGCAGGCGATTTCGGCGGGCGAAAAGCTCGGCCAGCGCCACGCCTTCTCAGGAACGTCGCGCCAGGTGGGGAAAGACAGGGTCGGCATGGTGGATCCTCCAAATGGAAAAACCCGCCGAGGGGCGGGCCAGGTGGTCGTTCAGTCTCGATGATGGCGCGGCCCCGTCAGGGGCCGCTGCCGAAGATCTTCAGCTTGAGGGCAATGCCCGCGAGCAGCGCCAGGATGACGCCGGTGGTGATCAGGTGAACGGCACTCTGGACGGCGGTGCGGCGGACAAAGCGGATGGCGTCGAGCAGAGCACGGAGATCGCGAATGTCGAGAGCAGCTTCCTTGCCGTCGAGCCCGACATCGGCCAGCGCGCGCTTTGCCCCTTCTTCGGCTGCGCGCGCGAGAAGTTCCTCGAACTCGGCATCCGGCATGCGGACATGGCCCTCTCCGGAACGGCGCGGGCTCATGCGGACAGGATCCCGACTTCAGCGGGCAGGGTCACGCTCGTCCAGACGCTGCTGTCGGCCGGGTTCAGCGCCCATGTGGAATAGACCGACCTCGGCGCGAGAGACGGCACGGTGACCGGCGCTGCATCATGATTGACACCACCCATGCGCAAGAACCCCGCCGCCGCCTGCGGCCCGACCGTCCCCGCCTGTGCGATCTGCTTCACATGCACGCCCGCGATGGCTGCGACCGCCGCAGGTCCCGTCGGCCCGGTCAGCGAGAAGGACAGCCTCTGCCCGGCCGTGTTGCTGGAAACCCGCGTGCCGACATCCTCGTCTTTCAGCGCATCGATGCTGCCCGCCATCTGGCTGAAGGTCGCGATGGCATTGGGGGTACGCCGCACGAAGCGCCGCCCGATGGTCGACACGCCATCCAGCACAGAGAAATGCGCGTAGTACCAAGTGCGGGTGACGCTGGTGCCGTGCAGCCCGACGTTCGGGAAAACGATCTGAACTGGTTTGCCCTTGGCTTGGGTGTTGGCGGCCGTGGCCGAACTTTGCAAGACGCCGTCGACATAGAAGTCGATGGTGATGCTGGCTCCCACCGCCACGCGCACGTCGATCCATTGCGGCTGGCCATTCGGCGGGGTGTAGCTCGAGTTGCCCTGCACGGTCGTATCGCCGCGTGCGACAGCGTGGTAGCGGTCGGTACTGGCCACCGGTTGTATTTGCGCGACGCGGACCTGGTTCGCATCGAAGAACTCGATGAAACTGGCATTGGCCTCGGTGATGAGGTCGGCATCCCCATTGGGCGGCACGTAGCGGAAGCCGAGCCAGAGATCGCCCGCGGGTGCCGCAAATCCGAGGGAGAACGGCATGGCATAGCTGCGCGAGGCGATGAAGCGGATGCCGTTCACGTCGAGGTTGGCATCGAAGCCAATGGCGGTCGTGTTCAGAAGCCCGGAAATGCCCGAGACGTCGGTCGGCTGATGGCCGAGATGCAGGATATAGCTCATGGCAGTTCCACTTCGATGTAGAGGTTGGCTTGGGTCCAGGTGGCGCCGCGCCCCCCACCGTGCTCGAGGAAGAGCGCGGCATCTGCGGCGGTGAGATGTGCCCCGCCACCCCGGCTGATCCAGAGGGAGGCACCCGCGATGCTGAGGCCAGGGTCCCAGCCGATCTCGAGGAAGGCCGCAGCGTCGAAGAAGCGCAGATCGGGATCGAGATACCCCAACGCCGTCACGCCCGGGGGCACCGGATAGCTGAACTGGGATGGGAGCGAACGGATCGTGCCGCCATCGCCGGGATTGCGCCCCTGGACCTGCGGATAGAAGGCAGGGCTTCCGCCTGCGGTCCATGTGGCCGCGCCGCTCACCGGATCGTCGCGCCAGATTCCGTTCTTGCCGATCCAGAGGCGGCCGAGCGCGGGGTCGAGGACGAACATCAGCACATCATTCGCGCCGAAGGTGGGCAGACCGGTCAGGCGCTGTTCGGCGGTTGCAGTGGCCGAGGACCAGAGCGCGCCGGTGCCGCGCCAGCCGATCGAGCCCAGGGTGATCGGGTTGAGGCCTGCATTGAACTCCTCGCGCTGCGCGGCCGCGACGACGCCCATGTAGCCGTCGAAGGTTGCGGCACCCGGGGCGCAAAGGACTTCCCAATAGCGCCGCCCGTCTGTCGGCAGGATCGCCTTGGCGGTCGGCACCCAACGCAGGTAGTTCGTTCCACCCGAGGTGTTGACGGCGGTCTGGTTGCCGTTCGAGAGCGTGTAGCCGGAGGGGCGGCGGGTGGTGTCCAGCTGCCAGACTGCGCCAATATCGACCGGCGGTGCGGCATCCCCGCCTTGGGCGAGAATGACGCCGCGCAGCATCAGAAGGCTCATGCGACGGCTCCTGCCAGCGCGCCCTGGATGATCCAGGCATCGGCCCCGCGCTTCACGAGGGCGACCCCGGACCATTGGCCGTCGACGGCAACGGAACCGCCCACCACCCCATTAAGCGACACTCCGGCCGCAGCCGCCACGGTCGCGACCCCGGCGCCAACCTGCGTCACGTTGATAAGCGCGCCGAACTCGAAGGGAACAGTCGCCTCGGAGGGAATGGTTACGGTGACAGCCGAGGAACCGGTGGTCTCGAGGATGCTGCCCAGATCGACGGCCTCCAGCGTGTGGCTGGTGGCGGTCAGGGTCCGGATGCGCACGATGCCTGGGCGCGGCACCTCGACCCATGCCCCGGCCGTGAAGCGCACATGCCGCGCCTCGTCGGCAATCCAGATCTGCCAGCCCTCCTGCGGGGTCAGATAGACCCATGCCGCAGCCCCGGCGGGCGACTGATCCCAAAGGGCCAGCGCATTGGCATTGGCCCCGGCTGCGGCAGGCACGATCAGCATCTGCCCCGTGCTGCCTGTCGCAGGCAGCGGCGTGGTGCGGGATGCCGCGCGGGCCTGCACGACGGCCGAGAGGCGACGCAGGTCTTCGCTAAGACTGGTGCCCCAATTGCGCTGGCCGGGATCATAGAAGGCGCGCAGCCCCAATCCCGGCATGATCCGTTCCGGCATGCTCGTCCTCGTTCGTGATGGTGGTCGGTTTGATTGCCGGGGTCAGGTGCCCCAGAGGAAGCCCCAGCCGCGGTCCCATCCGGCGGCAAACGGTGCCGTCAGCCGAAACCAGCGCGCCTCGCGGTCTGTGACCCAGCTTCCCTCGACCAGACGCCGCGAGCGGACGGCCAGTTCGATCTCGGCCGTGCGGTCGGGAGCGCCGAGCTCAGGAATGGCTTCAGGTGCGAGGGACCAGCTGGCAGCACCGCCTGCGTCGATCACCACGCCCGCGGGCAGGATCGCGATGCCGGTATCCGGATCGACCCAGCGCACCTCGATGATGTAGCTGACCCCCGGCTCCGGCCCAATGGAGGCGCCGGTGTGATCGACAATGACGGGGCTGGTCTGGGTCAGTCGGTCCCGATGGGTCCAGGTCAGGCCGAGCGAGCCGGTGACCAGCGCATCAACGTTCGGGGCGTAGCTTCCGTTCCCTTGCACGCGCCCGGGCGGCAGGGGCCGGATGGCGCGGCGGTCCAGCGTCACTGCATCTTCCGGTGCCAGCGCGAAGGCCAGTGTGCCGCGCCCGGTCTCGGGCAAGAGGCGCGCGGCCAGCGTCTCGCCTGCCGCCCAGCTGTCTTCGGTGATCCGTGCCACGTCGTCGAAGAAGATCACCGGCATGCCGGAGGCATGGGCGCGCGGAACGGTGTCGAGACAGCCCCGGCCGACGATGACGCTGCTCGGCGTGATCCCGTCGACGCGGACCAACTCGCCATCGATGCTGGCCAGCGTGCCGATCTCAACCTCGCCGATATCGCGCCAGCCGGTGATAGGGATCAGCCGTTCCTCCGGGCTGTCGGTTACATCCGCAGCGAGCAGTGCCGTTGGGGCGAAAACGACGATACCTTCCTGCGCGGGGCCAGTGCCAGGATCGATCCAGAGCTGGGCCGACAACGCATCGGCGCTGGGGCGTTCGCCAGTGGCGACCAAGGCGCCTGCGTCCGGATCCTCGGCTAGGCGACGGTCGGCCTCGCTGTGGCCCAACTCGCGGACCAGCAGCCAGTACGAGGCTTCCTCGACCATGCGGCGGGACAGTGCCCGCGGCGGTGCAGCGACGCCGGTGCCGGTCGGCATCCGCCCACCCGCGATGGCGGTGGCGCCCAGCGCGAAGACATCTTCGGCGATCTTCAGCCGGATGCCGTTGTCGCGACCGTCGCCTTGTCCGATCTCCGAAATCCGCATCACGACGTCATTGAGACCCAACCGCGTCGAACGTAGCCGGATTACATCGCCGGGGCCGAGACCGGCCCCCTCGCGGTTGACGACGATCTCGCCGGACAGGAGGGGGGCGGACAAGGCACGCAGGTCGCGTTCGGCCACGCGTACCGCGAGCCCCTGATAACGGATGCCGGGATAGTCGAGCGTGGTCGCCAGCACCTCGCCCATCGCCTGGACGCGGGCAGTGTCGGTGACCGAAACCGCGCCAGTGTCGTCGGTCCAGGCATCGGTGAAGCGGACCGTCACGCTGTTCACCAGATCGGAGGGCGACCGGCGGCCCAATCGGCCCCAGTCCACGACATTGGTCTCGTCGAAGAGGGGAAGGCTGGCGGCGGTGTAATCCTCCCGGATCAGCTTCAACTCCCAGAGCCCAGTGCGCCGGTCAATGAAGAGCGTGGCGTCGATATGGTCGAGCACGCTTGCGATGAACTCCTCGATGGACGAGTCCTGTTGCCAAATCAGCGAGAGGCCGAAGCCCTCGGTATAGAGCGCATCCGCAGCCCCCGTGAAACTCGCCCCGATTTCGACGGAGGAATAGCCCAGCCCCCAATCGCGGTTCGTCAGGCATTCGCGGATGATATGGGCCGGGTTCATGTCCGGGCCGTTGCCGAATGCCCCGCGCAAAGAAGCGACCAGTGCCTGCGGGTTGCCGGGCGGGATCACCGGCACGCCGTCCACGGGCGTGTTGTCGATCTGGGCAGTGTAGGACGTGTTCGCAAGCGAGATGTTGAAGCCGAAGATGTCGGCGGGTGGCAGGGTGCGGATGATCGCCAGCGCCGCATCGACCGATGAGACTGGCGATGGCTCGCCATCGGTCACGAAGATGACGATCCGGCGCTTGGACCCACCACCCGCGAAGAAGGCATTTGCTTCCCCGAAGGCCGCGTTGAAGCTGGTTCCACCGTTGGTGAAGTCGGAGATCCCGAGCATCCAGGCCTCAAGCGCGGCATAGTCGTCAGGCCCCATGTTGCGCCGTTCGATCGATCCTGCGACGCCCGCGTTCCAGAGGACGATGCGGATATCGTTTGGCCGGTCGGGGTCCACGCCCGCCGCGATCTCGCGGATGAGGGCGGCCACGCCTGCCTTCTGGGCGGACATGCGGGTTCCGGACATCGAGCCCGAAACGTCGAGGGCGATGTAGATCGCCGCATCCGAGATATTGGCCTCCGGCACGATGGCCGCCTTCTCGGGATACCATTGCACGGCCCCGGCCTCGCCGGTCAGCACGCGCGTGACCCGCACCGCCCATGGCTTGAGATACGGATTGATGCCGAGATAGACCTGCCGCAGCACGAGGCTGCAGAGGCCGCGATAGGCGGGCACGTCCCCACCCATGCGCGCGGTGAGATAGTCGTTCGGCCCTTGGCCCGGTCCGCCCATCAGCACATCGACATCGCCGCGGATACCACCCTCCCGGCTCTCACCGCCGAAGAGGTCGGGTTTGTCGATCCGGATGCGGCCGCCACCCGCCCCGGTATTGCTGGCGCCGGTTGTGGCCTCGAAGACCTCGACCGATTGCGCTGCAAAATTCAGCGCCTCCGGGAGGACCGTCCAGCGCGTGATGTTGGTCGTGGCGTCATAGGTGACGACCTGCAGGGTGATGGTCTGGTTTGAGCCGTTCGCAAGGGCGAGGCGGTAGTCACGCCCGATGCGCACCCCCGCGCGTGTTCCGGGGAAGCTGATGGTCGCGCCAGAGTCGCCTGCCAGCGCGGCAGTGGCGGCCATCCCTGCGACGGTGCCGATGCGCGTCTCGACTGCCGCGCCCCCGCCTCCCGAAGATCCTCCGCCGGTCGTGACGGACCAGGCGGTGCGGCGGTCGACGAGGATCTCTCTGATCGCGTCGACCGGTCCGTGACAGAGCGCCAGATGCACGCCCAGCGAATAGCGGTAGCCGACGGTCTGCGCCTTGTTCCTACCGCCCATAGTCTGCCTCCCGCGTCGCCTCTCTTACCTCAGCCTGCCGGATCACCGGTTCCACCAAGGCGTCGCCCGTGGCGCGGAGCGTCTCGACGTCGATGCCGCCGTCGAGAAACGCCTGCCAGTCCAGCCCATGCCGCCGAAACCACGGCCGCACGCCTGCAAGGCAGTAGCGCGCCGCGCGCAGGTCCTGGATCGTCACGCGGGTCACTTCTTGCCGCCTTTCTTCTGGATGGGATCGACGCGCAGGTCCCCGGCCCAGACGACGTTCGGACCGGTGATCAGAACCGTGCCGAAAACGACCGGGATCGGTCGGCCTTCCTCGGCCGTCGGCAGGGTGAAGTCGTCGAGCCCTGCCGCCTGGGGCTTCTCGACCTTGGGCCGCGGGCTCAGCGCATAGGAAATCGCAGAAAGCACGAGCCCGAGAACGAGCCGCGCAATGAAGGTCCAGACCATGATGGATGCTCAGACGATGGAACTTCCGCCGAACGGGTTGCGGCCTGGGATCTCGGGGAAACCGCCGAAGCTCGGGAGGTTGCCGAACTTGGCCGCGCAGGTTGCCGCGCGCAGGTCGCAACCGGGGGCGATATCGGCGACGATGGGGAGCGGATCGCCGGTCTCGGGGTCGACCTCGGGTGCGGCCAGCGCCGCTGCAACCTCCGGCAATGGCCGCGACAGCGTCAGGGTCGTTCCGATATGGCCGGTGATGAACCCAAGCTGCGCCCCAAACCTCAGCACCCCGCCACGGAACCAGCCATCCGGCTGTCCTGCGGCCTCCGGAATTGTCAGGGCATTGCCCGACGCGGCTGTCACCGTGCCGGTCTGCCAGTGGAACCCTATGTCGAGCCCGCAACCACGGCCATAGAGCGCGTGGCGGCAAAGGCGCTGGTACTTCGCTCTGACCCCGGCCCGACGCAGGGTGCTGAAGACGGATTCGCAGTTTAGCAGGATCCGCACGCCCTCGACCTCGGCACCCACAATCCGCCCCTTCCAGTGCGCGACGGTCTCCCCCAGCACCTGCTCATGGCCGCGGAAGATGGTCAGCGTCACGGGCGTGTTGCCCAAGGGCGCGAGGAACCGGCGCGCAAAAGGGTGCGACATCGGCCAGGTCAGTTCCAGCCGCCCGCGTTCGATCTCGCTCGTTTGCACCACATCGCCATGGGAAATGGCGGCTGCTTCCCAGTTGATCGTCTCGCCCTCGCTGGCGGCACTGGTCCAGTCCGTGGCCCGGCTGGTGAAGCGCCAGACCTGATCGCCTTCGACGAACTGGTAAAGATAGTAGGGGCGGCCCTCGGCGGTCGAGGACTCGATGGTGGCGTAGGTCATTCCGGAACCTCCACGACCGGCAGGGTCACTTCACTGGCCGCGGCGCCGTTCCGGATCTCCACGCGATCCGCATCCGACCGCACCAGTGTCAGGAAATGTACCTTCGTCCCAATGGCCACCGGCTCGCCGAGGCTCGAGGACAGTGTCAGCCGATGATCCGCGCCTTCCGCCACAGCAGCGTTGATCGTCCGGAACCGGAAGTCGCTTGGCATCTCGAGCAGGATGGCGCGACCGACATAGGCCGCCAGTTCCGCAACGGGCGCCACGCGCATCAGCGTGGAACCGGAGGTCATGGCCGCACGCAACTGCAGTTCGCGACCCCAGGTCGGCAACCAGAAGCTGGTTTGCCTGCCGCGCAGCGACCACAGCCAGCAGCGCAAGGCCCAACGTTCCGCCGCGCCCTGCGCCTTTAGGTTGATCGCCTCCCCCCTCTCAAACAGATCGCGCAGCGGTTCCGCCACGACCGGCCCGAAGCCGTTGTCGACGTATTCGACGGCACGGCGCAGGCTGGCGGTGATCGGCGAACGGGTCAGGCTCGGGTCGGTCTGGACCGGGCGGCCGAGGTAGCTGGGCAGAACCGGTGCGGTAAGATCCGGAGCATCGCGCAGCAGGAAGGTCGCGGTGACCATGCCGTCATTCTGGCGACGACGCGCGATCTCGACGGGGGCAGACAGAACGCCCGCTCGCACCGGCGCAACGGTGATGCGCGCCGCTGCCACAATGGCCCCCGGCAGCTGCGCGCCCGGCGGTTCCACCAGGATTACCCGATCCGCCTCGATGCTGGTGATCTCCGCCAAGGAAGCCTCGGCTCCATCCACCGCGATGGCAACAGCGTCCCCCACCCGGAAATCCGCCACTGTGGTGTCGACAGCGATCTCTGTTGCTCCCTGAGCAACATCCGCCGTCGGCTGCACCGCCATGTGCCACAGCGGCACCTGCCAATCCCTGGCGAACCCCGTCCGCGCTAGTTCTGACGCCCTTGCTATGCCCAGCGCGTCGCATCGATGCTGGAAGGTAACGATTTCTCGCGGGGTGGACCGGAGAGCGATGCGCTGTTCGCCCGCTTGGGACTGCAGCACATCGGTGCGCCATTCCAGAACCTCGGTGATCTCCTGCGCGGCCGGAAAGGGCCAGAGTTCAGGCATTGATGGCGCCCCGGTTGCGGCGGATGACGTTCAGGATGGCCCGCTCGCCCGAGGGCGTGGCAAGATAGTCCCCGACGACAGACGGGTCGAGCACGTTGATGATGCGCGTCGACATCGATGATGCAGCAGCCGCGCTATCGCCATTCATCTCGACGCCAAGCCTGCCGCCCTTGCCACGACGCAGGGGAAGGATGGCCTCTGGCCCTGCCTCGCCCATGAGGCCCACGCCTTTGGCGAAGGGAAACACCGTCGGCCGGTTCACCACACCACCCCGCGCGAAGGCGGTCAGTTCCGCGCCACCGGCAAAGACCCCACCCTTGGCAAAACCGAAGAGGCTGGCGAGGATCCCGCCGCCGCCGCCGGCACCTCCACCAGTGAAGGCGTTGATCAGCGCGTTCTCGATTGGCTTGAAGGCCAGATCGATCAGCCGGGTGGCGAGGTTCTGCGCGATCCGAGAAATCGCTCCGGAGAAGGTCTCCCAAGTAAACTCGCCCGAGGTCAGGGCCTCCTTGATCGGGCCAGTGATGTCCTGCGCGAGGCCTTGGGCGATCTCGCGCGACTTCTCCTGCGCCTTGCGCACCGCCTCGGCTGTGGCCTCCCAGGCATTCTTGGCAACGTCGGCCCCTTCCCGCAGCGCGTTGCCTGCGCCGCGCCCGGAACTGCCAGCGGCTTCCGCAGCCTCGCCCGCCCCCTGCAGGGCGGTGCCAAGACCTGTTGCCGCCGTGCGCGCGTCCTCGAGCCCAGCTGCAGCCTCGGTGCCCGAAGCCGAAACCGCATCCCGCAGGGCGGCCACGGATTGCAGAGGAGCGGTGGCGGCTGTCGCGACCTCGCCCATCATGTCGCGCAAACGTGCAGCCTCGCCCCGCGCCGCCTCGGCTGCAGCGGTCAGGCCCAGATCGGGCGGCGCGATGGGATCGCTGCTGAAGGCCGCCTCGAAAGCCGCTCGTGCTTCTGCCCCGGCATTGGCCGCAGCCCCCTCAAACGGGTTCTCGATCCCGCCAAGCTCGATGGTGCCGATCAGCGGCACCCGTTTCTCGATGCCCAGCACATCGAGACCGGCATTGATGCCTTCCAGGAATCCGTCGATCCGGGCCGCCACGCCGTTCAGCATGGCCTCGACCCCGCCGATCAGCGCGTTGGCCGCACCGTAGGCGAACTCGCCAATGGTGGCAGGCAGGGCCGACCAGAGCACCTTCACCGCCTCCATCGCCCCCTGAAACGTATTCAGCGTTGCGTTGCCGAAGCTCACGACCGCCTCGAGCCCGGTCTGCAAGGCGGCAGTGATGCCCGCGCTGATCTCTGCCCAGCCCGCCATGATCGAGAGGCCCAGTGCCACCATGCCAAGCTTCATTCGATCCCAGACCTCGCGGGCCACCTCGCCCAGAAGGCCCAGCGCGGCGCCAACGCTGCCGGTGCCTTGCACCAGCCGCCCGAACTGTAAAATCAACTCGCCCACGCCGACGATCAGCGCCCCGATGCCGGTGCGGATCAGCGCGCCGCGCAGGACGACGAGCGCCGTTGCGAGCCCCCGGACAGAAAGTGCTGCGGCAGCCAACCCCGCGACCCAGCGCCCGGCCATGACGCCCACAAAGGCCGCGGCATAGGAGGCCATGCGCCCCAGGTTCTCGCCCAGCACATCGAGTGCCGTCCGAAGCGCGCCGCCTTCGGAGGCCAGCGCCACGAAAGCCTCGGCAAGCCAGGTGACGGCAGGCGCCACAGCGACGGCGATCTGGTTGCGGATCCCGTCAAAGACCATGCCGAGACTGCCCAGCGCGATCTGGGTCTGGCGCAGCGAGGACAGCGCCTCACCATCAAGGATCGCGCCAACCGAGCGGGCCTGATCGCCAAAGCGGGTCATCTCGGCCCCGCCATCACGCAAAAGCGGCAGAAGGCGTGTAGCGTCCGAGGCCATGGCCTCGAGATAGAAAGTCATCTCCTGCTGGCTGAGGCCCGCCTTCTCGAGTGACGTCACATAGAGCTGCAGGGCTTCCGGCCCCGAGAGGCGTGCGAACTCTTCGGCCGTGACGCCCACGCGCGGGGCGATCTGTTCGAAGAAATCCTTCATCGGCCCGCCGCCGGTCTGCAGGAAATCCCCGACCCGGTCGTTCACGTCCTTGAGGATATCGGCCAGCTTTTCCTGCTCGACCCCGACCGTGCGTGCCCCCGCCGCCCAGCGCTGGAAGCTCTCGGGTGTGGCATTGGCGACTTGCGCGAACTGCCGGATCTGGTCGGCGCTCTGAGCCGCATTGCGCACGATGATGCCAAGCCCGGCCGTAGCAGCAGAGGCGGCCGCAGCCATGGCGATCCCGGCGCGCCGGGCAAAGGCGGCAAGCCGGGTGTTCGCTGCCTCCATCTCGCGTGACAGGCGACCGAAGCCGCGTGTCCCGGCCTCGCCGATCCCTTCCAGTTCGGCGCGAACTTGGCGACCGCCGACAGCCGCGAGGCGGACAGAGACCCTTTTCTCAGCCATCGCGGCGACCTTCTCTCTCTTCGTTCAACTTGCGCACCATCACGGCCTCGATCACCGGCAGCAGCTCGACGACGGCACGCGGGGAAATGCTCATGGCGGAGGCCATGGCTAGTGCTGCCGTCATGTCCCAGCCGAGGACAGCGCCGGGGATAGCCCGGATCTGGCCACCCATGCGCTGCGCCAGATCCCAGACCTGCCAGCCCTCACGGCTCAGGGGGGCGTTCAGGATTTGCGGGCAGTCCGGGCAGCGCCCTTCACAGGCCTGGCAGTAGCCGTCGCCCCCACCGAAGACCCAGTCGGCGAGGGCGGTGAGACGTTTTTTTCCGCCTCGAGCTCCAGACCCTTGGCGACATAGGCCGTCTGGAACTTCTCGAAGATTGGCCAGAGATCGAGAAGCGCGTCGATGGCGTCAGAGCTGACCGGGATCGGGGTGCCATCAGTATCACCCACACCGTCCCAATCGACGATGGCGCGAGCAGCAATGGCCTTGGCGAAGATGACCGCGATGCTGTCATCCGGCGTGCCGGGGGCGATGGCGCGGACGGCCGGGTCGGTGCGGGCCGCGACCATGATGGCCGTGGTCAGGGGTTCGACCTTCACGCGCACGCCCAGCGCAAGGTCGAGCCAGCAGGCTTCACGGGCTAGGTTCAGGCGCAGCATGATCAGTATTCCTCGATGTCGTTGACGAGCGTGGCGGTGCACATCCGCCCCAAGTTGGCATCCCGCGCGGCCTGCCAGTCGAAGGTGGCCTGGATGCCCTGCGGGCCCGGGATCTCGATCCGGGGGCGCGGGAGGTAGACGGCGTGTGCGGTGAAAGTGAAGCTCTCACCGGAGGGCAGGACATAGGCGAATGTGAGGGCGCAGGGATCGCCTGCGATTGCCTGGTTCACCAGGACCTCGTCGGCGAAGCGCACCTCGATCTTTCCGGTTAGCGCGGCGATGGACGGGTCTGCCCCGTCGATTCGACCGTCCGAGCGGATCGTCTCCACCCGGTCGAGGTTGTTGGCATAGGTGATCTCGGCCGAGATGATGTTGCCAAGCGGCTGGCCGTTGCGCGTGATCGCCCCGTTGAAATGGCCGAAGCGCTGGAGCTCAAGGTCGGCCAGTGTGCCTGCGGCGGTGGTGCTGGCGATGGACTCGCCCTGTGCCACGAGGCTTGCCGTAGCTGTCAGCAGCCCAGAGCGCTGCATCTGCCAGCTGAGGCTGTCGAGGACGCAGCCGGAATACATGGCATAGCGCGGCACCTCGGGCATGCCGGTCTCGATGGACATCGACGGCAAGGACCAGGCGCCGGAGCGGAACTCATGCGTGAAAGGGCCCGGTGAAGCGCCGGTCGTGACTGACATCCCGAACGCCGCCTTCAGCCAGAAGCCGAAGGCCGCGGCATCGATCGGGACGACCACGTTGCCATCGGCCGTGACCGCATCCTTGATCGGCGCGAGCGGATCGCGACCGTAGCCCAGCAGTTCGCTGTTGAGGAGCGGCTGTTCCGACCCCAGCGTGGTGCTGGCGAACGGCATCTTCGTAAAGCCGCCCGTGGGCGGGGTGCCGTAACTGGTCTCGAACGCAAGCGCCATCTGCGCCCGCGCGCCTTGCGCACGTGCCATCTTTTTTTCATCCTTTCAGGTTGTTGACTGCGGATTCAAGGGTTGCCCTCGGTCCTCGCCAAAGGCATCGTCCGCAGATGATCTACCGCTTCATTCTCATGTTTTTCGTCGCCGTTGCCGGGCCTGTCGTTCTATCCGACCGCTCGGTCGCCGTCGCCGAGCAGGCGTCGGTTCTCGAGTCCCGTGTCAGCAAAGTGCTCGATGGTGATACGTTCACCCTCAAAGGTCAGTCGCGCAGGATCCGGGTCTGGGGGCTTGATGCGCCCGAATGGGATCACGCAGGCGGTTCAGCGGCCACGGCGACAATGCGTGGGCTGATTGCAGGCCAGACCCTGCGGTGCCAGGTGCGCGACATGGATCGCTATGGCCGTTTCGTCGCCCAGTGCTTCTTGCCGGATGGCCGGGACATCGCCGCCGAGATGATCCGCTCCGGCGCCGCCCGCGAGTATTGTCGGTATTCCGGAGGGTATTATGGAACCTGCCGGTGACTTCCGGGTCGACTTCCAGCACCCCATAGCTGGGTTCGCGGCGTGATGGAGGGTATCTTCGCCCTGCTCTTCGGCCTCGCAGCCCTTTGGTTCACGCTGTGGCTGTTCATCCTTTTGCCCGCCCGGATGGCAGAAGCGCGCGGACGAAGTGCCATCGCTTGGGTGCTTCTGAGCCTCATCTTCTCGCCGTTCTTCTCGATCTTCTTTCTGTGGCTCCTCGGCGATGCCGGGAACCGAAGAGCCTGACGGACTTCGGTCGACGCTCTGTGGAACTCGGTCGACATGGGCATCCGGCGATTCACACCTCAGGCCAGCGGCCCGGTCGTGGTGTAGTGCAGGACGACGGTGATCACCGCTGCCTTCAGCGCCGCGGCGCCCTCGACGGGGAGATCAATCGAGGCCGGGGCCTCCGGTTCGACCCAGTCGCAGAGGCCCCCGAGCGTGCGGTCAGCCTCCACCGCCGAACCTATGGCGGCGATCAGGTCATCGAAGGCGCTGGCCCGACCGGTGCCAGCCTGGACGACGACCTCCAGTTCGGCCCGATGCTGGTAGTGGTATCGTAGCGGCGACAGCGTCACCTCCGGCTCGCCGGGCTGGCCATCGCGCAGGATGATCAGTCCGGCCGCGGGGATCCGCTCCGGCAGGACCTCGTCACGCAGGGTGAGGGCGGCAAGCGGCTGCAGCCGCGCGTGCAGCGCGGCGAGGACGGTTTCGCGGGTGGTGGGCATGATCTTGCGTCGCTTCGCGGAAAGCTTAAGAATTGATGGCGAGAGGTTCGATCAGAGATAGTGGCTACCGTTATCTTTGACTGAAATTGCAAATCTGTAAGTAGGTTCGAAGCATGCTTGAAGAACTTGCCCAATCCTTCAATATGGCTGATCTAGTCGTCTCAATTGCAGAGGGGCTCGCAGGGAACTTCGTTTCTGCCGGTCTAATTGCCCCAATAATCGCGCTGTTTGTGGTAAAATGGCGTCGGGCACGGTGGCGTAAGTTTCGAGGATACCTGGCGAGCCTTGTCGAAAAGAACCATATCGATCTTTGTGCAGATCTTGAGAAAACGCAACGATATATGCAGAAGCTCTCCAGATTTGACCCACAGGAAGTTGCGGAAATTGACGATGTTGAATTCCGCCAGCATAGAGATTTGCTCGCAGATTCGCTTCGGCGAATGGAGGAAATTGGGTCAAACTTCCACTTTGCGATGGAGCCTCATATGCTTGAGGCGTGGGCCGACTATCATGCTGAGGCATGGCAGTTGCTTCGTGAACCAAACGATTTGATGTGGCGCAATGCAGAAGGTGTTGTTGCTGGAGTGAAGCGTGGATACGACGGCTTTGTGCAGAATCCATCGATGTTCGAAGATGTGTTTTCGGGCCCAATGCTGCGCGCAGCTGAGAAGATTTCCAAAATTGACACAAAAAGACTGTCGGATCGGAAAGATGCTTTCGTCTCTGTTTTGAATTAGGAAAATTGAGATTGTGCGACATTCTATAGGATGGGCGTTGTTGCGTTAATCGGATGGAGGCCAAGGTGACCCTTTCCCGCTCTGCGTTCAGCGAACGGCTGTGATCTCGGCGGTGCCGAGGGCGTTGTATCTGTTCATGATGGCGATGCGGATCTGGAT
>NZ_JBMSDW010000025.1:0-52158 GCF_049445895.1 Neotabrizicola sp. VNH66
AGGGCCGCATTGTAGGCGGGCCAGTTCGTCGTGCGGTAGCGGGCAGAGGAAGGCTTCGGCATGGACCGAATCTAACGCTCAGGATTCACGACGTGAATCCGCATCACCGATAAGTGCAACAACGTCGAGTAGATCAGCTGCAAGCCGTCGCGGTAGCCTTCGCCCAATTCAAGATCAGCGTAACCACTGTTCCGGCGCAATCAAATTGTTTCACCGAATGCGCCCACTGTTGCCGCCATTCGTTGACCTCGCCCCGCGAGGCCGGTTCCTCAAACATCGCCACCGGGCCCTCTTTGAGCTCGACCGCGAAGCGCAGCGCCCATTTCCAGTAATCGTCTTGGGTGCGGGTGCTTTTCACCTTGAACTCGGCGGAAGTCAGATAGGCGTCCACCATTACGGGCACGAGGGGCCTTGTTGCGGCCACCACCCTCGACGGCATCGACGTGCCAAGGAGGTATCGCAACAATCCATATCGGGAGGCGGTCATGTCGGAGATTACCACGGTCGGACTGAATCTGGCGAAGAATGTGTTCCGGGTCCATGGTGCTGACGGCTCATCATGCCTGTGTTGTCATCCAGCCGATTGAGCGGGCCACCGGAGCGCCGATACGGGGTCTGGACAGCGCGCGTTTTCTGTCGGCGGCCCAAGGCGGTGCCATCAGATCCGTCCCGGTCCAGGCCGACCAGCTTCAGCAGGCTGGCCATCCTACCGGTCGTCTGCTTCGCGGCGGCCAGAACAAAACCTTGATCGTCAGGCAGAACCGGATTGCGGCATCCGGGAACACCGCAGGCAGACCGGGCGCGCCATCAGGCAGCGCGGGCCAGATCACCCCCTGTCCAGCCAGAGCGGCAGCGACCCACGCTCGCGAGGCGAGGCAGAGCAGCTGGACCGGTTCGTCGTGTGAGAACCGGGGGGATGGTTTACTTATGAAGACAGTATAACCTAATGTATTTTATAAGAAAAATATCCATTTTAGAGGGCTGCAAAAACGCCGTGCTTGCGTGATCGAATTCAAGGGCACCACATGCCGGCGGAACCCGGTGCCCATGAATCCAGCGGAAGCAAATGTCCCCGCGCCTTCATTGATCCGGCAATTGGCCCTGGGGCGCGACAGTCAATGCAAAGACCCAAGGGGATCGGGCGGAGAGCCGCACAGGCTCAGTCCCATCCGGGCAAGGCCGTCCCAGCCCTACGGCCTTGCGCGGGGCGGCGGCGGGCCGCTACACCTAAGGGACCATGAATCCGCCCTATGCCCATCCCGATCCGGACCGCGATTATGCCAACGGCGCGTTTATTCCGGGCGCCACCGATTATCCTGCGCGCTGGCAGGCGAAATCGGCGGCCTTCCGGGCAGGCCTTGGCCCGCGTGCACGGCTGGATCTGCCCTATGGTCCCGAAGCCCGGCAGAAGCTTGACCTGTTCCTGCCGGACACCCCGGCGCGCGGCACGGTGGTCTTTGTACATGGCGGCTATTGGCTGGCTTTCGGGCGGGAAGACTGGTCGCATCTGGCGGCGGGACCGCTGGCGCGGGGCTGGGCGGTGGCGCTGCCCTCCTACACGCTGGCCCCTGAGGCGCGGATCGGCGCCATGACGCGCGAGATTGCGGCGGCGCTGCGCTTCGTGGCTGCGGAAATTCCCGGCCCGCTGATCGTGACCGGCCATTCCGCGGGCGGGCATCTGGCCGCGCGCATGGGCTGTGCCGATCTGCATCTGCCGGTGGCGCGGGTGGTGCCGATCTCGCCCCTGGCCGAGCTGGAGCCTTTGCGGGCGACCGCGATGAACCGCGACCTGCGACTGGATGCCGAAGAGGTGGCGGCGGAAAGCCCGGCGCGGCTGGCCCTGCGGCGCGGCACCTCGGCCCATGTCTGGGTCGGCTCGCAGGAGCGCCCGGCCTTTCTGTGGCAGGCGCGCACCCTGTCCGAGGAATGGGGCTGTCCGTGGACACCCGCCCCCGGTCAGCACCATTTCAACGTGATCGACGGGCTGGAAGACCCGGCCTCGCCCCTGACGGAAACGCTGCTCTCGCTCTGATCAGTCGCGGGCGACATGCACCGCGGTGCCCGCCTCCTGACAGGAACGCATCAGGGCGGGCGCCAGTGCACGGTCGGTGAAGACCGCGTCCAGATCGGCCAGCGCGCACAGCCGCGCCGGGGCGGACCGCTGGAATTTGGAATGGTCTGTCACCAGAAAACTGGTCCGCGCCCGGCTGAGAATGGCCTTGGACACCCGCACCTCGGCCAGATCATAGTCCAGCACATCGCCATCGGTATCGACCGCGGAGCAGCCGATTACCGCGAAATCCACCTTGAACTGCGCGAAGAACTGCGTCGTCAGCTCTCCCACCAGACCGCCATCGGACCGACGAAGCGAACCGCCCGCCACCACAACCTCGCAGGAGGGGTTGGCCACAAGGATACTCGCCACATTCATATTGTTCGTCACCACCGTCAGGCTTTGGTGCTGCAAAAGCGCGCGAGCCACCGCTTCGGTCGTGGTGCCAAGGTTCAGGATCAGGCTGGAATTGTCCGGGATCGCCGCCGCGCAGGCCCGCGCGATTGCGGCCTTGGCCCCGTCATGCATCTTGCGGCGGCTGTCATAGGCGATGTTCGCTACGCCGGTGCGCGCCACCGCCCCGCCATGCACACGGTCCAGATGCCCCGCCTCGGCCAGTTCGGCCAGATCGCGGCGGATGGTCTGCAGCGTGACATCGAACCGTTGCGCCAGATCCTCGACCACGACGCGCCCCTCGGCCCGCGCGATGTCAAGGATTTCCGCCTGCCGGAAGCTCAGCGCCATCCATCCCCCCTGCCCTGGACCTTCGGCCCTGTGGCCCTGTGATTTTCCGTCATCATGCATGTTGCGCCCGCGCTGTCACGGGGTCGGCGCGGCGACAAATCCCGCGATTTTACGCGTATTTTCTCTGCTGGCGCGAAGACGCGCGCGATAATCCCATGATTTCGTTTGATCTACTATATTCTGCATGCGAAAATATTCGATTACATTAAAAACGAACAAAAACGAAAATTGATGATTGACGAATACAGGGGATTCGCCGCAGGTTCTGGCACATAGGAGCAACACTGCCGTGACCGTTCATCCCTCTCTCTCCGATACCTTGCCGCAGAACAGCGTGTCCGATCTCTTCGTGATCGGCGGCGGGATCAACGGCTGCGGCATCGCGCGGGATGCCGCCGGGCGCGGGCTTTCGGTCACGCTGGCCGAACAGGGCGATCTGGCGCAGGCCACCTCTTCCGCCTCGACCAAGCTGTTTCATGGCGGGTTGCGCTATCTGGAATATTTCGAATTCCGTCTGGTGCGCGAGGCATTGGAAGAGCGCGAGACGCTGCTGACCGCCATGCCGCATATCAGCTGGCCCATGCGGTTCGTGCTGCCCCTGTCACCCGAGATGCGGTTCGAGAATGACACGCCCACGGCGCGGCTTCTGGGCATGGTGATGCCTTGGCTGCGCGGACGGCGGCCCGATTGGCTGATCCGGCTGGGGCTGGCGATGTATGACCGGCTGGGCGGGCGCAAGATCCTGCCTGCGACGCGGACACTGGACCTGAGCGCCGATCCTGCGGGCAAACCGCTGCAGCCGCGGTTCCACAAGGCCTATGAATATTCCGATTGCTGGGTGCAGGATTCGCGTCTTGTCGTGCTGAATGCGCGTGATGCGCAGGCCCGCGGCGCCCGCATCCTGACCCGCACCCGTGTGGTCAGCGCGCTGCGCAGTGGCGATCTGTGGGAGGTGCGCACCGAAGGCCCGGACGGCCCGGTGATCCACCGCGCCCGCGCATTGGTGAATGCCGGCGGCCCCTGGGTCGAGGATGTGATCCGCAATGTCGCCCGCATCAATTCGACCGAAGGCGTGCGGCTGGTCCGCGGCAGCCATATCGTCACCCGGCGGCTGTTCGACCATGACCGCTGCTATTTCTTTCAGGGGTCGGACGGGCGGATCATCTTTGCCATCCCCTATGAGCAGGATTTCACCCTGATCGGCACCACCGACAAGGACCACAAGGGCGCCCCGGCCGACCCGCGCTGCACCGATGAGGAACGCGATTACCTCTGCGCCTTTGCCAGCCAGTATTTCCGCAAGCCGGTGACCGCGGCGGATGTGGTCTGGACCTATTCCGGCGTCCGTCCGCTGTATAACGACGGCGCGAAGTCGGCCACGGCGGCGACGCGGGATTATGTGCTCAGCCTTGATACCGCGGGGGCGCCCCTGCTGAACGTCTTCGGCGGCAAGATCACCACCTACCGCCGTCTGGCGGAATCGGCGCTGGCGAAGCTCGCCCCGCATTTCCCTCAGGCCCGCGGCGCATGGACCGCCCGCGTCACCCTGCCCGGCGGTGATTTCCCGGTGGACGGGGTGGCCGCACTGATCGCGGCGCTGCGGACGCAATATCCGTTCCTGACGGAATACTGGGCCACCCGCCTTGTCCGGTCCTACGGGACCGAGACGCGCGCCATTCTGGGCGACGCGAAGACCGCCGCCGATCTGGGCCGCGATTTCGGCGCCACGCTCAGCGAGGCGGAACTGCGCTGGCTGATGACACGCGAATATGCCCGCTCCGCCGAAGATGTGATCTGGCGGCGCAGCAAGCTGGGCCTGCGGCTCTCGGAGGAGGAGACCGCAGCCATCCGCGCCTACATGGCCGGTGCCCTGACCGGAACGGAGACGACACCCGCCTGACAGGGGCGGGACGAGGGAGGAAAGATGACGCTGGACCTGAAGGCTGTGGGCAAGTCCGTTTCGGGACGTGCCCATATCCACCCCACCGACCTGCGGCTGGAAAAGGGCACGATGAACGTGCTGCTTGGCCCCACTTTGTCCGGCAAGACCACGCTGATGCGGCTGATGGCCGGGCTGGACCAGCCCACCACCGGGCGCGTGTTCTGGAACGGCAAAGATGTCACGGGCATGCGCGTGCAGGACCGCGGCGTCGCCATGGTCTACCAGCAGTTCATCAATTACCCCGGGCTGACAGTCTATGAGAATATCGCCTCGCCCCTGCGGCTGCTGCGCCGCCCCGCGGCCGAGATCGACCGCGCCGTCCGCGCCACGGCCGAGATGCTGCGCCTGACGCCGATGCTGCCGCGCAAACCGCTGGAACTGTCGGGCGGCCAGCAGCAGCGCTGCGCTTTGGCCCGCGCGCTGGTCAAGGGTGCGGGGCTGGTCCTTCTGGACGAACCGCTGGCCAACCTTGACTACAAGCTGCGCGAGGAGCTGCGGATCGAAATCCCCCGCATCTTTGAGGAATCCGGCGCGATCTTCGTCTATGCCACGACAGAGCCGGAAGAGGCGCTGCTTCTGGGCGGCAATACCGCCACTCTGTGGGAGGGCCGCGTCACCCAGTTCGGCCCGACGCCGCGGGTCTATCGCCTGCCCGCCGATGCCACCACCGCCCGCGTCTTCAGCGATCCGCCGATGAATTTCGTCCCGATGTTCAAGGACGGGCACCGGGTGAATTTCGGCGGCACCGCCAATGCCCCCGCCGAAGGCCCGCTCTCCGCTTTGCCCGATGGCCGCTATACCGCGGGGTTCCGGGCAAACCATGTCGCGCTGAACCGCCATTCCGGTTCGGCGGTGGAATTCGCCTGCAGCGTGGCCGTGACCGAGATCACCGGGTCAGAGACCTTTGTCCATGTGCTGCATGGCACCGACCGCTGGATCGGGCTGGTGGGGGGCGTGCATGACCTGACGCCCGGCAGCGCGGTTTCGGTCTGGCTGGACCCGGCGCATGTCTATGTCTTCGGGCCGGAGGGGCAGCTGGTCGCCCCCGCCCCCTATGCGATGGCGGCCTGAACCATGGCCCAGATCACCCTTGAAAACCTTGCCCACAGCTACCTGCCCAACCCCACGCGCGACAGCGACTATGCGCTGAAGGAAATGACCCATGTCTGGCAGGACGGCGGTGCCTATGCCCTTCTCGGCGCCTCGGGCTGCGGCAAGACCACGCTTTTGAACATCATTTCCGGTCTGGTGCGCCCGAGCCATGGCCGCGTCCTCTTCGGCAACCGCGACGTGACCGGGGCCGAGACGGCCGAGCGCAACATCGCGCAGGTGTTCCAGTTTCCGGTCGTCTACGACACGATGACCGTGCGCGACAATCTGGCCTTCCCGCTGAAGAACCGCGGGATGGAGCCGGCCTATATTGCCGAGCGGGTGGACCGCATCGCCCGGATGATCGGGATGGAGGCCATGCTGTCGCGCCGTGCCCGCGGGCTGACCGCGGATGCCAAGCAGAAGATCAGCCTTGGCCGCGGCATGGTGCGCGAGGACGTGAACGCCATCCTGTTTGACGAGCCGCTGACCGTCATCGACCCGCATATGAAATGGGAACTGCGGACCCAGCTGAAACAGCTGCACCGCCAGTTCGGCCATACGATGATCTACGTAACCCATGACCAGACCGAGGCGCTGACCTTCGCCGACAAGGTGGTGGTGATGCACGAAGGCCGGGTGGTGCAGATGGGCACCCCGGAAGAGCTGTTCGAGGCGCCCGCCCATACTTTCGTGGGCTATTTCATCGGCTCACCCGGGATGAACCTGCTGCCCGCGCAGGTCTCGGGCCGCATGGCACGTGTGGGCGGCGCCACGGTCGATCTGGGCGCCGAATATCCGGTGATGAAAGGAGAGGCGAAGATCGGCATCCGCCCGGAATATCTGCAGATTTCCGACCAGGGCCTGCCGGTGCGGGTGGACCGGGTCGAAGATGTCGGTCGCCACCGCATCCTGCGCGGAAGGTTCGAGGGGCACCCCGTCAACGCCATCCTGCACGAAGGCGAAAGCCTGCCCGCCAGCCCGCGGCTGAGCTTCGCGCCGGGCCGGATCAATGTCTATGACGCCGACTGGCGCGTCGCACCCACGGGGGCCTGAGCCATGGAGAAGACACAGAACAACAAGGCGTGGTTCCTTGTCCTGCCCGTGCTGGTACTGGTGGCGATCTCGGCCATCATCCCCCTGATGACGGTGGTGAACTATTCGGTCAACGACACATTCGGCAACAACCAGTTCTTCTGGGCCGGGCTCGACTGGTTCGACGAGATGGTCCATTCCGACCGGCTGCATGCCGCCCTTGGCCGGCAGGTGGTGTTCTCGGCCATCATTCTGGCGATCGAGGTGCCTTTGGGCATCTATATCGCGCTGAACATGCCGAAAAAGGGCTTCTGGGCGTCGTTCTGCCTTGTGCTGATGGCGCTGCCGCTCTTGATCCCGTTCAACGTGGTCGGCACGATCTGGCAGATCTTCGGGCGGGTGGACATCGGCCTTCTGGGCCGGACTTTGGCCGCGCTTGGCATCGACTACAACTATACCAACGACGCGGTGGATGCCTGGATCACCGTCATCGTGATGGATGTCTGGCACTGGACCTCGCTCGTGGCGCTTCTGTGCTATGCCGGGCTGCAATCCATCCCGCAGGCCTATTATCAGGCCGCCAAGATCGATCAGGCCAGCCGCTGGGCCGTCTTCCGCTATATCGAGCTGCCGAAGATGAAGGGTGTGCTGCTGATCGCCATCCTGCTGCGGTTCATGGACAGTTTCATGATCTATACCGAGCCGTTCGTGGTCACCGGCGGCGGCCCGGGCAATGCCACCACCTTCCTGTCGATCGACCTTGTGAAGATGGCGGTGGGCCAGTTCGACCTTGGCCCGGCCGCCGCCTTCTCGATCATGTATTTCCTTGTGATCCTGCTGGTGTCCTGGGTGTTCTACACCGTGATGACCAACCTTGACCGGGCCGATCAGCCGCAAGAGGGGGGGCACTGAGATGCGCATCCGTTCCTCTGCCGTGGTGATGACGGTCTACCTCCTGTTCCTCCTGTTGCCGATCTACTGGCTGGTGAACATGAGCCTGAAGACCAATACCGAGATCACCTCGACCTTCACGCTCTTCCCCGCGAACCTGACCTTCCGCAACTACGCCGTGATCCTGACCGATCCCAGCTGGTATATGGGTTACGTGAACTCCATCATCTATGTCGTTATGAACACGGTGATTTCGATCACGGTGGCCTTGCCTGCGGCCTATGCTTTCTCGCGCTACAATTTCATGGGCGACAAGCATCTGTTCTTCTGGCTCTTGACCAACCGCATGTCGCCGCCCGCGGTCTTTGCGCTGCCGTTCTTCCAGCTGTATTCCAGCCTGGGCCTTTTCGACACGCACATCGCGGTGGCGCTGGCGCATTGCCTGTTCAACGTGCCTCTGGCGGTGTGGATCCTTGAAGGCTTCATGCGGGGCGTGCCGAAAGAGATCGACGAGACCGCCTATATCGACGGCTACAGCTTCCCGCGGTTCTTCGTGAAGATCTTCATGCCGCTGATCGCCAGCGGGATCGGGGTCGCTGCCTTCTTCTGCTTCATGTTCTCGTGGGTGGAGCTGCTGCTGTCGCGCACGCTGACATCGGTCAACGCCAAACCCATCGCCGCCACCATGACCCGCACCGTCAGCGCATCGGGCATGGATTGGGGCGTTCTGGCGGCGGCAGGGGTGCTGACCATCGTGCCCGGCGCCTTGGTCATCTGGTTCGTGCGCAACTACATCGCCAAGGGCTTTGCCCTGGGGAGGGTGTGATGGGCGCCTGCATCACACCGGATCGTGCGCGGAACAGGAAGGGCACTGCCTTTCTCCGCGCGGAAGGGCGTCGCTGCGGCAGAGATCGTTTCGACCCCGAGCAACACCGTCCGGCCCCCGCCCGGGCGGGGGTTAGCCCCCGCCATGGGGCGGGCGGGGGCTGGACGGAGGCTTTGGGCCTCCGTCCGGGACAAGGCCCGGCCGCTGCGCCGTGGCAGGGCCGATGGGGCCCGCCAGAAATGCTTCGCACAGGAGCCGCCGCATGACCGCTTCCCGCTGGACCACGATCTACGCCGCCTTCGCCCTGCTCATGCTCGGCATTCTTGCCGCGCTCTGGTGGGCGGTCCCGGCGAAGGATGGGGTGAAGGACATCTTCGCCCCGATGATCCCCGGCGGCTGGATGGCCTGGACCTTTCCGGTGGCCGTCTTCTTCTGGGTGATCGCCGCGCTTCTGATCACCATGACGCTGCTTGCGATCCGCTGGCCCGAGACGCCCCGCGTGGGCATCCTGCGGATCGAGACGACCCGAGGCGACCGGCTGTTCATCAGCCTGCTCGGCTCGGCCTTCATCTGCCTGATCTGGCTGTTCTTCGCCGGTCCGCCCGTGTGGTGGGCGCTGGCGCTCTGCCTGATCTGGGCGGCGGCGGTCTTCGCCCTCGCCTGATCCGGCCCCTGCCGGTCCCGCGGGGGGAAGAAGGACCCGCGGACCCGGCCAATACGCTGAAACGTCTCAACATTCTGGGAGGAAAGCATGAGACTGAGATACACCGGAACCGCCATGGCGCTTGCGCTCATGGCCCTTGGCGCGCCCGCATGGGCCGACATGGACGCGGCCAAGGCCTTTCTCGACAGCGAAATCGGCGATCTGTCGTCCCTGCCCCGGGCCGAACAGGAAGCCGAGATGCAATGGTTCATCGACGCGGCCAAGCCCTATGCGGGCATGGACATCAAAGTCGTGTCGGAAACCATCACGACCCATGAATACGAATCCAAGGTGCTGGCCCCGGCCTTCACCGCCATCACCGGCATCAAGATCACCCATGACCTGATCGGTGAAGGCGATGTGGTCGAAAAGCTGCAGACACAGATGCAGTCGGGCGAGAATATCTATGACGCCTACATCAACGACAGCGACCTGATCGGCACCCACTGGCGCTATAAACAGGCGCGCAGTCTGACCGACTGGATGGCGGGCGACGGGGCGGCGGTGACGAACCCGAACCTCGACCTTGAGGACTTCATCGGCATCAAGTTCACCACCGCGCCGGATGGGGAACTCTACCAGCTGCCCGACCAGCAGTTCGCCAACCTCTACTGGTTCCGCTACGACTGGTTCACGGACCCCAAGACGATGGAGGATTTCAAGGCCAAGTATGGCTATGACCTTGGCGTTCCGCTGAACTGGTCGGCCTATGAGGACATCGCCGAATTCTTCACCGGCCGCGACATGAGCTATGCGGGCGGCCCGTCCTCGGGCGTCTATGGCAACATGGACTACGGCAAGAAGGACCCCTCGCTCGGCTGGCGTTACACCGATGCGTGGATGTCGATGGCCGGCATGGGCGACAAGGGCGAACCGAACGGCCTTCCGGTCGACGAATGGGGCATCCGCGTCGATGAAAACTCGCGTCCTGTCGGCTCCTGCGTGGCGCGCGGTGGGGCGACGAACGATGCTGCCGCCGTCTATGCGGTGACCAAAGCCATCGAATGGCTGCAGAAGTTCACGCCCCCCGAAGCGCAGGGCATGACCTTCGGCGAGGCCGGTCCCGTCCCCGCCCAGGGCAATATCGCGCAGCAGATGTTCTGGTACACCGCCTTCACCGCCGACATGGTCAAGCCCGGCCTGCCGGTGATGAACGCCGACGGCACGCCGAAATGGCGCATGGCCCCCAGCCCCCATGGCGCCTATTGGACCGAAGGCACCAAGGTCGGCTATCAGGACGTGGGCTCGTGGACGCTGATGGAATCGACCCCGGTCGACCGCGCGCAGGCCGCATGGCTTTACGCGCAGTTCGTGGCGTCAAAGACGGTGGACGTGAAGAAATCCCATGTCGGCCTGACCTTCGTGCGCGAATCCACCATCCAGCACGACAGCTTTACCAAGCGCGCGCCGGAACTGGGCGGTCTGGTCGAGTTCTACCGCAGCCCCGCCCGCGTGGCATGGTCGCCCACCGGGACCAATATCCCGGACTATCCGAAGCTGGCGCAGCTGTGGTGGCAGAACATCGGCGACGCCATGTCCGGCGCCAAGACCCCGCAAGAGGCGCTGGATGCCCTGTGCGAGGAGCAGGAAAAGGTGCTGGAGCGGCTGGAGCGTGCAGGCGTTCAGGGCGACATCGGCCCCAAGATGAACGAGCCGCAGGACCCGCAGGTCTGGCTTGACGCCCCCGGCGCGCCGGTGGCCAAGCTGGAGAACGAAGACCCGGCCCCGGAAACCATCAGCTATGATGAACTGATCAAGTCCTGGCAATAAACCCTCCGGGCGGGCGGCCCCGCGCCGCCTGCCTCCTCCTGGCACCGGCCCCGTCACATGGGGCCGGTGCCCCCCTGACACAGCCCATGACCAAGGCACACGACCAAGGACCGGCCAATGACCCATATCCTTGCCATAGATCAGGGCACCACCTCCTCACGCGCGATCCTCTTCGATGCGGATCCGAACAGCGGGGCCTTGCGCCCCGTGGCCAGCGCGCAGGAGGAGTTTCCGCAGATCTACCCCGCCCCCGGCTGGGTGGAGCATGATCCGTCCGACCTGTGGTCCACCGTGGCCGCCACCGCCCGCGCCGCCATCGAAAAGGCCGGGACCGGCGCCGCGGATATTGCCGCCATCGGCATCACCAACCAGCGGGAAACCACGCTGCTGTGGGACCGCGCCACCGGCACGCCGCTGCACAATGCGATTGTCTGGCAGGACCGCCGCACCGCCGATCTGTGCACCCGGCTGCGCGATCAGGGGCATGAGCCGATGATCGCCGCCCGCACCGGCCTTCGGCTGGACCCCTATTTCTCGGGCACCAAACTGGCGTGGCTGCTGGACCATGTGCCCGACGCCCGCGCCCGCGCGGCGCGCGGAGAGCTGGCCTTCGGCACGGTGGACAGCTGGCTGATCTGGAACCTGACCGGCGGGCGCATCCATGCCACCGATGCCACCAATGCTGCGCGCACGCTTCTCTTCAACATCGCGGACCATTGCTGGGATGCCGAGATCTGCGCGCTTCTGAACATTCCCATGTCCCTCTTGCCCGAGGTGCGCGATTGCGCCGCGGATTTCGGCGAAACGCGGCCCGATCTTTTCGGCCGCGCGATCCCCATTCTGGGCGTGGCGGGCGACCAGCAGGCGGCGACCATCGGGCAGGGCTGCTTTCACCCCGGCATGATGAAATCGACCTACGGGACGGGGTGCTTTGCGCTGCTGAACACCGGGGCGGATAGGGTGCCCTCGAAAAACCGGCTGCTGACGACCATCGGCTACCGGCTGGACGGGCGCACCACCTATGCGCTGGAAGGGTCGATCTTCATTGCGGGCGCCGTGGTGCAATGGCTGCGCGACGGGCTGCGGATGATCCGCGCCGCGGGTGAGACGCAGCCTTTGGCCGAAACCGCCGATCCGGCGCAGGGCGTGGTGCTGGTGCCGGCCTTCACCGGCCTTGGTGCGCCCTATTGGCGACCTGACAGCCGGGGCGCGATCTTTGGCTTGACCCGCAACTCCGGCCCGGCCGAGATCGCGCGGGCGGCGCTGGAAAGCGTGGGTTACCAGACCCGCGACCTCTTGGAGGCGATGCGGGGCGACTGGGGCACCGCCGCCGACGGCACCCTGCGCGTGGACGGCGGGATGACGGCCAGCGACTGGACCATGCAATTCCTGTCCGACATTCTGGACATGCCGGTGGACCGCCCCGTGGTGACCGAGACGACCGCCCTTGGCGCGGCCTTCCTTGCCGCGCGGCAGGCCGGGCTGACGGATGAGGCGCGCTTTGCCGAAAGCTGGGCGCTGGACCGCCGCTTCACCCCCGCAATGGACGGTGTAGAGCGCGATGAGAAATACGCCCGCTGGACCCGCGCGGTGAACGCGACCATGGCGTTCTGATGCGGCCCTATGCCATCGAGGCGCCGCCTCGCATCCTCTTTGGCCGCGGGACGGCCGCGCAGGCGCCCGCGCTGATCCGCGCCTTCGGCCCGCGTGGGATCGTGGTGCATGGCCGCGATCCGGGCCGGGCGGCAGGACTGACCGCGGCGCTGTCCGGCTGCGATCTCCTGTCGGTGGCTGCCGTGCGGGAGCCGGTGCTGGACGACCTGACCGGCGCGCTTCGGGCCGCCCGCGCGCACCGCCCCGACTGGGTGGCGGCCCTTGGCGGCGGGGCCGCGCTGGATCTGGGCAAAGCCCTGGCCGCGCTGATCCCCGCGCCCGGGGACCCGCTGGACCATCTGGAAGGTGTGGGCCGCGGCCTGCCGTTGACCGCCCCGCCGCTGCCTTTCATCGCTCTGCCCACCACCGCGGGCACCGGGGCGGAGGTCACGAAGAACGCGGTGATCGGCCTGCCCGACCATGGCCGCAAGGTCAGCCTGCGCGATCCCGCCATGCTGGCACGGCTGGCCGTGGTGGACCCGGCCCTGACCGACGGTTGTCCTTGGCCGGTCACGCTCGCCTCCGGCCTTGATGCTTTAGTGCAGGTGGTGGAGCCTTACCTTTCCTGCCGCGCCACGTCCTATACCGACGCGCTGACCCTGCCCGCGCTGCCCCTTGCCCTGCCTGCGCTGATACGGCTGCGCCGGGGCGAAGACCGGCAGGCCCGCGACGCCATGGCCCATGTCAGCCTGACCGGCGGCCTTGCGCTGGCCAATGCGGGGCTTGGTGCGGTGCATGGTCTGGCGGGGGTGATCGGCGGGCGCAGCGGGGCCGCGCATGGCGCGATCTGCGGGGCGCTGCTGGGGCCAGTCCTGCGCGCGAACCATGCGGCGGTGCAGGGCACGGCTTTTGCCCCGCGAATGCGGCAGGTGCTGGAGGCACTGGCCCCGCCGCTCTCCTGCCCACCCGACGGCGTGCCGGAGGCGCTGGCGCATTGGGCCCGTCAGGCCGGACTGCCCGGTCTGGGCGCGGCCGGGCTGACCGCGGCAGACCTGCCCGGCATCGCCGCCGATTCCCTGCAGGCCAGTTCCATGAAGGCCAATCCGGTTCCCCTGCCGCCCGCAGCACTGATCGCGGTCCTTTCCGCGGCGCTTTGACCTGTGCACCGCCCGGCAAAGCCGCATTGTCACCCCCCTGTTACAAATCCGTAGGATCAGCGTCACGAAGCCCGCCTATTCCGGCGCCGTGACAGGCCGAGATGCGGCCAAGACCCGAAGGAGCGATCCATGAACACCCTGAAGCTTGCCGCCTCGGCCCTGGCGTTGGCCGCCGCCGCCACCGCCGCTGATGCCCGTGACCAGATCCAGATCACCGGCTCGTCCACCGTGCTGCCCTATGCCACCATCGTCGCCGAAGCCTTCGGCGAAAACTTCGACTTCCCGACCCCGGTCGTGGAAGGCGGCGGTTCGGGAGCGGGCCGCAAGAAGCTCTGCGAAGGCGTGGGCGAGAACACCGTGGACATCGCCAACTCCTCCTCGCGCATCTCGCAATCTGACATCGACCTCTGCGCCACCAACGGCGTGGCCGAGATCATGGAAATCCGCATCGGCTATGACGGGATCGTCTTCGCCTCGGACGTGAACGGCGCCGATTTCGCCTTTACCCCGGCCGACATCTACGGCGCGCTGGCCAAGGACGTGGCCAAGGACGGCGCCATCACCGCCAACACCGCCAAGGCATGGAACGAAGTCAACGCCGCCCTGCCCGCCCAGCCGATCCTGGCGATGATCCCGGGCACCAAGCACGGCACCCGCGAAGTCTTCGACACCAAGGTTCTGGTGGCGGGCTGCAAGGAAACCGGCGCCTATGACCTGTTCCTCGCCGCCGCGACCGGCGAAGAGGCCGACAAGAAGAAAGCCGCCGAAGCCTCCTGCATGGCGCTGCGCACCGACGGCCTGTCGATCGACATCGACGGCGACTATACCGAGACGCTGGCCCGTCTGGATGCCGACAAGAATGCCATCGGCGTGTTCGGCCTGTCGTTCTACCAGAACAACACCGACAAGCTGAAGGTCGCCACCATGGGCGGGGTTGTCCCGTCGGTGGAAAGCATCGCCGCCGGTGACTATCCGGTGTCGCGCCCGCTGTTCTTCTACGTGAAGAAGGCCCATATCGGCGTGATCCCCGGCCTGAAGGAATTCGTGGAGTTCTTCGTCTCGGACGAGATGGCCGGCCCCGATGGCCCGCTGGCCGCCTATGGTCTGGTGTCGGACCCGGAACTGGCCGCGACCCAGGCTGCCGTGGCCGCCGAAACCCCGATGGGCCCGCTGAACTGATCTGATCCGGTCCCACCCGGTTCCCTGAAGGGGCGCCCCGCTGCGGGCGCCCCTTTGCCATGGCGGGTGCGCCCGCGGAAGGCTTGCCCGCCCCGGCCGGAGCGTCTAATCAGGTTGAAAGCAAAGGTTTCGCATGCGCATTCTCATTACGAACGATGACGGCATAAACGCCCCCGGCCTGCAGGTGCTGGAGGAGATCGCCGCCGCCATCGCCGGCCCGGAGGGCGAGGTCTGGACCGTCGCCCCCGCCTTCGAACAATCCGGCGTCGGGCATTGCATCAGCTATACCCATCCGATGATGATCGCGAAGCTTGGCCCCCGGCGCTATGCCGCCGAGGGGAGCCCGGCCGATTGCGTGCTGGCCGCGATCTATGACGTGCTGCAGGGCGCCCGCCCCGATCTGGTGCTGTCCGGCGTGAACCGCGGCAACAATTCCGCCGAAAACGTCCTGTATTCCGGCACCATCGGCGGGGCGATGGAAGGCGCGCTTCAGGGCATTCCCTCTATCGCGCTGTCGCAGTTCATGGGACGCGAAACCGATGGGCTGGCCGATCCGTTCGAAAGTGCACGCAACCATGGCACCGCCGTGGTGCGGGCGCTGCTGGACCGCGGGATCTGGACGCAGGACGATTACCGGGTGTTCTACAATGTGAACTTCCCGCCGCTGCCGGCCGCGCGGACGCTGGCGCCGCGGGTGGCACCGCAGGGGTTCCGCCGCGACACCTCGTTCTCGGTCGATCCGCATATGTCGCCTTCGGGCCGGCGGTTCCTGTGGATCAAGGGCGGGCCGCAGCATACGCCCACCCTGCCCGGCACGGATGCTGCGGTGAACCTGCAGGGGCATATCTCCGTCACCCCGATGCGGGCCGACCTGACCGCGCATGATCTGCTGGCCGATCTGGCGGACCGGCTGGCATGACAGGACCTGCGGCCGAGGGAGAGGAAGACGATCCCGCGGCCGGATTGGCCGAACGGAAGATGCGCTTTCTCTTTGCCCTTCGCTCGCATGGCGTGACCGACGCCCGCGTCCTGACCGCGATGGAGCGGGTGGACCGCGGGCTGTTCGTGCGCGGCGTCTTTTCGGGCCGCGCCTATGAGGATATGCCGTTGCCCATCTCCTGCGGGCAGACGATCAGCCAGCCCTCGGTCGTGGGGCTGATGACGCAGGCCCTGCGCGTGGGGCACCGCGACACCGTGCTGGAGGTGGGCACCGGGTCCGGCTATCAGGCGGCGATCCTGTCGCAGCTGGCCCGCCGGGTCTATACCGTGGACCGCTGGCGCCGTCTGGTGCGCGAGGCGGGCGATATCTTCCGCAGCCTTGGTCTGGTGAATGTCACCGCCATGACCGCGGACGGCAGTTTCGGCCTGCCCGATCAGGCGCCCTTCGACCGCATCCTTGTGACCGCCGCCGCCGAAGACCCGCCCGGCCCCCTGATGGCGCAGCTGAAGCCCGGCGGCATCATGGTGCTTCCTGTGGGGCAATCGGACCATGTGCAGCAGCTGATCCGGGTCACCCGCACCGAAAACGGCTTTGATTACGAGGAACTTCGCCCGGTGCGCTTCGTGCCTCTGGTCGAGGGGCTCGGGAACGAGTAGGCTTTGCGGCAAAGGGCCGGGGGCAACCCGGACCGGCACGGCAAGAGGCGGTATCCGATGACGACAGTTCTTCCCTTCTCCTCCCGCACCCCATCGGCGCGGCTGCGGCTGGTCATGGCCGTGGCGGGCGTGGCGCTGGTTTCGGCCTGCACCGGCGGCACCGGCATGGGCAATATGGACTGGGATCTGCGCACCAACGGCGGCGGCACCGCGGATGAGGCGCGGCAGGCCACGGCCGCCCGTCCGGTGCCCGATGCGAATGGTGTTCTGTCCTATCCCGGATATCAGCTGGTTCAGGCCCGGCGCGGCGATACCGTCGCCTCGGTCGCGGGACGGCTGGGCGTGAACCCCTCGGAACTGGCCCGTGCCAATGCGCTGGAGGTGACCGATCCCCTGCGTGAGGGAGAGCTGCTGCTGCTGCCGTCCCGCGTGTCGGCCGCACCGCAGCCGGTGGCGGGTGCCACGGGCACCGGCCCGGTGGATATCACCGCGGTTGCGACCGGCGCACTGGACCGGGTCGAGGTTACCCCCCTGCCCGCGGCCCCCGGCGGCGGCAAGGAGCCCGCCCGCCATGTGGTCAAACGGGGCGAGACCGCCTTTACCATCGCGCGGGCCTACAATGTCTCGGCCAAGTCGCTGGCGGAATGGAACGGCCTCAGCGCCGATATGGCGATCCGCGAAGGCCAGACGCTGATCATCCCGGTGGCCACCGCCCCGGCGCCGAACCCCGAACCCGTGCCCGCCGCCCCGGGCAGCGGCAGCGCCACGCCCCCGCCGCCCTCGGCCGCCAAGCCGCTGCCGGATGAAAAGACCCAGCCTGCGGCGGAAAAGACCAAGGAAACCCCGCCCTCGCCCGATATGTCGAAAGAGCGGACCTCGGCCACCAAACTGGCGATGCCGGTCTCCGGCTCGATCATCCGCGGCTATGACAAGAAGAAAAATCAGGGCATCGACATCTCGGCCGCGGCCGGAACGGCGGTGAAGGCCGCAGATGCGGGCACCGTCGCCGCCATCACCAAGGACACCGATCAGGTGCAGATCGTGGTGATCCGCCATGCCAACAATCTGCTGACGGTCTATGCCGGGGTGGACGGGCTGAAGGTTAAAAAGGGCGACAGCGTCAGCCGCGGCCAGACCATCGGCGCGGTGCGCGGCGGGGCCAATCCCTTCCTGCATTTCGAAGTGCGCAAGGGCGTGGACAGCCTCGACCCGATGCCCTTCCTGCAATAGCCCGCCGGGCGCGCGACAGCGCCCCGGCCGTTTTGGCGGAGAGAAAGGCCCGGTTCCGGATCGGGATGCGCTTTTTGCCGCTGACAGGCCATCGGGCGGCGGATGCGCCGCCCTGGCCTTGTCCGCTCAGTCACCGCTTATCGCTCGGCAGACTGCGCGTGGCCTTTCCACTGCCGCATGCTCTCAGGAGCAGCGGGCAACGCTGCCGCCCTGGCCGTTCAGCTGCGCCAGAACCGACCGCGCGGCCCGCAGGCCCGGCGGTTCCCCGCCGCGGCCAAGCCTGTCCATCGTCAGGGCCATGGCCGCGGCCTGCCCGCCATCACGGCCACTCAGCAGGCCGGTCAAGGCAGGCACGAGGTTCGACGCCCGGCAATCCGGCCCGATGAATTCGGGCACCGTGCGGGTGTCAGAGACCAGATTGACCAGCGTCACCGTGTCGATCCGGATCATCCGCCGCATCAGCCACAGCGTCAGCGGCGCCATGTCATAGGCGATGACCATCGGGCAGTTCTGCGCCGCCAGCTCCAGGCTGACGGTGCCCGAGGCCGCCAGCGCGGCATCTGCCGCGGCAAAGGCGGCGCTGCGGGTCGCCACATCAGGCGCGACCAGCAGAACCGGCGGCACCGGCCAGCCCGCGGTCGCCGCCCTGACCGTTTCGGCCAGATGGGCGGGCGTGGGCAGCACGGTGCGCAGACCGGGCACCGCCGCGGTCAGCGCGGCGACCGTCTCGCCAAAGGGCGGCAGCAGGCGGCTGACCTCGCCCCGGCGCGAACCGGGCAGCACCGCCAGCAGGGGCGCATCCGGCGCGATGCCATGGGCCGCGCGGAAGGCCGCGGCCTCCTGCGGGGTGGCCACCGGCTCGGCCACCACCGGATGGCCGACGAAATCGCAGCTCATCCCGGCCTCGGTCATATAGGGCGGCTCAAACGGCAGAAGCGCCAGCACATGGTCGATGACCCGCGCCATCTTCGCCGCCCGCCCCGGCCGCCACGCCCAGACCGAGGGCGCAACATAGTGGATCGTCCGGAACCCGGGCCGCGCGGCCTTGACGATCTTCGCCACCCGCAGACAGAAATCCGGGCTGTCAATCGTCACCATCGCCTGCGCGCCGGAGGCGAGCGCGGCCTCGGCGGCCTCGCGGATGCGGCGTTTCAGGTGGAAATACTTGGGCAGCACCTCGGCCAGCCCAATGACCGACAGTTCCTCCATCGGGAACAGGCTGGCCATGCCTTCCGCCTGCATCAAGGGCCCGCCAATGCCTTCAAAGCGCACTTCGGGTGCCAGTTCCCGCAGGCCCGCCATCAGCGCGGCGCCCAGCCGGTCGCCCGAAGGCTCTCCGGCGATCAGGAACAGCTTCACGAAGCCCTCGCCCAGAGGAACAGCCCCGCCTCGACCGCGGCAGCCTGCATGCCCGGCAGATCAAGGCACAGAACTGCCCCCGCCTGCCAGACCACACCGCCCAAACCCGCCTTTGCGGCATTGTGCACCGTGGCCGGGCCAAGGGCGGGCAGGTCGATCCGGCGGTCCTGCAACGGCTTTGGCGCCTTGTAGAGCAGCCCGCGGCCCCGCGCGGCATCCGGGCGCAGGGTCATGGGCAGGGCCGAAGTATAGGCCAGCATCGCATCGGTCCCGGCCAAAGTCTCAGCGGCCAGACACAGGCCCTGCTGCACCACGCAGCCCTGCCCCACATCCACCCGGCCAAGCGCCTCGGTGATCAGGGCGGCGCGGGCGGCATCCTGCTGGTCGCGGTCGGTGATCTGCCCGGCCCAGATCCCCTCGGGCGGGACCAGTGCGGGCGCAATCTGATGCGCGCCGACAACCTCCAGCCCCTCTTCCTCAAACAGCGCGATCACTTCCCGCAGCGTGGCATCATCGCCCTGCGCCAGCGACGCCATCAGCCGCGGCACGATCCCGGCGGTCAGCGGATCGAACAGCGAGGGGTCCAGCCGCGGCCGCCGCACGGCGCCGGCAAAGCAGACCTGCGTCACGCCCTGATCCTGCAGCGCACGAAAGAACGGGAAAAGCCGTTCAATGCGGAAGGTCAGGTCCGGGGCCAGCCCCTCAGGCGTGAACCCGTCCAGCGCCGCCACGAAAGGCCGCTGCGGCAAAGCCGCCGCCAAGGCCGCGGGCAAGGCCCCGGCCCCGGCGATCAGCGCCACGCTCATTTCGCGCCCTTCGGCGTCAGATAACTGCGGTCGGTCTCACCCCGGATGAAATCGGCAATCTCGCGCACATGGGGGCTGTCGAAATCATCGGCCAGCCGCCCTGCACGCTCCTGAAACGACCCCTCGCCCTGCGCCAGCATCTGATAGGCGGCGCGCAGCTGGGTGATCTCATCCCGCGGCACGCCACGCCGCTTTAGCCCCACAAGGTTCAGCCCGTCCAGCTCGCCCCGCGGCGCCTGCACAAGGCCATAGGGGATCACATCCTGCGCCACCATGGTCACCGCGCCGATGATGGCGCCCTGCCCGATGCGCACCCATTGGTGCACGCCCGACAGCCCGCCGACGATCACGTCATCGCCGATGTGGCAATGGCCGGCGATCGCCACATTGTTCACAAGGATCACCCGGTTGCCGATGATCGAATCGTGGCCGACATGGGCGCCGGTCATGATCAGGCAATCGTCGCCCACCTGCGTCAGCCCGCCGCCGCCCTCGGTCCCCGTATTCAGCGTGGCGCCTTCGCGGATGCGGCAACGCGCGCCGACGACCAGCCGCGTCCGCTCGCCCTTGTATTTCAGATCCTGCGGCACCTCGCCCACGGTGGCGAAGGGCCAGATCACCGTCTCTTCACCGATCTCGGTCCAGCCGGTCACCACGGCATGCGACTTGATCGTCACACCGCGCTTCAGCGTGACCTCGTTGCCGATCACCGCATAGGGCCCGATATGGCAATCCGGGCCGATCTCGGCCCCGTCGTCGATGGCAGCGGTCGGATGGATGACGGCGGTGCCGTGAATGGCCATCGGATCAGGCCTTCGGCAGGTCGAACATGGCGGTGAAGGTGGCCTCACAGGCCAATTCACCCTCGACATAGGCCTTGCCCTCGAACTTCCAGACCCGGCCGCCGCCGCGCAGCGCCTTGACATGCAGTTCCAGCACGTCGCCCGGCACCACCTTGCGGCGGAACTTCACGCCGTCCACGCCCATGAAGAAAACCTTGGCGTTCTTGTCCACCAGATCCATCGACAGGCCGACCAGCACGCCCGAGGTCTGGGCCATCGCCTCGATGATCATGACACCCGGGAAAATCGGCATGCCGGGGAAATGGCCGGTGAACTGCGGCTCGTTATAGGTGATGCATTTCACCCCCACGCAGGACACATCGGGGATGATGTCGCGGACCTTGTCGATCAGCAGGAACGGGTAACGGTGCGGGATGATCCGCTGGATCAGGTCAAGATCGGCGGTGCTGGTCGCGGGTACGTCCACGGGGCGCGTCCTCCTTGGGAAGCGGGATCAAGAAAACAGGGCTGGCCCGTGCTATCAACAAGCCGCGCGCGGGGCAAGTTCCCGGGGCCTCGGCCCACAGCCTCAGGGTGTGGCGGGCGCCGGTTCAGGCGTCTCACCCGTCTGGTTGCCGCTTTCGGGCGCAGGCGGGGTCAGCCGGGCATCGACCATCTGTATGGCGCGGTCGGTCACATCCACACTGGAACGTGACAGAATGACCGACCCGTCCGACAGGATGGCCACGGCACCCAGTTCCTGCATCAGATCAGCCAGCACGGGAAGGGCGGCATCGAAGAACAGCCCGCGGTCTGTGTCGACCTGCCGCGCCAGTTCGCGGGCCTTCTCGTCCTGCTCGGTGCGGATACGTTCCACCCGGGCGTCGAAATCATCGGCCAGCTTCGAAAATTCGGCCGGTGCCATGGTCGCGCGCCGCGTGGTCAGTTCCTGTTCCTCGGTTTCAAGCCGGGCCTCGATCTCGCGGTTCTCATCCGTCAGGGCCTGCTTTGCGACCTCGATCCGCGCCATGGTGGCCTTGCCCCAGGCGGATTCCAGAAAAAGCCGTTCCTGGCTCAACGTCACCACCGGAGAGGCGGGAGGGCGTTCGGCCGGGGCCGCCAGTGGCGGACCGGGCGGCGGCACCTCCTGCGCACCTGCCCCGCTGCCCAAGACAAGGGCCAGCGCGCAGGGGACAAGGCCGAACCGCGCCGGCATGTCAGAACTTCGTCTGGATCGTCAGGTCGAAGGACTGTTCCTTGTCATAGTCCTCTTTCTTCAGCGCCTTCGAGAAGTCGAACCGCAAGGGTCCGATGGGCGTATCCCACAGGACCGAAAGCCCGATGGCCACCCGCGGATTGAAGCCGTCGTCCACAATGGCGCCGCCGGTGCCCGTGGTGTCTTCCAGCGACCAGACCGAACCCACATCAAGGAAGGCGCCGCCCAGAATGCCGTATTCTTCCGGCAGGCCCAGCGGGAATTCCGCCTCGAACCGGGCAACGGCAAAGGCATTGCCGCCAAGCGCATCCTGGTTGGTCGCCGCCAGATCGCGCGGGCCAAAGCCGTTGGGTTCGAAGCCCCGCATCTTGCCACGCCCGAAGAAGCGGTTGGTCACCCGGGTGCCCTCATCGCCAAGCGCGGTGATATAGCCGCCCTCACCGATGACCCGCAGCGTCACGTCGCCCTGGAACACCCGCCGCTCGTGCATGGCAAAGAGCGTGGTCGTCAGATACTGCGTGTCGCCGCCCAGACCGCCGATTTCCTGACCAAACCGCAGCAGCGTGCCGCTGTCGGGGTTGAGGCCCGTGATCCGGTTGTCGAATTCATAATCCAGCGTGATGGCGCTGGTGATCAGCGCGCCATTCTTGCCGCGCGCACCTTCGCGCTGGATGATCGCGGAGCTGTCGCTGCTGATGTCATAAAGCTTGTCCTGCGACAGCTTGTACCCAAGGCTGACACTGGACTGTTCGCCCACCGGGAAGCCCAGACCGAAGCTGAGCCCGATGTTGCGGGTGTCGTAATTGGTATAGTCGGATTCCGAGGTGCGGTAATAGGCACCGACCGAGAAGGACAGATCGCGCCCCAGAAGCGAAGGCTCGCGGAAGCTGATCGAGGTGTTCTGATTGTCGGATGTGGTCGAGATCGAAACCGACAAAGCCTGACCGCGGCCGAGGAAATTCGATTCGGAAAAGCTGATGTTGGCGCCGATGCCGCTGGTCACACTGTAGCTGAGGCCGAAGCCCAGCGAGCCGGTCGGCTGTTCTTCCACATCGACATTGACCACCACCTGATCGGGCGAGGAGCCGGGCTCTGCCGTCACCTGCGCATCCGAGAAGAAGCCAAGCGCGCGGATGCGTTCGGCCGACTGGCGGATTTCGCGGGCGTTGAAGGGGTCGCCTTCGACGGTGCGGAACTGGCGGCGCACCACCTGATCCAGCGTGGTGGCATTGCCCTCGATGTCGATGCGTTCGACAAAGACCTTCTCGCCGCGGGTGATGGCGAATTCGATATTCACGCGCTGATTGCGGTCATCGCGGGTGATCCGCGGCTCGACCCGGACGAAATTCGCGCCCTTCTTCAGGGCCAGATTTTCCATCCGCGCGATGTTGTTGTCGATCAGTGTCGGGCTCCAGGTCTGGCCCGCCTTGATCTTCTGCACGGTGGCGAATTCCTCGGCCGACAGGCCGTCCACCTCGGATACGGTGGTTACGTCACCGATGGTATAGGGCAGCCCCTCGCGCAGGGTGAAGGTCACGAAAGTGGCATCGCGCTCGCGGCTGAATTCGGCCGAGGCGTCCAGCACCTCGAAGTCGATATACCCGCGCGAGCGGTAGAAGTCGGTCAGCACCTGCTTGTCCAGCTCCAGCCGCTCCGGCACGAACGTGTCGCGCTGGATCAGGTTGCGCAGGAAACCGGCCTGCTTGGTCTCAAGGATCTGGCGCAGGCGGCGGTCGCTGAAGGCGCGGTTGCCCACGAAGGACAGCCGCTCGATCTCGACCACCTTGCCTTCGGTGATCTCGAACACAAGGTCCACCCGGTTGCCGTCGCGGCGGATGATCTTCGGCTCCACCGTGGCGGCCATCCGGCCGCGCACCCGGTACATCTCGGCAATCGCGGCGGCATCCGCCTCAGCCGTCGAAGGGGAATAGACCCGGCGCGACTTGGACTGGATGATCTTGGCCAGTTCCTCATCCTTGATGCGGGCATTGCCTTCGAAGTTGATCACGTTGACGAAGGGATATTCGACAACCTTGATCACAAGGGTCGATCCCTGCGGCACGATCTCCACCGCCTCGAACAGGCCGGAGGCGACGATGCGCTGATAGGCGTCGTTCAGCCCGCCCGCCGTCACCTCTGCCCCGCGCTTGATTCCGGCATAGGACAGGATGGTGGCGGCATCGACCCGCTCATTCCCCTGCACCTGAACGTTCGAAAAGGAAAAGACCTGCGCGATGGCGGGCGTGAGGAACGGCGCCGAAACGGTTGCCGCGCCAAGGAAAAGGGCAATGGCAAGGGTGCTGGTCGAGCGAAGGCTGCGCTTCATCCTGCGCCCGGACTTCGTGTCAAAGGTGCCTTGCATGCCCTGTCCCGCCGTTCAATTGTCTTTGGGATTGACTACCGGGAAAGCCAAGCCTTGTCAAAAGGCTGCGGTCACTGTGGATAACTTTGGCAGATATGGTATTCCGCCGCGCCAAGGGCTTGCCCACGGATCGGGCGGATACAGCCAAGCGGAAATCCGCCGTGCCCGGGGCGCGGCGGCGGATCCGTGGCAAAAGCCGGGGGTCTGCGTCAGTAGGGCTGCACCAGCGCGCTGCCAAGGAAGGCGCCGGCCAGAAGGCCCAGAACCACGGTGCCCACGGTGAAGATGCGGTCGGCATTCACCTTCCACAGAAGCGACAGGCCGTCGAGCCGGCGAAGGACAAGCTGCATGGGACACCTCTTCAGATGGGTCCGGTCTGTCAGCAGATTGCGGCAGGACTTGGGCGCAAAAATGGCCGGGATGCAAAGAGGGCGTCAGACGCAGGTCACGTCCTGCAGAAGCGCAAAGGCCATCAGCGACAACAGAAGCGTCAGTCCGACGGACATCAGCACCTGCAGCGCCCGGTCCGAGGGCGGCTTGCCCGTCGCCGCCTCATAGGCGTGGAACACCAGATGGCCGCCGTCCAGCACCGGGATCGGGAACAGGTTCAGCAGGCCGATGCCCAGGGACAACACCGCCAGCATCGAGACGAATGAAATCCAGCCATCCTTGGCCGCGTCGCCCATGGTCTCGGCAATGCCGATGACGCCCGACATCGAACAGGTGGACACATCGCCCCGCACCATGTGGTAGAGGCCCGAGAAGGTCATGGTCACCATATCCCACATCTGCGTGGCGGGCAGTGTAAGCGCCTCGGTCAGGGTGGCGGGGCGGGTGGCCATCTCGAAGGTCAGGCCAGAACCCACGCCGATCATCCACTTGTTTTCAAAGCCGTTGCCATCCACCACCGGCACGTCGCGCGGCCGCGGGGTCAGCGTCAGATCGAAGGTCTGCCCGTTTCGCCAGACGACCAGCGGCACCGGCGCCCCGTCCGAATTGAAGACCACATCCTGCAGATCGGCAAAAGTCACCACATCGCGGCCGCCCGCGTTCAGGATCACATCCCCCGCGCGCAGGCCCGCATCCACCGCAGCAGATTTGGGCTGCACCGAGGATATCAGCGCAGGTTGCGGATGCGGCGCCTCGACAGTGGTCTCCTGCCCGTCGCGCAGCACGGTGAAGGCCACCATGGGACTGCGCGGCAGCGCCACCAGCGCCTTGCCAAAGCTTTCACTGTCGGGCGTGGCTGTCCCGTTCAGAGCCAGGATCACGTCGCCCTCACGCAGGGTCTGCGTCTCGGGCAGCGGCGCCAGATGGCTGACGGTGGGTCGGTCGGTCACCACGCCGGTGACCAGCAGAAGCCCCAGCAGAACCGCGAAAGTCAGGATGAAATTCGCCACCGGCCCGGCCAGAACCGTGGCCGCCCGCGCCCAGAGCGGCGCCCCCGCCATGGTGTGGCGCTTTTCCGCGGCCGTCAGCCCGGCGGGCATCTCGGCCGCGCGCACCGATGAGGCATCGGCATCGCCCAGAAACTTCACATAACCGCCGAAGGGAATGGCCGCCACCTGCCAGCGGGTGCCGCGGCGATCGGTGCGGGCAAAAAGCACCGGGCCGAAACCCAGCGAGAAGACCTCGGCATGGATGCCCGACCAGCGGCCGACGATGTAATGGCCGTATTCATGGATCGCCACGATGACCGACAGGGCCAGAACGAAGAACACGACATACCAGACGCCGTTGGTCAGAAACCCAAGGAAATCCATCAGCCCGCTCTCTTCCTGCCCAATGTTTTTGCCGCCTCATCCGCGCGGATCCTTGCCAGATGGTCGGTGGCCAGAACCTCGTCAAGCGAGGTTGCGTCGTTTTGAAGGCCCGGCTCGGCCAAAAGCCGGTCCAGCGTGCGGTCCACCACCGCGGCCATGTCGGTAAACCCGATGCGGCGGTCCAGAAAATGATCAAGCGCCACTTCCTTGGCGGCATTGAAGACGGCACCCACCTTGCCGCCCGCCCGCATCGTCGCCTGCGCCAGCCGCAGCGCAGGGTATCGCATCAGATCCGGCGCCTGAAACGTCAGCTGGCCAAGCGCCACAAGGTCCAGCGGCGCCACCGGCAGGCGTTGCCGGTCGGGCCAGTTCAGCGCGTAACCGATGGCATGGCGCATGTCAGGGCTGCCCATATGGGCCATCACCGCACCGTCGCAGAAGGCCACCATGGAATGCACGATGGATTCGCGGTGGATAACCACCTCGATCTTTTCGGGCGATATTCCGAAGAACTCGCGCGTTTCAATGACTTCCATCGCCTTGTTGAACATGCTGGCCGAATCGACCGTGATCCGCTGCCCCATGGCCCAGTTCGGATGGCGGCAGGCATCGGCCACCGTCGCCTCGGCCAGACGCTCCAGCGGCCAGTCGCGCAGGGCACCTCCGCTGGCGGTCAGGATCATGCGGTCCACCGCCGCGATGGGATCGGGGCCAAGCGCCTGAAAGATCGCCGAATGTTCGCTGTCCACCGGCAGGATGCGCGCGCCATGCGCCGCGGCGGTCGCCAGCAGGAGCCGCCCTGCGGTCACGAGGGATTCCTTGTTGGCCAAGGCCAAAGTGCCGCCATGGCGCAGCGCGGCCAGGCCGGGGGCCAGACCGGCGGCGCCGACGATCGCACTCATCACCCAATCGGCGGGGCGGTCGGCGGCCTCGGTAATGGCCTCTGCCCCGGCCGCGGCCTCGGTCCCGCTGCCCGCCAGCAGGGCGCGCAACTCGTCCAGGCGGGCAGGATCGGCGGTCACCGCCACCTCGGCCCGCAGGTCACGGGCGATCTGTGCCAGACGCACCACATTCTGCCCGCCGGTCACCGCCACCGTGCGATAGGCCGCAGCGCCCCCTGCCCTGAGCACCAGATCGACCGTCTGTTCACCGACCGAGCCGGTGGCGCCGAAAATGGACAGGCTGCGCATAGGACCTAGCCCCTCACGAAGGGCAGGAAAGGAAAGAACGGCTGGATCAGCGTGGCGGCGATCACCGCAAAGGCCAAAGCGTCAAAGCGGTCCATCAGCCCGCCATGTCCTGGGATCAGGTTCGACGCATCCTTGACCCCGGCGCGGCGCTTGATGGCGCTTTCGGCGATGTCGCCCATCTGGCCGGCAAAGGCGATCAGCGGCAGGGCCAGCATCAGACCCGGCGCCCCGTGACCCGCGGCCCAGAACCCCGCCCCCACCAAGGCGGCAGCCAGCCAGCCCGCAACGGTGCCGCTCCATGTCTTTTTCGGGCTGACCTTCGGCCAGAATTTCGGACCGCCCAGAGAACGCCCGGCGAAATAGCCCGCCACATCCGAAGCAACCACCGTCAGCACGATGCACAGCACCGCCTCCAGCCCGACAGACTGGCGCAGGATCACCGTGCAAAGGCCTGTCAGCACGATAACCATCGCATAGGCGGCAAAGATCGCGGAATCGCGGCGCGCCGCCATGACGCCGATCAGCGACGGCAGGAGGAGCAGCGCCAGAGGCCAGGCCGCAGGCACCCAGAGGTTCAGCGCCAGCACACAGGCCGCCAGAACACCCAACAGGATCGAGGCATCATAGCCCTCGCCCGCCGTCATGCGTGACAGTTCCCAAGTCATCAGCCCGGTGACGGCGACGGCCAGCCCGGCCAGCGCCCAGCCCCCGAACCAGACCGCCGCCCCGCCCACGGCCACCATCACAACGGCCGAGGCGATGCGCGGGCCCAGATCGGCCCAGCGGTTCCCGGCGGGCTGCGGCGCCCCGGTCATGCCTTCACCCCGCCGAACCGGCGTTCGCGGTTGGAAAAGCGGCGCAGGATCCCCTCCAGCTCTGCCGGGCTGAAATCGGGCCACAGGGTTTCGGTGAATTCATATTCGGCATAGGCGGCCTGCCACGGCAGGAAGTTCGAGGTCCGCGTCTCGCCGCTGGTGCGGATCACCAGATCCGGATCGGGAATATCCTGAGTGTCCAGCCGCTGCGACAAGGCGGCCTCGGTCAGCGCAGCGGGATCGAACCGGCCCTCGGCCACCTCTATCGCCAAAGCGCGGGCCGCGCGCAGAATCTCGTCCCGACCGCCGTAGTTGATGGCGACGGTCAGGTTCAGCCGGGTCAGATGGGCGGTCTTCGCCTCGATCCCCGACATCAGCCGCTGCAGCCGCGGTGCAAGGCGCGAGCGGTCGCCGATAAAGCGCATCCGCACGCCCTGTGCCGCCATGCTATCGGCCTCGCGCTGGATGTAGCGGGCGAAAATCGACATCAGACCAAGGACTTCCTCGGTCGAACGTTTCCAGTTCTCGGTCGAGAAGGCGTAAAGCGTCATCCAGCGGATGCCCATGTCGGGCGCAAGATGGACGATTTCCTTCACCCGCTCGGCCCCTTTGCGGTGCCCCACCAGCCGCGGCCAGCCGCGTTTGGTCGCCCATCTGCCGTTGCCATCCATGATGATGGCAACGTGGCTTGCCGTGCGGGGTGCTGCCGAGGTTTCGGTCGCCATTCCGGCCGTCCCCCGCCTAGACCTGCATGATCTCGTGCTGTTTCGCTTCCAGAGTCTGATCGACGAGCTTGATGAACTTGTCGGTCAGTTCCTGCACCTCGTCCTCCCAGAACTTGGCATCGTCTTCGGACAGGTTCTTGGCCTTGGCCTTCTTGATCTGGTCCATGCCGTCGCGGCGCAGGTTGCGGATCGCCACCTTGCCATGTTCGGCATATTGCGCGGCGACCTTGGTCAGCTCCTTGCGGCGCTGTTCGTTCAGTTCGGGGATCGGCAGCATGATGATCGTGCCGTTGGTCTGCGGGTTGATGCCAAGGCCCGACTCGCGGATCGCCTTTTCCACCTTGCTGACCATGCCCTTGTCCCAGACGTTGATGGTGACCATCCGCGGTTCCGGCACGTTCACCGTGCCCAGCTGGTTGATCGGCGTGTTCTGGCCATAGGCTTCGACATGGATCGGCTCCAGCATCGCGCCCGAGGCACGGCCGGTGCGCAGCGAGGCGAATTCCGTGCGCAGCGCGGCAATGGCGCCTTCCATCCGGCGCGTCAGGTCATCGGTGTCGAGCATGAACTCTTCGGTCGACATCAGGTCATTCCCCGGGTTCGGCCCGCCGGGTCAGGCGGGGATTTCGGCCCGTATAAGCGCAAACGGGCAAAAGGTATAGTAGGGCGGGGGTTTCCCGCCCTCTGGTTCGCGCGCCAAAGGCGCGCAACGGCCTCAGGCGTGGACGGTAGTATAGGTGCCCTGCCCCGCCAGAATCGTGCGGAAACCGCCCGGTTCGTCCAGGCTGAAGACGATGATCGGCAGCTTGTTGTCGCGCGCCAGCGCGATCGCGGTGGCGTCCATCACGCCCAGATGCTTTTCCAGAGCTTCGTCATAGGAGACCCGCTCATACCGCTTGGCATCGGCATGCTTCTTCGGGTCCTTGTCATAGACGCCATCGACCTTGGTGCCCTTGAACACCGCCTCGCAGCCCATTTCGCTGGCCCGCAGGGTGGCCGCGGTGTCAGTGGTGAAATAGGGGTTGCCGGTGCCCGCGGCGAAGATGACCACACGCTTCTTCTCAAGGTGGCGGACGGCGCGGCGGCGGATATAGGGCTCACAGACCTGATCCATCGGGATGGCGCTGATCACCCTTGTGAAGACGCCCACCTGTTCCAGCGCCGATTGCATGGCAAGGGCGTTCATCACGGTGGCGAGCATGCCCATGTAATCGGCCGTGGTCCGCTCCATCCCCTGGGCGCTGCCGGCCAGGCCGCGGAAGATATTGCCGCCGCCGATGACCATGCAGACCTCGACGCCGGCCTCCTGCACCGCCTTCACCTCGGCGGCGATGCGGGCGACGGTGGGCGGATGCAGGCCATAGCCCTGATCGCCCATCAGCGCCTCGCCCGAGATTTTCAGCATGACCCGGGCGTATTTCATGGCCGGGTCGAGCCCGGGCTTCAAGCTGGTGCTGGACATGGGATTCCCCGTATTTCGACTGTCTCTTGGATCGGCGCGCAAAATGCGGGAAAACGGCGGCGGGTTCAACCGCAGAAGCGGGGGCGCTGCCCCCGTCCGCCCAGGGGGCGGACTCCCCCGGGATATTTGCGCCAGTATGAAAGGGCAAAGGTGCGGCCTCTGGACAGCATATCGCGCGAGGCGCCGGTTCTGATCGCAGGCCCCACGGCCAGCGGAAAATCGGCGCTGGCGATGGATCTGGCCGCGCGCGACGGGCGGCTGATCGTCAATGCCGATGCCTTGCAGGTCTATGCGAACTGGCGTGTCCTGACCGCGCGGCCCACGGCCGCAGAAGAGGCGGCGCTGCCCCATGCGCTTTATGGTCATGTGGCGCGGGATCAGGACTGGTCGGTCGGCCACTGGCTGCGGGCGGTGGCGGGGCTTCTGGACCGGCCTGTGGTGATCGTGGGCGGGACGGGCCTTTACTTCATGGCGCTGACCGAGGGGCTGGCCGAAATCCCCCCCGTGCCGCCGGAGGTGCGGGCCGAGGGCGATGCTTTGCGCGCGGCGGATTTCCCGGCAATGCTGGCGGCTTTGGATGCGGCCACTTTGGCCCGGATCGACCGGCAGAACCCGGCGCGGGTACAGCGCGCGTGGGAGGTGTTGCGCGCCACCGGGCGCGGGCTGGCGCAATGGCAGGCCGACACGCCCGCGCCGCTTTTGCCGCGCGCGGGGGCCGAGGCGCTGGTGCTGCGGCCTGAGGTGGGCTGGCTGGACGACAGGATTGCCCGGCGGTTTGCCCAGATGCTGGCGCAAGGCGCGCTGAAGGAGGCGCGGGCGGAACTGCCGCATTGGGACCCCGCGCGGCCCTCCTCCCGCGCGATCGGCGCGCCGGAGCTGATCGCCCATCTGCGGGGCCAGGTGACGCTGGAAGAGGCGGCCACGGCGGCCACCTTGGCCTCGCGCCAATATGCCAAGCGGCAGCGGACGTGGTTCCGCGCCCGGATGGGCAACTGGCGGGCGCTGGATCTGCCTTGAAATTGCCGCTGAATTTCGCCCGACCGTTGCCGTCCCGCCACGGCGGCGGGTGATCCACAGAGATATTCACAGCTTTCCGCCAAAGCTGTGGACAACTTTACCGCATTGCCATCATTTTGCTTTGGTTTTCGTGGCATGGCCGCATAACCTCAGGTTGAGACCGAACGGATCCCGCCCCCCCTATGCCCGCCCCCATATCCTCCCCCGGCCCAGACCTCTCGTCGCTGTCCCAGCTGCGCCTTGTCGCCATTCCGCGGCTTGCCGCCGGTGGCCGCTGGCGGGTGGAGGCGATGCGCTCTCTGTCGGAACCCTGCTTCCTGTGGTTCACCAAGGGACAGGGGCGGATCACCCTGCAGGGCACGACCCGGGGCTATACCGCGCATAACGGGATTTTCATTCCGGCCGGCGTGATGCACGGATTCGAGGCCGGACCGAATGTGTTCGGCACTGCGGTGTTCTTCGGGCGCGACTGCAATGTGACGCTGCCGGCCACGCCGTTGCATCTTCGCATACGCGAGGTGCATGCCCAGCAGGAGCTGAACGTTCTTCTGGACAGCATCCAGCGCGAGATGAATTCGGACATTCCCGCGCATGACCGCGCGACCCGGCATTATCTGGGCCTTCTGGGGGTCTGGCTGGAACGGCAGGGCCGCAAGGCGGAGCCCGAGACGCCGAAGCCCGACGCCACCCGGCGGCTGGTCGCGCGCTATACCGCGCTTCTGGAGCGGGATTTCAAATCGGGCATGGGGGTTGCGGATTTTGCCGCCGCCCTTGGCGTGACCCCCACCCACCTGACGCGCTGCTGCAAGGCGACCTGCGGGCGCCCGGCCAGTGCGCTGCTGCAGGACCGCCGCATCTTTGAGGCGCGGCGCCTGTTGTCGGAAACCAAGATTCCGGTGAACCACATCGCCACCAGCCTTGGCTTCAATTCCGCAGCCTATTTCACCCGTGCCTTCCAGCATCTGACCGGAAAATCACCGACGGCCTTCCGCCGTCAGGCCTGACAGCCGCGGAACGCGGTGTCGGAAACGGGCGCGGCTTTGCCGCCCCTCGCAGGGTTGACCCTGCGTCCTTGGCATGACAAACGTCTGTTTGCGACACAATGTGTCGTAAAATACTCATTTCGATGCGTGTGCCTTGAGCGGCCATGTCGCAAATGCGTCATGATCTGTCTGCCATGAACATTGACGCCCGGGATGAAAAGGTGCGGAATATCCCTACTATGGGAAACAAGCCGTCCGGACGAGATCCGGCGCCCTTGGGGGTGAACCGGCGGCCCGCATTCGCGTTGTGGCGGCCCATCCCGGGCCGTGAACCGAACCTCACAGGGAGACTGACGGATGACCAGCAAGACCGAGGCCAGCCACCTGCACCCGGCGGCCCAGATGTATGCTGAAGAATGCCGCGCGGGCGTGCTCAGCCGGCGCGAGTTTCTGGCGCGCAGCACCGCGCTTGGCGTGGCGGTGCCGCTGGCCTACGGGCTGATCGGAATGGATGCCCCGGCCCTGGCGCAGGAGACCCCCACCCCGGGCGGTACCCTGCGCATGTCGATGGAACTGAAGGCGCTGAAGGATCCGCGCACCGCCGACTGGAGCCAGATCGCCAACTTCACCCGCGGCTGGCTGGAATATCTGGTCGAATACAATAATGACGGCACGATCCGCGGCATGCTGCTGGAAAGCTGGGAGACCAATGACGACGCGACCGAATACACCATGAAGGTGCGTCCGGGCGTGAAATGGTCGAACGGCGACGACTTCACCGCCGAGGATGTGGCCCATAACTTCACCCGCTGGGCCGATGGCAATGTCGAGGGCAACTCGATGTCCGCCCGGATGAGCGGCATTCAGGATGCCGCCACCAAATCCGTGCGCCCCGATGCGATGGAAGTGGTCGATCCGCTGACGCTGAAGCTGAAGCTCAGCCAGCCCGATATCGCGCTGATCGCCTCCTGCGCTGACTATCCGGCTGCCGTCGTTCACAAAAGCTATGACAACGGCGACCCGCTTGCCTCGCCCGGGACCGGCCCGTTCAAGCCGGAAAGCTTTGAGACGGGCGTGAAGGCGGTTCTGGTTAAGGCCGATCAGCCCTGGTGGGGCACCGAGGTCTACGGCGGCCCCTATCTGGACCGCGTGGAGTATTACGACCTCGGCACCGATACCTCGGCCTGGGTTGCGGCGGCCGGTTCGGGCGAAATCGACGCGACCTATCAGACCGTGGGCGAATTCATCGACGTGCTGGACGGGATGGGCTGGACCAAGTCCGAGGCGACCACCGCGGCCACGCTCGCCGTGCGCTTCAACCAGCTGGCCGAGGAATACAAGGATGTGAACGTCCGCAAGGCGTTGCAGATGGCCGTGGACAATTCGGTCGTGCTGGAGCTGGGCTATTCCGGTCTGGGCAAGGTGGCGGAAAACCACCACGTCTGCCCGATCCACCCGGAATATGCCGAACTGCCGCCGCTGGTCGTCGACCCGGCCGCGGCCAAGCAGATGATCGCCGATGCCGGCCGCGCCGATTTCGAGTTCGAGCTGATCTCGCTGGACGATGACTGGCAAGCCGCCACCTGCGACGCCATCGCCGCCCAGATCCGTGATGCGGGCATCAAGATCAAGCGCACGGTTCTGCCGGGGTCGACCTTCTGGAACGACTGGACGAAATATCCGTTCAGCGCGACGGAGTGGAACATGCGTCCGCTTGGGGTGCAGGTTCTGGCCACCGCCTACAAATCAGGCGAGGCCTGGAACGAAAGCGCCTTCTCGAACGAGGAGTTCGACGCCAAGCTGGCCGAGGCGCTGGCCATCGCCGATGCGGACAAGCGGCGCGTGGTGATGAAGCGGCTGGAAGAGATCATGCAGGAACAGGGCGTCCTGATCCAGTCCTACTGGCGCTCGCTCTACCGCCACACCGACCCCAAGGTCCGCGGCTGCGAAATGCATGCGACCTTTGAGCATCACCAGTACAAATGGTGGATCGCCGCCTGATCCGGCCTGACGGGAGGGGGCACGTGCCCCCTCTCTTTCCTCCTCATTCCCGTCCGGCCCGTCCAGCCCGCCGGGACCCCAGCCAATCCGCCGCCTTCCCTGACCCGGAAGAGGAGAAGCCATGCTTGCCTTCGTGCTGCGTCGCCTTGGGGTGATGGTCCTGACCGCGCTTGCGCTGACCTTCATCGTGTTCTGGCTGACCAACCTGCCGCCCAATCTGGAAAAGCTGGCCAAATCCGAAGGCTCGGTCCGGATGGCCGACGATGCCGTGACCAGCTGGCTGGAACGCAACGGCCACACCGGCCCGATGATCTATCGCTACGGCCAGTGGCTGGGCGTGGTTCCGGGCTGGACCTTCACGGACGCCGCGAAGGGCACGGTCACCGGCCGCTGTTTCGCCGCCGGAGAGGACCCGGCCACCGCCGCCCGCTTCTGCGGCATCCTGCAGGGCAACTGGGGCTGGTCCACCGTCTTCAAACAGACCGTCGCCGATGTGCTGGGCCGCAGCCTGAGCCTGACCGGATGGCTGATGCTCTGGGTCATGATCGTGATGGTGCCGACCGCGCTGATCATCGGCGTGCTTGCGGGCATGAACGAGGGGTCGCGCACCGACCGGGTGCTGTCCACCTTTGCCATCGCCACCACCGCCACGCCGGAATATGTCTCGGGCGTGATCTTCATCGCGCTGTTCGCCAGCGCCACGGCGGGCATTTCGCCCTGGCTGGCCGAAATGGGCTGGATTTCCGGCAAGACACTGTTCCAGGGCACCGCCACCAGCGCGATGGACAAGATCACCTTCTGGAACTTTGCCCTGCCCGTCCTGACCATCGCGCTTTACGGCATCGGCTATATCGCCCGGATGACCCGCGCCTCGATGACCGAGGTGATGACCCAGCAATATATCCGCACCGCCCGGCTGAAGGGGGTGCGCTTCCGCGACGTGGTGTTCCGCCATGCCTTGCGCAATGCGCTGATCGCGCCCTTCACCGTGATCATGCTGCAGTTCCCCTGGCTGCTGAACGGCGTGGTCATCGTGGAGACGCTGTTCAACTACAAGGGCTTTGGCTGGACCCTGGTGCAGGCCGCGGGGAACAATGACATTCCCCTTCTCCTCGGCTGCTCGGTCGTGGCCGTCTTCGTCGTTCTCGTGACGCAGCTGATCTCGGACATCGGCTACGTCTTCCTCAACCCCCGCATCCGCCTGGCCTGAGGAGAGACGCGATGGAAGATCTGTCCTGGCCCGCCATCATCGGCCGCGTGATCTGGCAATTCTGGCCGGTCTGGGCGGCGCTGGCGGTCACCTTCATGCTGTCGATGCGCTACAAGCGGCGGCTGGGACTTTACGGCAAGCTGTTTGATTCCTCGGTGGGGATGATCGGCTTCGCCCTGGTGATGTTCTGGGCCTTCACCGCGCTTTTCGCCCATCTGATCATCACCCATGACCCGCTGACGCAGCTGTCGGGGCTGAAGAATGCGCTCCCTGGCGCCGCCCTGCCCGCCCCGGGCGAGAACAGCTATCCGTGGTATCTGTTCGGCGGCGACAGCCGGGCCCGCGACGTGTTCAGCCGCATGGTGATGGGCGCGCGCGACGTGCTGAAGATCGCGCCTGCCGCCACGCTCTTCGCCTTCATGGTGGGGATCACCCTTGGCCTGCCCGCGGGCTATTTCGCCGGACGCTTCGACACGCTGCTGTCCTTCCTGGCCAACCTCGTCCTCGCCTTCCCCGTCATCCTGCTGTTCTACCTGCTGGTGACGCCGGAAATCGTGGCGACCGGCATCCCGGTCTATTTCGCCGCCGTGCTGTTCCTGTTCCCGGTGGTGTTCCTTGCCGTGCTGTTCCAGTCGCGGTTCCGCACCGACCCGGCCAAGCGCAACCTCTATGTCGGGCTGGTGCTCGTCTTCGGGCTCTGGGCCTATTCCGGGCTGGCCTTCAACGCCGACCCGACCGGCCTCTGGGCGATGGACCCGAACCTTCTGAATGTCTTCGTCTCGGTGGTCTTCGTGAACTCGCCCGGCGTCTTCCGCATCGTCCGCGGCCTTGTCATGGACATCAAGGCGCGCGACTATGTAGCCGCCGGCCAGACCCGCGGCGAAAGCCCGTGGTATATCATGCTGTGGGAAATCCTGCCCAATGCCCGCGGCCCGCTGATCGTCGATTTCTGCCTGCGGATCGGCTACACCACCATCCTCCTCGGCACGCTCGGCTTCTTCGGCCTCGGCGTGTCGCCCGAAAGCCCCGACTGGGGATCGACCATCAACGACGGGCGCAAGCTTCTGGGCATCTATCCCCATGCCGCCGTCGTCCCCGCGCTTGCCCTCATGAGCCTCGTCCTCGGCCTGAACCTCCTCGCCGATGGCTTGCGCGAAGAAAGCCTGAAGGACTGATGAAGCTGCACCCTGCCGCATTCATCTGTTCATAAATATCCCGGGGTCCGGGGCAGCGCCCCGGTCCGCCCTCAGCCAAAGGAGACACCCATGGCCGATGCGACCACATCCTGGGACCCCAGCCAGCCGATCCTTGAAATCGAGAATCTCTCGATTTCCTTCTTCACCCGGCTGCGTGAAATCCCTGCGGTGATGGATTTCTCCTGCATCGTCCGCGCGGGCGAGGCGATGGGGCTGGTGGGCGAAAGCGGCTGCGGCAAATCCACCGTGGCGCTGGCCGTCATGCGCGACCTTGGCCGCAACGGGCGCATCACCGGCGGCTCGATCAAGTTCAAGGGCCGCGACCTGACCCATATGACCGCCGATCAGCTGCGCACGATCCGCGGGTCCGAGATCGCGATGATCTATCAGGAGCCGATGGCCAGCCTGAACCCGGCGATGAAGATCGGTGCACAACTGGCCGAAGTGCCGATGATCCATCAGGGCATGGCCAGGGCCGAAGCGTGGAACCTCGCCCGCCAGATCGTCGCCGATGTGCGCCTGCCCGATCCTGACCGGATGCTGAACTCCTATCCGCATCAGCTTTCGGGCGGCCAGCAGCAGCGCATCGTCATCGCCATGGCGCTGATGGCGCGGCCCGCGCTGCTGATCCTCGATGAACCCACCACCGCGCTGGATGTGACGGTAGAGGCCGGGATCGTCGATCTGGTCAAGGATCTCGGCCAGAAATACGGCACCTCGATGCTGTTCATCAGCCACAACCTCGGCCTCGTCCTGGAAGTCTGTGACCGCATCACCGTGATGTATTCGGGCGAGGCGGTAGAGACCGGCAATGTCGCCGAAGTCTTCACCGAAATGCGCCACCCCTATACGCAGGCCCTGTTCCGCGCAATCCCGCTGCCGGGTGCCGACAAGAACGCGCGCCCGCTGATCGCCATTCCCGGCAATTTCCCCCTGCCGCATGAACGCCCCCGGGGCTGCAATTTCGGCCCGCGCTGCGATTATTTTCAGGCCGGGCGCTGCGACGCGGCCGAGGTGCCGATGGAACCCGTGCCAGGCCTGACGCGGCATGAAACCCGCTGCCTCCGCTGGGATGAGATCGACTGGGCAGCCCCGCCCACCCATGCCAATACCCGCGAAAAGCGCCCCCCGGGCGAGGTCGTCCTGCGGATGGAAGACCTGCGCAAATACTATGAGATTTCCACCGGCGCCTTCGGGGGCGGCCTGACCAAGGTCGTCAAGGCCAATGAAACGCTCAGCTTTGAGGCCCGCGCGGGCGAGACGCTGGCCATCGTCGGCGAATCCGGCTGCGGCAAATCCACCTTCGCCAAGGTGCTGATGGGGCTGGAGACCGCCACCTCGGGCCATATCATGCTGTTCGACGAGAATGTGCAGTCGACGCCGATCCAGAAACGCGGCGCCGATACCATCTCCAAGGTGCAAATGGTGTTCCAGAACCCGTTCGACACCCTGAACCCCTCGATGACCGTCGGCCGCCAGATCATCCGCGCGCTGGAGGTGTTCGGCTGGGGCAAATCCGATGCCGAACGGTCGCAGCGCATGCTGGAGCTTCTCGACCTCGTGAAACTGCCGCGCGCCTTTGCCGAACGGATGCCGCGGCAGCTGTCGGGCGGTCAGAAGCAGCGCGTCGGCATCGCCCGCGCCTTTGCCGGCGGCGCCAAGGTGGTGGTGGCGGATGAGCCGGTCTCGGCCCTCGATGTCTCGGTACAGGCCGCCGTCACCGATCTCCTGATGGACATCCAGCGCGACAACGGCACCACGCTTCTCTTCATCAGCCACGACCTGTCGATCGTGCGCTACCTCTCGGACCGGGTCATGGTCATGTATCTGGGCCATGTGGTCGAGATGGGGACGACCGATCAGGTCTTCGCGCCACCCTACCACCCCTATACCGAGGCGTTGCTGTCCGCGGTGCCGATCGCCGACCCCAATGTCGAGAAAAAGCACATCGTGCTGGAGGGAGAGATCCCCTCCGCCATGAACCCGCCCCCTGGCTGCCCGTTCCAGACCCGCTGCCGGTGGAAATCACAGGTGCCCGGCGGATTGTGCGAACGCGAGGTGCCGCCGGTACAGGTGCTGGCAGGCGGACACAGCATCAAATGCCATCTCGCGCCGGAGATCCTTGCCGGCATGGAGCCCGTGATCACCATCGCGGCGGAATAAAGAAAGTCCCGGCATGCCGGGACTTGCCTCCGGCGGGGATATTTTTGCCAGTATGAAACCGCAAAGGTCTTTCATACTGGGCCAAATATCCCGGGGGGAGTCCGCAGGACGGGGGGCAGCGCCCCCCTGCGCGGCTGCGGCAGAGGCGCGTTCAGCCCAGAATAGCCTTCACATAGCCCTCGGTCTCGGCATAGGGCGGCACGCCATCGTATTTCTCGACCGCGCCCGGGCCTGCGTTATAGGCGGCCAGCGCCAGTTTCCATGTGCCGAATTTGTCATACATCATCTTGAGGTAGCGCGCGCCGCCTTCCAGATTCTGATGCGGATCGTCGATATCCACGCCCAGCTTCTTGGCGGTCGCAGGCATCAGCTGCGCAAGGCCGGTGGCACCTTTCGGGCTGACCGCGCCGGGATTCCAGCCGGATTCCTGCTGGACCAGCCGCAGGAACAGGTCTTCGGGAATACCGTGCTTGCGCGCCAGATCCTTGGCGACCTGCAGATATTCGCCCTTGTAGCTGCCCTTGTAGCGCGGCACGTCGGCCGAAGCCTCGGCCGTGTCGCCCTTCTTGTATTTCGGCGTCAGCTTGGTCGAGCCGCTGTATTGCTTTGACAGTTTGCCATCCAGAAGATCGCTCTGGGATTCGAAGATCGCCAGCCGCGATTTGGACGAACCGGACAGCTTCAGCCCCTCGGCCAGCGCGGGGGACGCCGTGGCGGCGGCCAATGTCATCACAAGCGAAAGCCCTGCGCGCCTCATGCGGAAATCCCGGCTGTTGCACAATCCGGGGGATCATACGGAACGGCGCCGCTTTTTCCAGCGCGGATTTTCCCCACCCGCGGGGCCCTCTGCCCGGAAAACCGGCGGAACGCCGCCGATGCCACCCCGGTTGCAGCCGCGCGGACCGCCGCGTATATCCCGGTCAGCGGCGGCCGCTGGAGGCCGCAAAAGACAGTGTTAACCTTGTCTGAGGCAAGGTCGGCACGGGAATCAGGAGGCGTGGCATGGCAGGTTCGGTCAACAAGGTGATTCTCATCGGGAACCTCGGCCGCGACCCGGAGGTGCGCAGCTTCCAGAACGGCGGCAAAGTGGTGAACCTGCGCATCGCCACCTCGGAAACCTGGCGCGACCGTGCAAGCGGCGAACGCAAGGAGCGGACCGAATGGCATTCGGTCGCGATCTTCAACGAACCGCTGGCCAAGATTGCTGAGCAATATCTGCGCAAAGGCAGCACGGTCTATATCGAAGGCCAGCTGGAAACCCGCAAATGGCAGGACCAGTCCGGGCAGGAGCGTTACACGACCGAGGTGGTGCTGCGCCCCTACTCCGGCAACCTGACCCTGCTGGGCGGCCGCGGCGAAGGCGGCGGCGGCGCTGCCTCGGGCGGTTACGATGACCGCGGCGGCTATGACGACCGCGGCAGTGCCGGGGGCTATGGCGGCGGTGGCGGTGGCGGCTCGTCCTCCTCTTCTTCGGGCAGCCGGGGCGGCCAAAGCAGCCCCCGCAACGATCTGGATGATGACATTCCGTTCTGAGCCGGGCTGAGGCCGCTGCGACAGGGAGATAATCTTGCCCCCGGAGCGCAGCGCCCCCGGACGTAACCTTGCGGTCGATCTGGTCAAGCTTGCCCTGGCGATGATGGTGGTCGGCATCCATGCCGATCCCTTCGATGGTCTGGGCCGCATGGTGCATCTCCTGACCGCCGAGGGCCTGTTCCGGCTGGGCGTGCCGGTCTTTCTGATCTTCAGCGGCTATTACCTGCATGATGCCGTTCTGGCCGGGCGCGGGCGCAGCTGGCTGTGGCGGGTGCTGCGGCTTTATGCCGTGTGGATGGCGCTGTATCTGCCCGTCTACTGGCCCTTATTGCCCGGCTTCACCCCGGGCGAGGCAATGCGCTTTTTCGTCTTCGGCTACTGGCACCTGTGGTATCTCGCGGGGCTTTTCATGGCCGGCGCCGTTCTGGTGCCGCTGACGGGGCAAAGCACGCGGCGGCTTCTGGTGCTGGCCGGGGCGAGTTTCGGGCTGGGGCTGCTCCTCTCCTGGGGGCTGATGCTGGGCCTTTTCACCGCACCCGGCGCCTTTCAGGACCCGTTACACCTGAACCGCAATCCGCTGGTCCTGTCGCTCCCCTGCCTGATCGCAGGTTTCGTGATCCGCCGCGAAGGGCTGGCCGAACGGTTGTCGCCGAAGACCGTCCGCATTGCTGCGGTGGCGGGGGTGCTGCTTTTGTGCGGGGAGACGCTGGCGCTTGGCCTTCTGCCGCGCGGCCTGCCGCATGATCTGATGGCCAGCCTTGCACTGGCCGCGCCCGCGCTGGCGCTGGCCGCGCTGCAATCCCCCCGGCGCCACGCCAGCCGTGCCCTGTCGGACCAGTCCGGCGGCATCTATTTCCTGCATGTGGCCTTTGTCGCACTGGCCTTCCGCTATACCGACCTGCCCTCGCCCGTGGTCTGGCTCTGGGCGGTGTGCGGCTCCGCCGCGCTGGCCTTCGTGCTCAGCCGCACGGGGCTTGCGCGCTATCTGTTCTGAGCCGTGGCGTGGGCCACTGGACCTTGGCCCCGGGTTTCCCTATATATTCGGTCAACAACCCTCCCCAGCCGCAGGACCCTTGCGATGGAAGCCACCTCTTCGACCACTGTCGAGGGCGCGCCGCTGATCCGCCCCTCCTCGACCGACCATCCGCTCTATGACAGCGTGGTGGATGCCTGCCGCACCGTGTTCGACCCGGAAATCCCGGTGAACATCTACGATCTGGGTCTGGTCTACACGATTGAGATCAACGCAGAAAACGCGGTCGACATCACCATGACCCTGACCGCCCCCGGCTGCCCCGTCGCGGGTGAGATGCCGGGCTGGGTCGCCGATGCGGTGGAGCCTTTGGCGGGCGTCAAGCAGGTCGATGTGCATATGACCTTCGACCCGCCCTGGGGCATGAACATGATGTCGGACGAGGCGCGGCTGGAACTGGGCTTCATGTAAGACGCTTCTGCGCGGCGCTTGATCCCGGCGCGCAGGATGCCTACCTTGGCGGGACGAAAGGAATTTCTCATGTTCGGCATTCCCGGCAAGGCCGCCGTCTCGATCTCTCCTGCCGCCGCACGGCAGATTTCCCGGCTCATGACCCGTGACGGCAGTCAGGGCCTGCGCATCGGCGTGAAAAAGGGCGGTTGCGCGGGCATGGAATACACCATGGATTATGTCCGCGAGGTGAACCCGCTGGACGAGATCGTCGAACAGGACGGCGCCCGCGTGCTGATCGCGCCCATGGCGCAGATGTTCCTGATCGGGACCGAAATCGACTATGAGACCAGCCTGCTGGAATCGAAATTCGTGTTCCGCAATCCGAACGTGGCCGAAGCCTGCGGCTGCGGCGAGTCGATCAAGTTCAAGGACCAGCCCGCCGGCTGACGCCACCGCGCTTCGGGCAAGTTCAAGGACCGGCCTGCTCCGGACGACCCCGGGGCACATCCGACAGCGCCCCGTCCCGCGACGGTTTCAGAACCCGCCCCTTTAAGACCACCCCTTCCGCTGGCATTTCTGTAGTACGACGACACGGGACAGGCGCCCCCCCCCTGTGCGTCACCCCGGCCATTGCGCGGCCGCCCGGAATTTGCCATCCCTGACTGGCCCCACCCGCCGGGGATCAGACAGGGAGAGACGCATGCGCAAACTGGCCGCCGGAAACTGGAAGATGAACGGCAGCGCCGCCGCGCTGGCCGAGGTCAAGGCCTTGGCCGAAGCCCATCCTGCCCCCGGATGCGAGGTGCTGCTCTGCCCGCCCGCCACGCTGATCGCGCAGATGGTCTGGCATGCCAAGGACACGCCGGTCATGGTGGGCGGTCAGGACTGCCACCCCAAGGCTTCGGGCGCGCATACCGGTGACGTCTCGGCCCTGATGCTGGTCGATGCGGGCGCGGGCCATGTCATCCTTGGCCATTCCGAGCGCCGCGCCGACCATGGCGAGACCGATGCGCTGGTGGCCGCCAAGGTGCAGGCCGCCTGGGCCGCCGGTCTGATCGCCGTGATTTGCGTGGGCGAGACGGAGGGAGAGCGGGACGCCGGGCGCGCGCTGGATGTGGTGGCGGCCCAGCTGGCCGGATCGGTGCCCGATGGCGCCACGGCGGCAAATACCGTGATCGCCTATGAACCCGTCTGGGCCATCGGCACCGGCCGCACCCCCACCCTGCCCGAGATTGCCGAGGTCCACGGCTTCCTGCGCCGCGCCCTGACCGCCCGTTTCGGGGCCGAGGCCGCGGGCATGCGCCTGCTTTACGGCGGATCGGTCAAGCCCTCGAACGCGGCCGAGATCTTCGCGGTCACCGATGTGGATGGCGCACTGGTCGGCGGGGCCAGCCTGAAGGCGGCCGATTTCGGCGCCATCGTCGCGGCACTTTCCGCCGCGGCCTGACCGGCAAAGGTCGCGGGCAGGCCAGCACAGGCACGGCGCATCGGGCATTCTGTCGCCATGACCGCGCACACCACCGACCTGCCGCCCGCGGCGCCCCGTCAGGGCGTCGCCACCGCCAATCTCCTGTGCATGATCTCCATGCTGATCTGGGCCGCGGGGCTTCCGGCGGCCGAGTTGATCATTCCGCTTCTCCGCTCCGAACAGCTGGCGGCGCTGCGGATGATCCTGGCCGCCGCCGCGCTTCTGCCGATGTGGCTGGCGCTGGACGGACCCGCCGCGCTGGCGCGGGCGCCCTGGGGCAAGGGCATCGCGGTCGGCAGCCTCTTGGGCTTCGGCGCATGGTTTCTGGTGATGGGACAGGCCCGCGGCGGCGCGGTGACGGCGGCGGTTATCTCGGCCACCATGCCGGTTGTCGGCATGGCGCTGGAGGTGGTACTGGACGGCCGCCGGGTGACGGCTGCGCTGATCCTTGGCCTTGTCCTTGCGCTGGCGGGCGGGGTGCTGGGGCTGGATTTCTCCGCTGGCGGGCTCAGCATGGGGTTCGGTGCACTGCTCTGCTTTGGCTCGGTTCTGACCTTCACCGTGGGCTCTCGCCTGACCGTCACCGCCTTCCCCGCTTTGTCCCCCATCGGGCGCACGGCGCTGACGATCTCGGGCGCAGCCATCGCGCTGACGCTGCTGTCGGCGCTGCCGGTCATCGGCGGACAGACGGCGCTGCCGGATTTCTCGGGCTGGGGATGGCGGGAGGTCGCGGCCCTGCTGGCTTTCTCGGTCGGCGCGCTGGCGGTCAGCCAGTATCTGTGGATCATCTCGGTGGAGCGTCTGGGCATCGGCGCCTCCTCGCTGCACATCAATCTGGCGCCGTTCTATGTGATGGTGATCTTCTTCCTGATGGGCGGCGCGTGGAACTGGCTGCCGGTGGCCGCCGCGGCGCTGGTGGGACTGGGCGTCCTGATCGCGCAGGGCTTGATCCCGCTGCCCTTCACCCGCAAAACCGTGCCATGAAAACCCTGCACCAGCCCCCGACCGACCCCGCCTTCGTCCAGAACCCCTATGCGTTTTATGAAACCGCCCGGCATGCGGGGCCGTTCTTTCTCTGGGCCGATTATGCACTGACCTGTACCGGCAATGCCGCGGCAGTGAATGCGATCCTGCGCGACCGCCGCTTCGGGCGCGAGGTGCCGCCGGAACTGGCGCCCGAGATCCCCGCCCATCAGGCACCGTTCTACGCGGTCGAGGCGCATTCCATGCTGGAACTGGAACCGCCCCGCCACACCCGCCTGCGCAATCTGGTGCTGCGCGCCTTCACCTCGCGCCGGATCGCGGCGCTTGGGCCGGAAATCGCCGCGCTCTGCGACGAATTGATCGCCGCCTTCCCGCCGGGCGACTTCGACCTGCTGACCCATTACGGCCAGCCGCTGCCCGTGCGCATCATCGCGCGCCTGCTGGGCGTGCCCGAAGAGATGGCGCCCGAGCTTCTGCGCTGGTCCAATGCCATGGTCGGCATGTATCAGGCCCGGCGCACCCGCGCGATGGAAGACGCCGCCAGCAGTGCCGCCGCCGAGTTCAGCGCCTTCCTGCGCGGCTATGTCGAAGAACGCCGTGCGCGCCCGGCCGATGACCTGATCACCCAGCTGATCGCCGCTGAGGCCGAGGGCGAGAAGCTGTCCACCGAAGAGCTGATCACCACCTGCATCCTCTTGCTGAACGCAGGCCATGAGGCAACCGTCCACACCATCGGCAACGGGGTGAAGACGCTGCTGGAAACCGGAACTCCCGCCGCCGCGCTGGCGCCGGATTTCGTGGCCGCGACGGTCGAAGAAATCCTGCGCTTCGATCCGGCGCTGCATCTCTTCACCCGCTGGGCCTATGAAGACATCGAGATCATGGGCCAGAGCTTCCGCCGCGGCGAACAGGTGGGCCTTCTCCTCGCCATGGCGAACCGCGACCCGCAGGTCTGGGACGAACCCGCCCGCTTTCACCCTGCCCGCCCGGTGAAACCCGCCGTCACCTTCGGCGCGGGCCTGCATTTCTGCGTGGGCGCCCCGCTCGCCCGGCTGGAACTGCAGATCGCTTTGCCAAAGCTTTTCGCGGCCCTGCCCGGCCTGCGGCTGACCGAACAGCCCGCCTATGCGGATGTGTTCCATTTCCACGGCTTGCAACGGCTGATGGTGGCGCCTGTTTGACAGCGCGGCGGGGGGCCAGCCCCCCGCACCCCCCGGGATATTTTTGAACAGATGAATAGAAGGCACGCCTCTCCACATTCGTCTGTTCAAAAATATCCCGGGGGTGAGGCCGCAGGCCGAGGGGGCAGCGCCCCCTGCTGCCGGTGCCGCAACTCACACCGGCAGGATGGTGGTCGACTTGATCTCTTCCATGCTCAGAAGGGCCGTCACGTTGTAAATCTTCACCTCGGAGATCAGCGCCTGATAGAATGTGTCATAGGCGCGGGCGTTGCGGACGCGGACCTTCAGGATATAGTCGATATCGCCCGCCAGACGGTGCGCCTCCAGCACTTCGGGCCGCTCTTTCAGCGCCTTCAGGAATTTGCGCTGCCAGTCGGCCTCATGCTCCGAAGTGCGGATCAGCACGAAGAAACAGGCCTCCAGCCCCAGGGCCTCGGGATCGAGGATGGCGGTCTGCCGGGTGATGACGCCCTGTTCCTTCATCCGGCGGATGCGGTTCCAGACCGGGGTCTTGGAACTGCCCACCTTGCGCGCGATCTCGTCCAGCGACTGCGCGGCATCCTTTTGCAGTTCGGACAGGATTTTCCTGTCCAGATCGTCCAGCGGGGCGGTCATTCCTGAAATCCCTGAGGTGGCGGAACCGGGTTCCTCTCAGCCGCAGTATCGGAACATATGTCCTTATCTGCAAGGGCGTATGGCGAGGATACGGGAAAAAGTTCTATATCAAGGGCAGTCCAAAGGGTCCTGCCATGTTCGATTCCAGCCTGATCCCCGCCGTGCCGCAGCCGGTCGTCTTTGTCGGCGCCGGCCCCGGCGCGGCCGAGCATCTGACGCTTGGCGCGCTGCGGGCGCTGCAGGCGGCGGAGGTGGTGATCCATGACCGGCTGGTGGGCGCGGAAGTGCTGGCGCTGATCCCGGAAAACACCCGCCGCATCGACATGGGCAAAGAGGGCTTTGGCCCCTCGGCCGCACAGACCGACATCAATGCCGTTCTGGTGGCGCAGGCGCTGACCGGGGCGCGCGTCGTGCGGCTGAAGGGCGGCGATTGCGGCATCTTCGGCCGTCTGGACGAAGAGGTGGAGGCGCTGGAGGCCGCGGGCCTGCCGTTCCGCATCCAGCCCGGCCTGACCTCGGCCAGCGTGGCCGCGGCGCAGATCGGCCAGAGCCTGACGAAGCGCGGCCGCAATGCCGCGCTGCGGATCGTGACCGGCCATGACATGCAGGGCTTTGCCGAGCAGGACTGGCGCGGTCTGGCCCGTGCGGGCGAGGTGGCGGCGATCTACATGGGCAAGAAATCCGCCCGGTTCATTCAGGGCCGGCTGATGATGCACGGCGCCGACGGGGCCACGCCCGTCACCGTGGTGGAAAACGTCAGCCGCGCCGATCAGCGCGTGATCGGCTGTCAGCTGTCCACCCTGCCCTCTGCCATTGCCGCCGTAGATGGCCCCGCCGTGATCCTTTATGGCCTTGCCCCGCGCGCGGCCGCCGTTGCAATTCCCGTTCTGGAGGCCCGCGCATGAGCCGCCGCTTCACGCCAAAAGTCGTCACCGCCAATCTGCTGCGGGAAGGCGATGTCGTCTATCTGACCGCGGATGACCGCTGGTCGCTGAACCACCATGAGGCCGAGCTGATCGAGGACGAGGCCCATGCCCAGCTGCGGCTGCTGCATGCCGCGTCGCAGAAACTTCTTGTGGTCGGCCCCTATCTGGCCGATGCCAAGCCCGGCCCCGACGGCCCCGAACCCACCCATTTCCGCGAGGAGTTCCGCACCCGCGGCCCCTCGAACTACTTCCACGGAAAACAGGCAGAGCGCAGCCATGTATGATTACAGCGAATTCGACGAATCCTTCGTGCGCGAGCGGGTGGCCCAGTTCTCGCAGCAGGTGGAGCGGCGTCTGGATGGCAGCCTGAGCGAGGATGAATTCCGTCCGCTGCGGCTGATGAACGGCCTGTATCTGCAGCTGCACGCCTATATGCTGCGGGTGGCCATTCCCTATGGCACGCTGTCGCCTGCCAAGATGCGGCAGCTGGCCTATATCGCCGAGACCTGGGACAAGGGCTACGGCCATTTCACCACCCGGCAGAACATCCAGTACAACTGGCCCAAGCTGACCGATGTGCCCGCGATGCTGGGCGCGCTGGCCGATGTGGGGATGCATGCCATCCAGACCTCGGGCAATTGTGTGCGCAACGTGACGGCGGATCATTTTGCGGGTGCCGCCGCGGATGAGATCGCCGATCCGCGCCCCTGGGCGGAACTGCTGCGCCAGTGGTCCACCGATCACCCGGAATTCCAGTTCCTGCCGCGCAAGTTCAAGATCGCCATCACCGGGGCCGAACAGGACCGCGCGGTCATCGCCGCGCATGACATCGGGTTGCAGGTGGTGAAGAATGCCGCGGGCGAGACAGGGTTCCGCGTCCTTGTCGGCGGCGGTCTGGGGCGCACGCCGCTTCTGGGGCTGACCGTGCGGGAGTTCCTGCCCGAACCGGACCTGCTGCCCTATGTCGAGGCGGTGCTGAGCGTCTACAACACGCTGGGCCGCCGCGATAACAAGTACAAGGCGCGGGTGAAGATCACCATCCGCGAGGTCGGCGAAGACGCCCTTCGCGGCATGATCGAGGCCCGGTTTGCCGAGCTGCGCCCGCTGTTCGGCGGCGCGGATCAGGCGTTGCTGGCAGAGATCAAAGAGGCTTTCGCCCCGCCCGCCTTCCGCAATGCGCCGGTGGATGGCTATGACGCCTTCTACAAGGCCGATCCCAGCTTCCGGGCCTGGGCCGACACCAACCTGACCGCGCACAAGAACGCGCAATATGCCATCGTGACCATCAGCCTGAAGGCCCATGGCGAAACCCCGGGCGATGCAACGGGCGCGCAGATGCGCGTCATGGCCGATCTGGCCGAGCGTTACGGCCATGGCGACCTGCGCGTCAGCCATGAGCAGAACATCATCCTGCCGCATGTCCACAAATCCGACCTGCCCGCGGTGCATGCCGCGCTGGTGCAGGCGGGCCTTGGCACCGCCAATGTCGGGCTGCTGTCCGACATCATCGCCTGCCCCGGCATGGATTACTGCGCTTTGGCGACCGCCCGGTCGATCCCGGTGGCGCAGGAACTGGCCATCCGGTTCAAGGAACTGGATCTGGAGCATGAGATCGGCCCGCTGAAGATCAAGATTTCCGGCTGCATCAACGCCTGCGGTCACCACCATGTCGGCCATATCGGCATTCTGGGCCTCGACCGTGCGGGGGTGGAGAACTACCAGCTGACGCTTGGCGGATCGGGCGCGGAGGATGCCGCCATCGGTGACAAGACCGGCCCCGGTTTCGCCTATGATCAGGTGGTGCCCGCGGTGGAGCGGATCCTGCGCGCCTATCTGGAACTGCGTGATGGCCCGGGCGAGACCTTCCTTGCCGCCTTCCGCCGCGTGGGGATGGAGCCGTTCAAGGCCGCGCTCTACGATGGAGAAGGCGCGAAGGATGCCGCGTGACCTGAACCGCAACCCGGTGGCAGAACGGGTGGCCGCGCTGAACGCGCGCTACCGGCACCATTCGGCCACCGCCGTGCTGGAACATGCGCTGAAGGACGACGATCTGGGTCAGGTGGCCCTTGTCTCCTCCTTCGGGGCGGAATCGGTCGTGCTTCTGCACCTCGTCTCGGTCATTGCGCCCGAGACGCCGGTGCTGTTCGTCGACACCCGCATGCTGTTTCAGGAAACGCTGGATTATCAGCGCGAGCTGGCCGAAAAGCTGGCGCTCTGCGACATCCGCACCATCCGGGCGCATCCGAAGAAGGTCGAATTCGAGGATCCCGACGGCACGCTGCACCAGTTCAGCACCGACAGCTGCTGCAACATCCGCAAGGTGGAACCGCTGGAGCGCGCGCTTGCGGGCTTTGACGGCTGGATCACCGGGCGGAAACGGTTCCAGAACGCCGACCGCGGTACGATCGACTTCTTCGAAAACGAAGGCGATTTCCGCATCAAGGTGAACCCGCTGGCCCATTGGGGCCGCGAGGATCTGGAAGAATACATCGTCAACAACCGCCTGCCCCGTCACCCTTTGGTGGCCAAGGGCTACCCGTCCATCGGCTGCGCCCCCTGCACCAGCCCGGTCAAGCCCGGCGAAGACCCGCGCGCGGGCCGCTGGCGCGGCAGCCAGAAGACGGAATGCGGCATCCACTTCGTGAACGGCAAACCCGTCCGCGGCAATCAGGAGAACGCGGCGTGAGCGTGAGGCGCGCAGTTCCCACTGACGGCCGTTACGACGTAGTGGAAATGAAGGACACGGCAGTCCTTTACCCTAAAGTCGTATCCGTGAAACTGGCACAGCGCTTCAAGCGTAGCCTGTTCTCCGAGACCTTTGCGAAGGCAATTGGCCGCAAAGCCGTGTTCAAAAAGCTCGAACTGTTCATGATCTCGAATCATGCAGCGCTCCTCTCAGGACTGCCGCCTGCCCAAATGGCTCAGGTTCGGGGCGTCTCAAGTGCGCAGGATGAGGCTGAACAGTTGGCGCGAACGATTGAGGAGGTTTCAGCAGCATGAGCGTGATCGTCACCGACAGCGGGTTTCAGCCCGCCAATGACCGGACCCTGCCCGGTCTGACAGAGATCGAAGGCGCGACCGAGGTCGACCTCGCCAACACCGACGACCCGGAAGCGCTGCGCCCGTATCTCGACCGGCTCACGCTGATCCGGGTGGCATTCCCGGCGTTTTCGGACGGGAGGGCCTTCACTGTGGCGCGGCGGCTGCGGATGGCCGGTTACACCGGACGCCTGCTTGCGCTTGGCCCCGTGATCGCCGATCAATATGCCATGATCCGCCGGGTCGGGTTTGACGGGGCGGAAATCCCCGATGATCTGGCCCAACGCCAGCCGGAAGAGCAATGGAAGTTCCGCGCCGCCTGGACGGCGCATGACTACCAAAGCCGCCTGCGCGCCTGATATATTCACCGATCGGCATAAGATGCCGCAGCGCGGCGGGCTTTTCACCGGCCCTGCCCTGCCCTAGAACAAGGCCTGCCCGATGACGACAGAGATTGCGCCGATGACCACCGAAAAGCCCGCCAAGCCCCACCTGCCCGATGCGCAGACCGTGACCAGCGTGCAGCATTGGACCGACCGGCTGTTCTCGTTCCGGGTGACGCGACCGGCGTCGCTGCGGTTCCGGTCCGGGGAATTCGTGATGATCGGCCTTCTGGGCGACAACGGAAAACCGCTCCTGCGCGCTTATTCCATCGCCTCGCCCGCCTGGGATGAAGAGCTGGAGTTCTACTCGATCAAGGTGCCGGACGGCCCGCTGACCTCGAAGCTCCAGCACATCAAGGTGGGGGATGAGATCATCCTGCGGCCCAAGCCCGTGGGCACGCTGGTGCATGACGCGCTGCTGCCGGGCAAAAGGCTGTGGCTTCTGTCCACCGGCACCGGCTTTGCCCCCTTCGCCAGCCTGCTGCGCGAACCCGAGACCTGGGAGAAATACGATCAGGTCATCATGATGCACACCTGCCGCGAGGTGGCCGAGCTGGCCTATGGCCGCGCGCTGGTGGAACATCTGGCCGAAGACCCGCTGATCGGCGAGATGATCGGCGACAAGCTCCTCTACTACCCCACCACGACACGCGAGGAATTCACCCGCATGGGCCGCGTGACCGACAACCTGTCCTCGGGGAAGGTGTTCGCGGATCTGGGCCTGCCGCAGATGAACCCGGAAGAAGACCGCGCCATGGTCTGTGGCTCGCTGGCCTTCAACGTCGATGTCAAAGCCATCCTCGAGGGCTTTGGCCTGCATGAAGGCGCGAACAGCGACCCCAAGCAGTTCGTCGTTGAAAAGGCCTTCGTCGGCGACGGCATCTGACCCGCCTTGCGGCGGCCCCGCGGCGGGCCGCCCCTTTCAGCCCCGGGGCGGGATCCCGGCCGCCCCGCCTGCATCACTACCTCTGCGTGGAGCCATGCCCGCTCTCGCCCGCCGCGTGAAAGCACGCGCCACAGGCTGCGGCATTACGAATGCCACGCATTGCACATATCCCATGTTGCTCGGCGCCTCGTGCCACACCTCACGCCACCGCAGCCTGCCGAATTGCGCATCGTAGAGCCGACCCGCGCGGCCCGGCTTTGTTGCGCTACTCCGATTAAGGCCGCATGTGCCCCTTTCCCGGCTATCTTCAGCGCATGCGGACAGTCTCGGGCGCCCCGAGTGAGGTGAAGCGGTTCATGAGTGCGATGCGGATTTGAACCTCTGCATCCTGCCTGTCGAAGTCTCTGGCTATGATGCGCTCGCCGAGGAGTTTGACGCATCTCATCTTGGCCTCCACGCGACTTCGTCGGTGATATCCGGACCATTTCTTCCAGTTGGCCCGTCCGAACCGCTTGCAGGCACGTAGCGCTTCGTTGCGGGCCTGCAGGCCGGGATCGTGGCCCTTCCAGGCCCTGGCATTTCGTCGTGGTGGTATGAGGGCATCGGCACCTCGGGCCGCAATGGCGGTGTGACATCCTTTGGTGTCATAGATGCCGTCGGCGGTGACACTACCGATCGCCTCTTCAGCCGGGATCTGCGCCAGCAGGTCGGGCAGAACTGGGGCATCCCCGAGGCTCTGTTGCACAAATTGCCTGAGGGATTCATCTTGAGAATCCAGCATGGTAGCTGGGCGGCATGAGCAGACCTACGCCTCCTGCCTACAAGACCCGGAACTGGCCCGCCTATAACGAGGCGCTCA
>NZ_JBMSDW010000026.1:0-52105 GCF_049445895.1 Neotabrizicola sp. VNH66
GTGCTGAATTCCGATGACCATTCGTCAAGAGGATAGGCATGCGTTTCCCGCCGCGCGGCTTGAATGCCGTTCGTCATGTTCGTTCTCCTTGCGATATTGGCAGAGGTCAGGGCACCCGACTTATTCGACGGTTGCTCAAACTCCGATGCGGGGATCGAAACCCCATTATGGTAAGCGTCAGAGGCGTTCGTTCATTCTGCTGTCAGATGTCCGGACAGTTCCGGATCTCAATTCTCGACCGACGGTTTGCCTCGTCCCGCGTCAGATGCCCTGGCCACTGCCAACATTCGCACGTGCGGAGTCAGGCGGCCTTCGGCATGGCGCTGATCGCTGTCGCCCAGATGAAGCCGACCAGTTCGCGGGCAACCGCAGCCGCGGCAACGGTGCTGCGCTTGCCTCTGCCCTCGAGGCGCCGAAAGCGCTGGTTCAGTCGCACCTGGGCTTTCCACCCGATGTCCTTCAGCGCCTGGCTGTAGTTTTCCCGTTTCAGCATGAGCAGCACGCCGACCTTGGGGGGCCATTTGTAGGACCACGCGGCCTCGACCAGCATCACCCTCGCGATCTTGTTGCCCGCTTTCGTGATGCCGCCGGGTCGCTGCTTGCCGCCGCTGGAGTATTCGCTGGGGACCAGGCCGAGATACGCCATCAGCTGGCGCGGACTGGCAAACCGGGAAAAGTCACCGATCTCCGCGGCGAGGGTTGCGGCGATGACCATCCCGATCCCCTTGAACACCTGCAATGCGTGCACCACCGGGGCGAGCGTCCAGCCCGGAATGAGATGGACCATCTGGCCTTCGATCTCGGCTTTTCGGGCCTCGGCCTGATCCAGGCGATTGATATAGCTCTGCAGCGCGAATTTCTGGGCAGCATGCTCAAGCGGCAGGGATGTCAGCCACTTCCGATAACGCAGGCACCATGCCTTCGACTTGCACCGCAGTCCGTGCTTGAGCAGAAACATCTGGATCAGCGCACGAGCTGCCCGGACATCCTGCGAAGCAACCTGGCGCGCCCGAACCAGATCGCGCATCGCCTCATGGGTGGCGTCGGGCACCCACACAAAGGTAAGTTCGCCTGCACGAAGCAGCCGCGCCAGCATCAGCGCGTCCCGCGTGTCGTTCTTCACCCGTTCACCCGGCCGCTTTGGCGTATGGCTTGGCGCCACGATCCGGCAGACAATCCCCATCTCTGCAAGCTGCCGGTAAATCCCATAGCCGCAGGGACCTGCTTCGTAGGTCACCTCGATCTTGCCGTGGCGCTGAACCAGTTTGCGCATCAGGCGCGAAACAGCATCGGGCGTGTTGTGAATCGTCCCATACATCCGGATCTCGCCGTCCCGACCGGCATCCGCAATCGCGACCGATATGCTGTCCTTGTGCACGTCCAAACCGACAAAGGCGTTGTAGTCTTCCATGTCATCTCCTCGGGCTGCGGACCGAAGAAGAGTGCGGACCGCGATCACTCTACGGCGATCCTGTCCCACGTCGGCTGGAGCGCCAAGAATGGTCATGCCATCTGCTGGAAGCGCTCCATCTCCTCCGAGCGCCGGGTATGCGTGGGCAATAAGCCCGCCACCTTGGCGAGGATCGGCAGCAGCGCCGCGGGCGAGCCGGTTCGGGCGAGCAGCGCACGGCCGAACTTCCGCAGGAAGAGCACCAGCGCCACCTCCCCCGCCTCATAGGCAAGCTTCCAGTCCCAGGCGCCATCGGCATCGGAGCCGCCGAAGGCGCGCTCCATCTCAAGCCGCAGTCGCAGCGCGTCGAGATGGAAGCCCTGCGCCAAATCAGGCTGCAGCGCTTCGGCCACGCTCAAGATAGCAGCGGCCGTATCAGGGGACGGGATGGGGACAACAGGCGCAAGCGCGCGCTCGGACGCAAAAGGGGCGAGATGGGTCATCGGGAAACTCCGGAATGAGGGACAGGATCAGGCCAGGACACCCTCTTTCGGGCACCCTCAGGCCTGACCCTCTCCGCCCTCCTCTTCCTCTCAAACCCCATGATTTCCGCAGGTGGCTTGATTTTGTTCCTGTTATGTTCTATTTTGAGAGCCACGCTATGAAGGGAGATCCCCGATGGAAAGCAACACTTACGCCCTGCCCGCGACGCCAAAGCAGATCGCCTATGCGCGGTCGCTGGCCCTGCGCAACCAGACGCTTCTGCCATGGGAGGTTCAGCAGGACCGCCGGGCCCTGAGCGCCTGGATCGACGCACAGGCCAGGCTGAAGCCGGGCACGCAGGACAGCCGTCCGACATCAAAGCAGGTGGCCTTCGCGGAACGCCTCGCCCGCATCAAGCGCCGAGCCGTGCCGGATGAGTGTTTCCGTGACAAGGGGCTCATGTCGAAATGGATCGACGGGAACAAGTGAGCACGGCACCGGCTGGCTCCGGCCTTCCGGAGCTTCAGCCATACCGTGGTTTGGCAAACCGAGCGTAGTTGCCAACCTGTAGATTGGCAGATTAGCCCTTCGGGACATCAGCCTCGGTCAAACTCCTGTCCGAAGTACCAAGGTCTGGTCGCGGCGGCATACCAGGAGGTACACCACTGCGCCCTTCGGCAACCACTACAAGTCGTTGCCGTCTTTCGACCCAGCGTCTTCATATCTCCCTGCACGTGGGGCTAGTCCATAAATTCTTTGGAAATGGTGAGCTTGGAGCGTCCATAACGCTGGAAAAGCAACCTCATCGAAGAAAACTATAATGGTCTCTTGGGGCAGAGACGTCGCCGTGTGCCGGTTTCATGTCTTCGGAGCCCGCCAAAAAAGCGCTTGCGCCGCAAGGCGTCAGCCGACGGCCGTAAGCGAGTAGTGCGGTGTCCCATCCCAAACCAGATCCCAAGACGCGCCAGGCCGGACGTTCTGGATGGCGTGGGGCTCGAAGCAGACGAGGCAATTCCCGCCCGGCGCGGGAGCCCGAACTGAGGGGTAGATCAGGCCACGCGATCCAGCCCGGCGCAGATGCTGGGCGAGGCTTTGGCCCTCGGGATATCCGACAGCCGGATCGGGATGCAGCGCCGGATGGCCCAGCTCGTCGGTCAGATCATCGAAAATCCCGATGAAATCCGCCAGCAGTTCCACATAGCGGGCGCTGTCATGATAGCTGCCCACAAAGCCGAGTTCGCGCGTGCGGTGCCACGCCACTTCGCTGACGGAAACCATCACGTCCCACGCGCAGTACCAGCCGCCGCGCTCTTCGGTGTTGAAGCGGTTTCCGCCGGCGCGGGTGTAGGTAAAGGCGGCGTTGACGTGACTGTCGCCATAGAGGCGCAGATCACGGCTGCGGCGCTGCCAGGCCAGCTCGCGCGGGTCCAAATGCGGGTTGCGGCCACGTTCCGCCAGAAGACGGCCGCTGGTCAGGCCCTCGATTTCTGCCAGGATCTCCATCTCGTCATCGGTATCGACGAGACCACGCAGGGATGGCGGCTTGTGGTAAGTGGCGGGCAGGAGACGAACGAGACCACGATCAGAAATCTCGGTCTGCTTCATGCCCCACCGCGCAATGCATCAAGATAGGTCCGAACCGCGAGAATTTGCGGCAAGCCCCCGTCGATGGCGGTATCAACCGGACGGCTACCCCCGAACAGCGGCCCTGTGTTCGGTCGGGTGAACCAGCTTCGCGCGAGCGGCTCGGAGAAGTAGAGTTCGAGCGATTTGTAGATGCCGATCACCGCACTGACCCGCAGCAGTTGATCCTTGGTCAGTTCTCCCGCAAAGTCCGGCTTCTTGGCGCGCTTCCACGTGCTCACCGTCATATCGGCAAGGCCAGCCGCTTCGTTCAGGTTAAGGCCCCAAGCATCGACCACGCGCGCGTAAGCCTTCAACGCGACGGCGTTAACCTGTGCAGGTTCCCTGATTTTCTCAGCAACGTACATGGCGTCCTCCATTGGCTTGAATATAGATCATATGGCCTCATGGTAAAGATCAAATGAACCGCCCGCGCTCTCACCCGAACCTGCGCCCGGCTTCGGTGAAGGTGTACTCGTTGACGATGATCCCCTCCTCGATGGCCTCGTCCGAGGTCAGGTGGTCGTATTCAGCCTCAAGCTGGCGGTAGAGCCAGCGGACCAGATCGCGCAGCGCCTCGGTCACGATCTCCTCGGCGTCCTCGGTCGGCGGCTGCCAGCTTGGACTGTCGCGCGTGACGTCGATCGACATCGTGTATTCGTGGTAGTAGCGGCCACGGTGGCTGACCTCGGCGGCAAGCTGGTAGAAGTTCCGTCGCTGAATCGCCTGCAGCCGGTCGGCTATGCCATGCAGCGTCGTGTCCTTGGGCGCGTAGTCCCCGATGCGCGCGGTCGCGCCCTTCGCGTGGGACCAGTAACCCTCAAAACAGGCCCCGTCCCCCTGACTCCAAAACCCTGAAAACCAGATGCAGGGCTTGGCCCGCGTCCCGCCGCCCATCAGTCGGACGGGAGTCGTCTTCAGGCGGATGCCGAGGATTTCACAGACCCGCTCGAAATCCTCGTAGACCGCGTCCCACCATTCATCGTGGGGGCCAAGCTCGCGATACCAGCTGCGCGCCTTTTCCTTGGCGGCATCCGAGAGTTCGGGGAGCCGTGTCATCGCCCCCATGATCAACAGCCGCCTGATGTCCCCCTGCCCTGCCTTCGATATTTTCCCAAGCCTTTGTTTGCCACCTGATGAATGCTGTCGCGGGACGATCCCCAGCCAGGCCGCAAAATCGCGCCCTGATTTGAAGCTCGCCATCGGGGGCGCAAAGGTTTCCACCGCGAGCGCTGTGAGCGCGCCAACACCCGGGATCGTCTTCAGACGCCGGGTCACCTCGCCTTGAGACGCGAGCGCCTCCGCCTGCCGGGTTTTCACTGCAATGCGCGCGGTCTTGTCCTTGATCAAGTCCACCAGGTCCATGCAATCCTGATGAACCAGCGGATGCAGACCATGATCTGCATCCATCAGGAAGGCTTCGATCCGCCCCAGATTGCGCGCACCGGTCGCAAAGACATGGCCGTGTTCATAAAGCACCCCGCGCAAGGCGTTGATCAGCTCGGTCCGCTGCCGCACCAGCCGCTCACGGCTCCGGAACAGCGTTGCACGGGCTTGTTGGTCGATGGTTTTAGGGTCGACAAACCGCATCTCGGGGCGCTGAGCCGCGATCACAATCGCCTCGGCATCGGCGGCGTCGTTCTTCTGCCGCTTCACGAACGGACGGACATATTGCGGCGCGACCAGCCTCACCTCATGGCCCAAATCCTGCATCCGCCGCGCCCAGAAGTGGGCACCGCCGCAGGCCTCCATGACAACAACCGCCGGAGCGTGCCCCGTCATGAACTTCTCGAACTGTGGACGCGTCAACTTCTTGCGGAACAGCACCTCCCCGACCATTGATGCCCCGTGCAGCTGAAAAACCGACTTTGCCAAGTCCACCCCAATCATTGTATCCATAGGTTGCCGTCCTCTCCGTCCCGTGGCTGTAATCACCACGACTTTGGCACATCGCGATGCCGTTAAGGGAGGGCGGCAACCATTCCATCTGCCCTCTCGCTATCCTCGGTGCCGACGACTTCCAGGCGCGCATTGCGATATCCCTCTCGCGCGATCCAAAGCTCCGCCGCGGTGACGGACTCCGCCAGATGCAGCAGCTCGGTGTTGCCGCCGAAGTCGAGGAGTACGCGTACCTGCCCGGGCTGCGGTTCCTCCGCCACTTCGAAGACCAGACGGCTGTCGGCCGAATGGCTGCGCATGATGGTGACGAGGATCACCCCGTCCGAGGAGAAGTTCCCTTCATGCAGTGTGAAGGCGGCCGGAGCCGTCCAGGTCGGATAGACCCGCGGCGGTTCCTTCTTAACCAGACGGCCCACTCCGTTCGAACGCTCCCAGGCGGCAAGCTTCTTGGTGAACCGGGCCGGCGGCTTGGGACTGCCGTCGGTGTAGCGGATCAGCGCCCCGAGAGGGGCTGTGTCGATGATGATCGTTGCAGACATGATTCCTCATCCCGAATGCGAGAATTCGCATTCATCATATTGATATTGCTGTTTTTTGTTGGAATGAGGGCGGGTTGCCCCGCCCCCGGATGGCTCAGATCATTCCGCAGCCAGCATCGATGCGTCGCCGCCGGGTAGATCAGCCGTCAAGAAGGCGGGGAGATCGATGTCGTCGGGGTGGCCCGCGTCCTCCCCCTGCCCTTCTGCAATCTCCTCGCCGTCGCGTGCCACCAGATCGGCCCGGCGCAGGACCCCGGGCAACCAACCGCTGCCCTTGAGGAGCCGCTCGGCTTCGGTGGCCATCTCGCCCTTCTTGAGGTGATCGAGAAGTTGCGCGGTCCCCTCCCCTTTCGCCTCGCGCACGGCCTCGAGGATCCGGGCCTTGGGCACGCGGTTGAGATAGCCATCGACCGTCGGCTCCCAGCCTGCCTCGACCATGTCGAGATCCACCGCGCGGGCCACGAGATCGGCATGCGCCATGCGGCGGGTCAGGCGGCTGGCGGAGATGCCCGCTCCGTAGGGGTTCACCTTCTCATAGAGGGCGTTGATCCCGAAGCTGAGGCAATGCGCCAGGAGCGCGAGACGGCTGCCCTGATCGAGCACGGTCAGATAGTCCCAAAGCGCGGCATCATCGCCGAGGGGCAGATCAGCCTCCCAAGCTGCGTGACGCTCGTCGACCAGCTTGGCCACGACGCTGTCCTTCAGATCGGGCGCCTGTGCCGACATGTAGACATGACGCACCGAAGCTTCCAGACAGCTGCCCGAGGCCGAGGAGGTGCGGAAGGTGTCCGTCACGAGCTTCAGGAGCAGGAGCGTCAGCGCGACGTCGGGCGAGCGCCCGATGGCCTCACGCAGCGCGAGGGTCCGATGGGCCGTCAGTTCCATGACCAGCCGCTCAGGCAACGGCTTCAGCGCCCCGTCGTCTTCCTCGTCGGATGCGTCCGCGCCGATCGGGTGACCGCCCGAGGTGATGGCGGTGCCCCCGACAGAGGTCCCCGAAGGTTTCCAGTTGGAAACACCAACATCACCCGCCTGCCCCATGGCATCCACACCATCGCCATCCTGGACCGCGGTCTCCTCGTGCGGCTCGTCCTCTAGCCGAACGTACCCGCGATAGATCGCGAGGCTGCCGTCCCGATCCAGCGTCACGAAGACGCCCGCGCGCGGGATCTCGGCCGGGTCATAGATCAGCGGCCGCTGTTCGAGCGCCTCCATCGCCATCTCGAGCTGCCCGAGCCGGGCATCGATCTCTTCGGGGTACTCGTCCAGGCCGGAGTATTCTTCCTCCAGTGCCCGATACTCTGCGAGGAGCGTCGCGTGGGCCGCGCTTTCCTCGTCGGTCATCGGCGCGGGCTCACCAGAGAGACGCCGCAGGCCATGGCTGTAGCCATAGGGCAGGTCTGTCGCGACCTCGATCCACTTCCAGCCCTCGGAGGCCAGCGCCTCGGCTTCGGCTTGGAGCTTCTCCGAAACCAGCCGGTCGAGCAGGGCAGGGTCCTCGAGCCAGCCACCATCGTCACCTTGGAAGAGATCGCGCAGCACGACACCGCCGGCCGCATTATAGGCATCGACACCGACGAAGACCGCGCGGCGATCCGAGGCCCAGACCGAGGTTTCCGTGAGCATGCGGCGGATGGCATAGGGCTCCTTGTTCCAGGAGTTCTTCACCACATCCCAGACCTGCACCTGACGCGCATGATCGGGGTTCACCGTGAAGGCCATCAGTTGTTCGAGCGTCATGCCGTCCTCGGCATAGACCTCGAGCAGGGCAGGGGCCACGGATGCGAGCTTCAGGCGCTGCTTCACGATCTGCGGGGTGACGAAGAAGGCCGCGGCGATGGCTTCCTCGCCCTGTCCTTTTTCGCGCAGGGCCGCGAAGGCGCGGAACTGGTCCAGCGGGTGCAGAGCAACGCGCTGCATGTTCTCTGCGAGCGAGTCATCCTCGGCCAGAATCTCGGACGCGGCATCCCGAACGATGCAGGGGATCGGTGCGGTCTTCGCCAGCCGTTTCTGCTTCACCAAGAGCGACAGCGCCTGGAAGCGGCGGCCACCGGCCGGGATCTCGAACGTGCCGGTCTCGACACCATCGGCATCGAGAACAGCCCGCACGTTCAGGCTCTGAAGGAGCCCGCGCCGGGCGATATCCTCGGCCAGTTCCTCGACCGAGACGCCGGCCTTGATGCGCCGCACGTTGGCCTGGCTCAGCACGAGCTTGTTGATGGGAATATCCCGCGACGGGGACAGGACGACATTCTGGGCTGCTTTCGCCATCAGATCTTCTCCACGACGGGCGCCGGAAGCCACTCTCCCGTTCTCACTTCCCGTCACCCCTCAAACCCCCAACCTTTTCCTCTATCTGCTGGTTGCTCATCAGACGGCGCAGAGGGTTCACAGCTGTGAACTTCATCGATTGGGGTGCCGACAGGGAGAATGTTCACAGCTGTGAACATCACGCCGCGCTTCGCCGGGACATCAGAGCCATGACCATCGGCCCGCAGGAGAACTCGCCCGCCGCCGCCTTCGATGTCAGCGCACGGAGATAGCCCCCGGGCGATCGGATGTCGGCGAAGCGTTCCAGCATGGCGACAACAACGATCGATGCCTGCTCGGGGCCCATGAGCCGTTGCGCTTCTTCCCAAGCGGAAGCACTGATCCCCATGGCCGGCCGCACATGGCAAGCCGCGTCGAAAAGCTGATGCCAGTGGCGGATATCGCCCTGGTAGAAAGTTTTGAGCGACGGGCAGCCCGCGATCACCAGATGGAGCGGGATCTTTGGCACGCGTCTTGTGTCCGCTTCTTCCACGTCAACACTAGGTGCATCCGTTTCAACATCTGGCGCGCCGGCCGCCGCCCGGCCTTTTTCCAAGGCAGGTTCAAGATCTATAGATTCTTTATTTGAATTATGATGGTGGCGCTCAATATTGGCACCATTGGTGTTCATTTCTTCTGTTTCGGGACCATCAATGACGTTGCGTGCGTGGTCGAGAAGGGCTTCAAGGTCGGCGCGAAATGCTGAGAGCTCCTCGATCGCTAGCTTGCGGCGGAGGGCGCGCGCCGTAAGGGCAGCCTTGTCGCGAAGCTGATCCCAAAGGCCAAGGCCAGGGCGGATCTCCTCTCCGAACTCGGCCAGGGCAGCAAGGTCTCGCCGCATGAGGCTCACGACTTCCCTCAGGCGCCGAACACGCTCCTCGGCCTCACGCACGGCCTCTGCGGCCCGTGCAATCTCCTCGGACCGACAGTAGATTGGCGACAGGTCGAAGCCGAAGGCCACGCGCTCTTCGCCGTGCTTTCGGACATAGCGCTTCCCGTTGGGGCTATCGCGCCGCATCAGCAAGCCAGCATCCACCAGACGGGCAATGTGCCTGCGCATCGTGGAGCAGGGCATGCCGTTCAGCCGCTCGCAGATTGCCTTGTTCGACGGGAAGACGACCATCTCGGTATTCCCGCCAAGTGCATCATCCGGAAAGAAGCTGAGAAGCCCCTGCAGAACGGTCAGATCGCGTTCGGAAACCCCAAAGGCCGCCTGCGCCTTGGACAGCTCGCGAAGGAGCTCCCACTTATTGACGGGCTTGCCCGGAACAGACGCCTCAGGACGCTCGACCACGCGCAGATGGGCGTGCGAGATCGGCCGCATAAACGGCGAAATCGGTGTGTACTCCATGATGTCATTCACGAAGGCATAGAAAAGCAGTTCCGCGAATCACATATGACTTGCGGTTTGCGCGCCGGCCCACTACCTTGAAAGTGCTAAGATCAAAGTTGGGGTCTCGTGGAGCGCAAGCTTTGCGGGACCTTTTCTTTAGCCTGTACCGTGCCTCCTTATTGTTGCTGCTCTGCCTCTCTTCATGTCTCGCCTTTCCAGCGATCGTGAAGCTCTTCGAGGACGTCCTGCGCGCGGGCATCAAGCCACTCCGCAAAGGCATCATCCACATCCGTCAGGTCCAGGCGAAGCGCCCGGCCAGATCTCTTGATCGCGCCAACGGGCGTGCCATCGATCACAAGGGCAGTGGTCTTCGATCTCGGCTTCTTGCCGAGCGTCGAGCTCACACTCTTTTTTACGTGCCGCGCAACGGCCTCAAAAGCCGCCACCGAAGGATCAACCTGCGGATCCTCATCCGCCTGTTCGTTCGCGGCCGCCTTGGCGCGAACATCAAGAGCAATTCGGGAAAGATCGTCGTTCTCGATCCGGCTGTCGGCAAGATCCTTGGCCAAAGCTTCCCATCTGGGACGGCCGACGCCGTGCGCCGGTCCGATTGCATGGGCCAGTGCAGTTCCGATCGCCTTGGCAACCGAGATCGACATCGATACCGCCGAACGGGTCACGTTGAGCACTTCGGCAATCTGTGCCTGCGAGCCAAAGCCACTATCGAGCAGTTCCTGAGCGAAGAGGGCACGCTCGATGTAACTCAGGTCACGTCTACCAGTATTCTCTGAAACCTGAGCGCGTAGTGCCGCCGTATCGTCCAGGTTAGCGATGAGGGCGCGAACCTTGCTCACTTTGTCGGAGGCACGAATGGCCTCAAGACGGCGGCGTCCATAGACGAGGAGATACCGATTGGGGTCGGTCGCGTGGCGCCGAACAAGGATGGGCACAGTCTGCCCGTTTTGTTCAATCGACGCGCGAAGGTCGTGCACATCCTTTGGGTCGAGGCGATCCGAGTATCGCTCGTCTTGGATCTCAGCCGGATCGAGCTCCCAAACATGGTGAGCATCGACGGCATCACGCGCTGACCGCAGGGCCCGATTGCTAGACATCATGCTACCAGGGGCAGGGGGCGTCCCCGCCGCTGCAAGACTATCCAGCATGGACATGCGCTTCTTCTTGCTGTCGGTCATCAGCGCCCCCAAGTCTTCTGAATGAGCTGGGCAATCTCGTCGTTGACCGCATTCAGGCTTTCAATGGCCCGGTCATAGGTCGTCCGGGTGAAGGCGCTGCGTTCGACCTCGTAAAGGGTCTGCTTGGTCAAACCGGCATCCGAGATGGCCGTCGACTTGAGCATCGGCGCGTTCAAGACCTTGTCGCCATACATCGTCCGCAAGAAGGCGACGATACGGTTCTGCGGTGCGTCTGTGGGCTCATACCGGGTCAAGAGATACCGCATCCAGTCATGCGACATGTCGGCCCCACTGTCGGCAATGACGTCCATCAGGTCGGCCGTCATTCTGAGGAACTGGCTCATCGACATCACGTCGAGCATCTCGGGATGGATCGTCACGAGAACGCCTGTCGCTGCCGACAGCGCGGACATGGTCAAAAACCCGAGCTGCGGAGGACAGTCGATGACGACGACGTCATACCGCTCATCGACCTGGGCCAGTGCCTCCTTCACACGGAAGAAGAACAAACCCGCATTGCCGCGAGAAAGCGCCCGCGGCGTCTCGTGCTCGAACTCCATCAGTTCGAGGTTCCCAGGAATCAGATCGAGGTTCGGGATGTATGTCTTGCGGATCACCTCGGCGATCGGAACCGGGTCTTCATAACGGATCGCATCATAGAGCGTACCGCCGTCTAGCAGGTCGAATTCAGGCTGAACCCCATGCAACGCCGTAAGAGAGGCCTGCGGATCAAGGTCGATCGCCAGGACGCGGTAACCCTTGAGTGCCAACCGTTGAGCAAGATGCGCCGAGGAGGTCGTCTTGCCGGAGCCACCCTTGAAGTTCATCACGCCGATGATCTGCAGATGGTCACCTGCGCGACGACCGGGCAAGTAATCTCCCGGCTTGCGAGCCGTTTTCTCCAGCAGTATCCGTAAGTTATGAATATCTTCGGCCGAGTAGTGCCTCCTGTTCCCCGATGAGACTTCGGGCGACGGCCCCTTGCCATCAAGGTGAAGCTTTCTGAGGTATGAGTCGTTGACACCCAGCAGAGCAGCAGCTTCCCCTGAGGTGAATTTGCGCATAGTCTTAGAAGCGTCGGGCGGGAACAGGCTCTCACGCTGCGAATGCAGTTGCGCCGCCAGCAACTCAGAGTGCTGACGGATCACAGCGTTCAGGTCTTCCGGTGTATCGGCTCTGCTCATCTGCCCTCTCGCGTCCGTGGCGTGTTCACGGATTTCGGCGTTTAGTCGCCCTTTTTCGTGACTATTGCCGGAGGACTCAGATTCGCGCAAGCTCTTTCTAAATCTGGTGTCAGCCGCTGCATGACGCACAAGAATAGCCCGGGTACGGGGACAGGCTTGCCCGCGCAACCAGCATGATATACATTACAAAATGTATATCAACGCAGGAGGTCGCCATGCAGGTCGCAAAATGGGGCAACTCGCTTGCCGTCCGCTTGCCCGCGGAGCTTGTCCGGGAACTTGGCCTTAAGGAAGGCGATCAGATCGACCTGGTCAAGGACGACGGCCAAGTCAAAGTCCGTCGTCTGGCGCGTGCGGATGAGGTGCTGATAGGTCTACGCCGCTTCCGGGGCAAGTTGCCCGCTGCGGAACGCCTGAGCCGCGACGCTACGCATGAGCGCTGAATTCGCGGACACGAATGTCGTTCTATACCTGCTCGATGACGGCCCAAAGGCCGATCGCGCCGAGGTCATCCTGGGGCAGGGACCGCGGATCAGCGTTCAGGTCCTGAACGAGGCGCTGGTGAACTGCCGCCGCAAAGCCGGCCTCAGTTGGGAGGAAGCAGCGGCATTTCTCGAAGGCGTGCGCGCCTTGTGTCCCGTCGAAGACATGACACTTCAGACCCATGACGTCGGTCGCGCCTTGGCGGAACGCTACGGCTTCTCGATCTACGATACGATGATCGTGGCCAGCGCTTTGGTTGCGGGCTGTACGACGCTGTGGAGCGAGGACATGCAAGACGGCCTGCTGGTGGAAGGTCAGCTTCGCATCGTTAATCCTTTTGCATGAGCGGACAGTCTCCGAGCATGGCGCTGGCCGTAGCCTTGTAATCCTTCCACGACGCGGAGCATTTGCAAGGTTGCCCGGCTACTCAAGCAGCCCCAGCCTTTCGGCTCGCTCCAACAGCATCTTCACGGATGACGGCTGCCAGCTGGTCCGCCCACGCGGCGTCCGCTCCCGCATTTTCTCGAGCCTGTTGCAGATCTCTTGCAGCGTGATCTCCGGGTTTGCGCCTTTGATGGCGGCGACGATGGCAGGCAGGCGGTCGTCGGTTTCGCGTCGGCCCGCACGGCCCAGCACGGTTTCGGGCAGGAAGCCGTCGCGGACATAGGCGTTCACCGCGCGGAGCAATCGGCTCTGAGTCCACTGGCGCTCGCGGGGCAGGGGGGCGTTGATGATGCGAAGCAAGTCTTCCCAGGGCATGTCGGGCCGCAGGCGGCGCACATGCGGCACCCAGTCCTGCGCCGTCTCGTTCAGGCGATCCATGTAACCGTCTTGCCTCGCCAGCCACACCTTGCGAAGCGCCGCGGGATCGCGAGCGCGCAGACCCGGGTTGCCACCGACCCGCCCCTTGCTGCGCGCCGAGGCCAGCCCCGCCTTCGTGCGTTCGCGGATTAGAGCGCGCTCGAACTCCGCCGCGGCGCCCAGGACTTGCAGGGTGAACTTGCCCTGCGGTGAGGATGTGTCGATCGGATCGGTCAAAGAGCGGAAGTAGGCACCTTTCGCCTCCAGCCGCTCGATCACCTCCAGCAGATGCGAGAGGGACCGCGCCAGGCGGTCGATGCGCACGACGACGAGCGTGTCGCCTTTGCCTATCCGGTCCAGCACGCGGGCCAGCACGGGCCGCGCGCGGTTCCCTCCCGATGCTTGCTCCTCATGGATCTCCGCGCAGCCCGCGGATTTCAGGGCCTGCGACTGGGGCAGGGGGGTTTGATCCTCGGTCGAGACGCGCGCGTAGCCTATCAATGGCATCAAAACAGGCCGTTTGCAGTTTCATATACCGTCAAGAAACGACCGTTTGTAAACGAATGCAAGGTCACTTTCTGTGACAATGATTAGCAGAACTATCTTGGTTTCCTTATGCAGATGTCGCGTTTAGCTCCCGATTTCAATTGAAGCAGTAAGCTGAAACTGAAGCGCTGGAATTTCACCTTAGCGCTTCACCAACGCCTCAAGATTCCTGGTCTTCACAGCCCTGCCGCTTTGGTCAGGTTCACCCGGAACCTGTCGCGCCTGCGCTGGTAGCGCCGGGTCATCTCGGCCGACGCATGTCCTAGGTGCTTTTGAACATAGCGCTCATCAACCTCTGCCGACGAGGCGAGCCCGGCACGCAAGGAATGCCCTGAGAACATTGCCAACCGTTTGGCTTCCGGCAAATCGGATCTGACACCACTCTTAAGAACGGTTGCCTTGATCAGTCTTGCGACGTGCTTGTCGGAAAGGCGCGCCTCGAGGGCGCTTTTGCCGTCCCGCGAGGTGCGCACGAAGACTGGGCCAAAGCCGATCTTGGCAAAGTGTAGCCATTGCTCCAGCGCGTGGACGGGACAGGTCTGGTCGCTTGAGCCGCGCCCGACCTCGACCTCGCGCCACCCGGTCTTGGCGTTAAGCGTGAGCAGCGCGCCTTTGTCGAAGATCTCCAGCCAGCCGCCGGAGTCCGGTGTATCATCCTTGTGTATGTCGAGGTTGACCACCTCCGACCTGCGCAGGCCGCCTGCATAACCCAGAAGCAAGATCGCCCGATCTCGGAGCCCGCGGAGATCGTAGGGCAGGGTGGCCACCATGGCCTGGATATCCTCAGGCAGGATAGCTTCCTTCTGAACCGGCGGGCGCGCATGCTTGCGTTTGATCCCAGCCAGAACAGTGGCGATGTGGCGATCCTTGCGATCAAGAGTGAAGCCGCGCTGCCTATAGTTCCAGGAAAGCCCCGAGAGACGACGCTCGATCGTGGAGACCGAAAGGGCAGGGGTCTTCCCGGTTGGTGCAGCCAGATCAGCCACATAAAGTCCAATCATCTCGGGTGAGGGGGGCAGAGGTTCTGTGCCTTTCAGTCGGCACCAGCGGGTGAAGTGTTTCCAGTCGGCGGCGTAGGCCTTGTTCGTGTTCCCAGCAGTCGAGGCCTCAGCGTAGTCCCGGGCGGTATCGATCAGCCGGTCGAGCGCGCCGGAGCCGGCCACATTGGCGGGCAGGGCGATTGAGGCTCGATCCCGAGAGGTTCTCTCGTCGTGTTCGTCACCGTTCAACGAGTCATAGGACGCTGAACTCGAAATCTCGGACTCCGACCCGCCCAAACCCTCGATTTTGGTGCTGCTATTTGTGAGATTACCCATGTTTTTGAGCATATCATTTTAACGTCCGATAATGCAAGATTATTGGACATCATTGTGATCAGAAAGAAGCGGCGTTTTTGGTGCAATTTTCTAGCCAAAAGCGCCGTTGTGAAATAGCGTGCCGGCATGAGAAATCCTTGTGTCAAGCCATCCGAACCCTTGCCGATGCTGGTACCGCTGCCGGGCTGGATCACGGCCAATTCTCCGGAAACCCTTGCGGTGGCGGCGTTCAAATCAGGCGCGGCCTTGGCGTACCTCACTCTGGCGACAGCTGCCGATCCTGTGCCGCAAGCCCTGTGGCGTGACCGGCTTGCGCTGGCGGCGGCAGAGGTTTCTGCAAGAATTTCCGGTCGGCGCGAAGGGGCCGCTGCGATGCGGGATGCCCTGCTTCTGACCAGGGCGGGCGATGATCCCGGCCCTGCGGGAAACATCCTGCGGCAATGGTCGCGCGCCGTGTCGCGGCCGATCTCGGTGGACCATCTGGCACGCGCGCTGGAGGGGGTCGCGCCGGAACGGATTGCCCTTACCCTTGATGTCACCGGGCCAACCCCGGTCGACCGCGCGGCGCAGGTCATCGAGGCCGTGCTGACCGACAATCCTCGGGGCGAGACCCCGGCCCTGATCCTGGCGGATGCGGTGCTGTCGCGGGCCTTGGGGCGGGATCATCTGCTGCCGCTTTTGGGCCCGGCGATGACGGCGCGCGATCTGCGCCTGCGGGGCGACGACCTGCGCCTTGCCTGCCACCGGGCTGCGGTGAAGGGCGTTCAACAGGCGCTGCCCCTTGCGGGCGAACTGGCGCGCGGGGCCGCACGGCTGCGCGCTGCGGTGCCGAAGCTGCGGGCCAAGGGGGCCGCGCGGGCGGCGGAAATGATCCTGTCGCAGGATGCGCTAGCGCCCGGAGCACTGAGCTTCATGTCGGACCGGGCGGCGCGGCGGCTGTGCGATCGGCTGGTGGGCCTTGGCGTCCTGCGCGAACTGACCGGGCGCGACACGTTCCGCCTGTATGGGGTCTGAGCATGGCACGGCGCGAAGACAGAGGGCTTGACAGGGATCTGGCTGATCTGCCGCCCGATCTTCGCTGGCGGGAATGGCTGCGCCGGATCGAGGCGGTGCTGTTTGCCAGCGCCGCGCCGGTCGCGCGCGAGGATCTGGCGCGTGTCGTGGGGCAGGGGGCCTCGGTCGATCTGCTGATCGAGGATCTGGCCGCCGATCTGGAGGACCGCCCCTATGAGGTGGCGCAGGTGGGGGCCGGGTGGATGCTGCGGACCAGATCCGCCTATGCGCCCGCGATCCGCGCGGCGGCGGATGTGGAGGGACAGGCCCTGAACCTGTCAGAGTTCGACCTTGCCGTGCTGGCGGCGATTGCGTTTCACCAGCCGATCAGCCGCGACGGGCTGAAGGACATCTTCGGGCGTGAGATCAGTCGCGACCTGATCGGGCGTCTGGCCGAGCGCGACCTGATCGGCACCGGCCCCCGCGAGCCGCGACGTGGCGCGCCCTATACCTTCGTCACCACCGATGCCTTCCTCGCCGCCTTCGGGATGACATCCCTGCGCGACCTGCCCGATCCTGAGCAACTCGCCGATGCCGGCCTGGCGGGATCTTCGAAAGCCCCTGACGTGTAAAAGGCAGCTTGGGATGAGGTGCAAGCGGTGTACCGATCACACCGCTTGCAGCGCAATTCCAGGGGAGGAGACCGTCGATCCGGCTCTGCTTGTGGCCCCGGACGATGGCGGAGAGCGTGGCTGACAGCCAGGCGGGGGGCCGACGACGTTCATTTTGCAGGTCTCGATCAGCTTGCGGCGAGCATGGGCCAGCAACAAGGGGGCCTGACCCTGGGATCTCAATGGCCCTTTCCCGCCAAGCCGTATTCACGAACAGCCGCAACCAGAATTTCCGCAAGACGAAGGAAGGGACGGGAGGCACGGATCGAATTGCGGTAGGTGATCCCGGTCATGATCGACCAGTGGTATCCGGGCACTTGCAGCGCGCGCAGACCCGAGGCGAGGCGCGGGTGAAGAAGCGGCTCGGGCAGGCTGGTCAGGAAGCCTTCGTTCCGGACCAGATCCAGCGCCAGCGACAGCGAATGCGTGGACACCGTGCTGCGCGGCGGGGCGACGCCGGCCGCGGCGAACATGCGGTCCAGATGATCGAGGGCCATCGTGTCGTAGCTCAACTGAACCCAGGCTCGGCCCGCCAGCGCGGCGACCGGCACCTGCGGGCAGGCGGCCAGCGGATCGTCCGCGGCGGCGACGATCCGGTTGACCTGTTCGTAGAGCGGGATTTCCGCCAGGTCCTCCAGCGGCTTGTCCGTCGCGCTGCGCAGTCCGCCGATATAAAGCCCGATCTCGCCCAGAGCCAGCTTCGGCAGCAGGACCGAACCGACACCGGTGCGCACCGTCAGGCCCAGGTTGGGAAATTCGCCGGACAGTGCCGACAGCACGCGCGGCATGAAGGCGGCCTCGTAGGTCGGCCCCACGCCGATGTGCAACTCGCCGCGGGCACCGTCGCGGGTGGCGTTCAGGTCGATCAGCGCGCCGTCCCACTGCGTCTCGATCTCGCGCGCCCGGGACAGCAGCACCTGTCCGGCCTGGGTCAGCACCACCCCGCGCGAGGATCGTTCAAACAGCGCCGACCCCAGGAAGTTTTCCAGTTCGCGCAGCGACTTGGTCAGCGCGGGCTGGCTGGTGTTGAGCTGCCGCGCGGCCGCCTGAAGGCTGCCCAGCTCGGCGGCGGCCAGAAAGTGCCGCAGACGCCAGACCTGATCCATTGCGATAACTTCCGTTTATATCTCTGATCCAAAACAGTATTACCTGTTGCGGCCGGGGGTGTCTAGCATGACGGACCGAGGCTACCCGAAAGGCACCCATCCGATGCGCGCGGTCTTTGTCCTGTTCGATTCGCTCAACCGCCATGCGCTTGGCTGCTATGGCGGCGCGGGCATCGCCACGCCGAACTTCGACCGCTTCGCCGCCCGCGCGGTGACCTTCGACAACCACTATGTCGGCTCGCTGCCCTGTATGCCGGCCCGGCGCGACATGCACACCGGGCGGCTGAACTTCATGCACCGGTCCTGGGGCCCGCTCGAGCCCTTCGACAATTCGATGCCCGACATGCTGCGCCAGGCCGGTGTGCACAGCCACCTGATCTCGGACCATTTCCACTATTTCGAGGACGGCGGCGCGACCTATCACAGCCGCTACAAGACCTGGGAGTTCATCCGCGGGCAGGAATACGACCCCTGGATCGCCATGGTCGAGCCGCCGCTCGACCGCTTCAAGGCGATGTATTCCGACAAGCACTACAACGTGCCGACCGAACCCAAGCGCCGCCAGCACCAGATCAACCGCGAGAAGATCCGGGCGGAGGAGGATTTCCCCGGCCCCGCCTGCTTTGCCCGCGCCTTCGCCTTCCTCGACGACAACCGGGATGCCGACAACTGGTTCCTGCAACTGGAATGTTTCGACCCGCACGAACCCTTCTTCGCGCCCGAGAAATACCGCGAGCCCTACCGCACCGGCTACAACGGGCCGATCCTCGACTGGCCGAAATACGCCCCCGTCAAGGAAAGCCCCGAGGAGATCGCCGAGATCCGCGCCAATTACGCCGCGCTGGTGGCGATGTGCGACGCCTGGTTCGGCAAGCTGCTGGACTATTTCGACGCGCACGACCTGTGGCGCGACACCTGCCTGGTGCTGACCACCGATCACGGCTTCCTGCTGGCCGAACATGACTGGTGGGGCAAGAACCTGACGCCCTATTACGAGGAGATCTCGCATATCCCGCTGATCCTGCACCACCCCGGCCATGCCGGGCGGGCCGGGCAGCGGGTGGCGGCGCTGACCCAGACCACCGACCTGATGCCGACCTTCCTGGAAATCTTCGGCCAGCCGATCCCGGCCGAGGTCACCGGCCGGTCGATCCTGCCCCTGATCGAGGGGGCCGAGGGGCCTTCGGCGCTGGCCTTCGGCATGTTCGGCGGGCCGATCGGCGTCACCGACGGCGAATACAGCTATTTCCGCTATCCCGCGGACCTCTTCGACGAGCGGCTGGGGGAATACACGCTGATCCCCACCCACATGACCGGGTTCTTCACGCTCAAGGAACTGGCCACCGGCCGGATGGCCGGCCCCTTCGACTTCACCAAGGGCCAGAAGCTGATCCGCTACGACGCGCTCAACGAGGCGCGCCGCCCGCCGGGGCTGGACGGAACCCGGTTCGTCGCCTTCGACTCGGCGGTCTATCACAACGCGACCGATCCCCATCAGCTGCATCCGATCCGCGATGCGGCGGTGGAGGCCCGGCTTTCGGCCGAGATCCTGCGCATCCTGCGCGCGCATGACGCGCCGCCGGAATACTTCGCCTGGATGGGGCTGGATGCCCCGCACGGGCATGACTGACACGAAACCCAGGGGAGGAGAGGCAAGATGATGAAGTTCCTGATGGCCGGCGCGGCGGCGCTTGCCCTGGCCGGCGGTGCGGCTGCCGCCAAGGACCAGCCCGACATCACCATGGCGATCAATCAGTCGCCCTGGCTCAACGCCTTCGTGGCGATGGTGGATCGCTACGAGGCGGAGACGGGCAATGTCGTGACGCTCGACGTGACGCCCTTCGGAGGGCTTCTGGAAAAGATCCGCAACTCGGTCCGCGACAGCACCGGCACCTATGACCTGGTCAACATCAACTCCTTGTGGCTGGCCGAGATCTACGCGGGCGGCTTCCTCGCGCCGCTCGACACGCTGCGGCCGGGCTATGCGTTGCAGGACGGCGTGCTGACCTACGGCATGACCACCAACTGGGATGCCGCCACGGGCTCCTTCGCCGAGGGGGGCGCGCTGATGGGGGTGCCGGTCAACGGCAACGTCCAGGTGCTCTATTACAACCAGGATGTCTATGACGAGCTCGGCCTGAAGGTGCCGACGACCTGGCCCGAGCTTCTGGCCAATGCCCGCACCATCACCGAAAAGACCGACCTCTACGGCTTCGTGCCGCGGGCGGCGCGGGATTCGATCGTCTACAACTTCACCCCCTATCTGTTCAGCCAGGGCGGTGCCTTCTTCCGCATCACCGGCGCGGGCGAGGCCGAGGTCACGCTGAACAGCGCCGCCGGCCTTGCCGCGCTCGAGACCTATCTGGCGCTGGCGGGCCCCGATTCCGCCCCGCCGAACCCCGGTGCCATCGCCCAGGGCGAGCTGATCCAGCTTCTGTCGGCGGGCCGCGCGGCGCAGGCGATCGCGGTGATCGCCGCCTGGGGCGCGCTGGAGAACCCCAAGGATTCGCTCGTGGTGGGCAAGATGTCGGCGGCGCTGCTTCCGGCCGGCCCGGACGGGACGGTGGCCTCCTCGGCCGGGCACTGGGTCACGGGCATCCCGAAGAACGTGCCGGCCGACCGCCAAAAGGCGGCGCTGGCCTTCCTCGACTGGTTCCAGTCGCGCGAGGTGCAGATCGAGTATGTCAAGGCCGGCGGGGTGCCGGTGCGCGGCGACCTCGCCTCGTCCGAGCTCGGCTCCGACAGCGCCTTCCGCTTCATCGACGCCTATTCGCAGAACGCCGCCCACGCGGTGATGGGCCTGCCCTTTGCCGCCGCGGCCGAGGCTTCGGACGCGATGGCGCTGCACCTGAACCGCGCGGTGATCGGCGAGCTTGCGCCCGCGGCGGCGCTGAACGCGGCGGCGGCGGATCTGGCTGCGATCCTCGAACGCAACGGCTACAAGGTCACCCGCGGCCCCGATCTCTGATCGGGGGCGGGCGGCGCGGAAATCCCGGAGGCAGGGCGATGGCACGGGCGCAAACTGGGGCACAGGCTGGGGCGGGGCGGGGGCGCGCGGCGGATCGCCGCTGGCTCTGGCTGTCGCTCGGGCCGGTGGCTGCCTTCTTCGTGCTGCTTTCGGGATTTCCGGTGCTGAACCTGCTGGGGCTTAGCCTCTTCGACGTGAAATGGAGCGAGGGGGCGGCGCAGTTCCACTATCTCGGCCTCGACAACTACCGCCGGCTGTTCACGCAGGAGACGGTCTATTGGGCCGGGGTGCGCAACACGGTGATCTTCGCCGTGACCGTGGTGGTCTGCCAGATTGTGCTGGGTTTTGCCATGGCGCTGGCGGTGAACCGCGCGGGCACGGCCGGGCGCACGGTGCTGACCGGCATCTTCCTGCTGCCGATCGTGATCCCGCCGATCGTCATCGGCACCATGTGGCGGCTGATCCTGGGGCGCGAGTTCGGGCTGGCCAACGCGGTGCTGTCCGCGCTCGGCCTGCCGGCGGTGGACTGGCTGGGCAATCCCGATGTGGCGCTGGCGGCGGTGATGTTCGTCGATGTCTGGCACTGGACGCCCTTCGTCTTCCTGCTGATGCTGGCGGGGCTCGAGGCGCTGGACGGCGAGGTGCTCGAGGCCGCGCGGATGGATGTGCGCGGCCTCTGGCAGGAGGTGCGCCACATCATCCTGCCGCTGATGATGCCGACCATCGCGATCACCGCGCTGTTTCGCATCATCCTGTCGTTCAAGGTCTTCGACGAGGTCTATCTGCTGACCTCGGGCGGACCCGGCACCTCGACCGAGGTCATCAACTTCTCGATCTACCGCACCTTCTTCCGCCAGGATCAGGTGGGCTACGGCTCGGCCATGTCGGTGGTGACGCTGTTTGCGGTCGCGCTTCTGGTGATCCTGGCGCGGGGGCTGCTCGCGCGGCGGCGGAGGGATGCGGCATGAGGCTGCGCAGACAGGCCGGCCGGATCGGCGCCAGCGCCCTGGTGTGGTCCTACGCGGCGCTGATCGTGCTGCCCACGCTCTGGGTGCTGTCGAACGCCTTCAAGTACAAGATCGCCATCATCACCGGCCAGGTGCTGGCGAGGCCGACGCTCGACAACTTCCGGGAACTCCTGTTCTCGCGCCAGTCGCATTTCCTGTGGAACCTGTGGAACAGCGCGGTGGTGGCGGTGATCTCGACCGCGATCGTCATCGTGCTGGCCACCATGGCGGCCTTCACGCTCGACCGGCTGCGGGTGCCGGGCTGGGTCAAGTGGGCGGTGCTGGGCTGGGCGATCCTGTTCCAGATGCTGCCGACGCTGACCTTCGTCGGCTCGTGGTATGTGATGTGGGCGGCGGCGGGGCTGCACGGCACCTATCTTGCGGTGATCCTGACCCATGTCGTCCACAACCTGCCGATGGGACTGTTCCTCATGCTCAGCTTCATGTCCGCCCTGCCGAACGAGCTGTTCCAGGCGGCGCGGATGGACGGCTGCACCCATGCCCAGACCTTCTGGCGCATAGCCTTCCCGCTGGTGCGCGGCGGGATGATCGCGGCGACCGCGCTGATCTTCATCTTTTCCTGGAGCGATTTCGCCATCGCGCTGGCGCTGACCTCGCCGCGGACCATGACCGCGCCGGTCGCGATCTCGACCTTCGCGCAGGAATACGACATCCGCTACGGCGAGATGGCGGCGGGAACGCTGCTCTCGATCGTCCCCGCACTCGTGCTGATCCTCGTCGGGCAGCGCTTCATCGTCCGCGGCCTGCTGGCCGGCGCGGTGAAATAGCCCGGCGCCCGGAAGGAGTTTCCCATGGCCACCGTCACGCTTCAGGGCGTCCGCAAAAGCTTCGGCCGGACCGAGGTGATCCCGCCGCTCGACCTCGAGATCCGCTCGGGCGAGTTCATTGCGCTGGTCGGCCCCTCGGGCAGCGGCAAGTCCACGCTGCTGCGCATCATCGCCGGGCTCGAGGAGATCGACGCCGGCCGGGTGCTGGTCGATGGCCAGGACGTGACCGGGGTGCCGCCGGGCGAGCGCGACATGGCGATGGTGTTCCAGTCCTACGCGCTTTATCCGCACATGAACGTGGCCGAGAACATGACCTTCGCGCTGCGGATGCGCGGCGCGGACCCCGCCGAGATCGACCGCCGCCTGCAGCGGGCGCTCACGATGCTGGGGCTGCAGGACTATGCGCAGCGGCGGCCGGGGCAGCTTTCGGGCGGGCAGCGCCAGCGCGTCGCCATGGGTCGCGCCATCGTGCGCCAGCCGCGGGTGTTCCTGTTCGACGAGCCGCTGTCGAACCTCGACGCCAAGCTGCGCGCGGCGACGCGGCTGGAACTGCGGGCGCTGCACGATCAGCTCGGCGCGACCTCGGTCTTCGTCACCCACGACCAGATCGAGGCGATGACCATGTCCGACCGCGTGGTGCTGCTCGACCGCGGCCGGATCCAGCAGATCGGCACCCCGCGCGAGATCTACCGCGCGCCGCGCAACCGCTTCGTCGCGGGCTTCATCGGCTCGCCCGAGATCAACATCCTGCGCGGCCGGCTGGCGGCGGCCCCGGGCGGCGGGGCGGCCTTCGAGGGGCTGGCGTTGCCCGGGGCGGCGGCGCCCCCTGCGGCGCGGCAGGTGGACCTCGGCATCCGGCCCGAGCATATCGGGGTGGCCGACCATGCCGCGCCCGACCGCTGGCCCTTCGAGGTGCAGGCGGTCGAGTTCACCGGGCAGGACGCCTTCCTGACCGGGACCGCCCCGGTCGGGCGGCTCACGATCCGGCTGGACCTGCGCGACGAGACCGGGCTGGCCGAGACCGTCGCGCCCGGCCAGCGCCTGCACGTCTTCCCGCGCGAGGGGCACTGGCTGCTGTTCGATCCCGAGACCGGCGCGCGGATCGACGATGCCTGAGCCGGCGGCGCTGCGGCAGTTGCGCCTCGACGGCGGCCCGGCCGACGGATCGCGGCTGATCGAGGTGGCGAATGCCGCCGGGCTGACCGTCGATCTCCTGCCCGACCGCTGCCTCGATCTGGGGCAGGTGCGGCTGAACGGCGTGCCCTTCGGCTGGGTCGGGCCGAACGGCCTGGCCCCCGCCGCCCCCGGCGAGATGGATCAGGCGCTTGGCGGGCTGATGTGCACCTGCGGCTTCGATCACATCCGCCAGCCCGAGGCGCAGGGGGGCAGGCGCTATCCGCTGCACGGGTCGATGTCGTTGCGCAAGGCGCAGGTCGAGGCCGCCTGCGTCGGCCCGGACGGCAGCGCCGAGATCCGGGCGCGGGTCGCCCACGGCGTCGCCGGCGGCGCATCCTGGACGCTCCTGCGCCGCATCACCATCCCGGCCGACCGCGCCGAAATCGCCATCGAGGACGAGGTCGCGCTGCACGCGCCCGCCGAAGGGGACCGGGTGATGGCCCTCTATCACGTCAACCTGGGACCTCCGCTCGTCGGCGCGGACACCGTGGTGTCCGTCGCAGGACAGCCGCGCCCCGACCTGCCGGGTTCGGCCCCCGGCACCTTCTGCGAGCCGGCACCCCCCGGCGCGACGGTGGTCGAGGTTGGGCGCGGGATCGGCGATGCGCGTGTCCTGTTCCGGCTTGAGGCTGCGGCCGACCAGCTACCCTGGCTTCAATTCCACCGCCGGATCGCGCCCGATGGCGGCCTCTTCTGCGTCGAGCCTGCAACGCACGACCGACGACTGCGGACAGAGCTTGCGCCGGACGGGCCCGGACCCGAGGGGAACGTCCTTCGCCGGTTTCGGCTGCTCTTGCGCTTCGGTCACGAGGTCCCGTCTGCCCCGGAACGTTCGGGACAGACGTTGTCCGGACCATGAGCGGGACTGCATCGGCTGCCGGTTCCCGTAGCCCGCGCCCCGGACCCGCAGGCCGACCGATCAGTCGCCCCGCCACGGCGGGGTCAGACAGCCCGAAAGGCACCGGCCGGGTGCGTCGAACGTCTGCGCGCCCGAAACGTCATGCTTCCGCGCGGGCAGCGGGGGGCCCGGACATGGCGCCCATCGACCTTGACGCTGTCGGCAGGGGCGGCGTCGCCGGACAAGCAGCAAACGATCATCCCGCGACCAGGCAGCGCCCCCTCATTCTGCGGCCCGCGCGTTACTGGCAAAGGCACCCTCGGCCTCCCAGCGGCGCGCGATGGAGCCAAGCGTGTCCAGCACGCCGCGCAGTTCCGCGCCCCGGTCGGTCAGCCCGTAGCTGACTGCGGGCGGAATGGTCATGGTCTGCTCGCGCCAGACGACGCCGGCATGTTCCAGCATCCGCAGCCGTTCGGTCAGGACCCGCGTCGAGATTCCAGGCACCAGGCGCTTGATCGCGCCAAAACGCTGCGGCCCCTGCTCGGACAGGACCCACAGGATATAGATGGTCCACGGGCCGGTGATCACACGCAGCAGGCCCTCCATCGGGCAGGAGGGGGGCAGGGCGGTCTTCATCGCGGGCGCTCCTTGCGGCAGGAGAAGGCTGGTTACTTTTCGGTGCCTACTTTTATTTGTTCAGTAAGACTGCTAGGAAAAGCTACATCTGAAATCATCAGGTTTCAAGCAAAGCGCAAGCGGCGGCGTGCCGCCCGGGCTTGAAAGGACGACGACATGACGGACAGGCAACCTGCGGTATTTCTTCCGCATGGCGGGGGACCGTGCTTCTTCATGGATTGGGATCCGCCCGACCCCTGGCTGCGGCAGCGCAGGTTCCTCGAGGCGTTCCCGGCAAGCCTTCCGGCAAGGCCGCGGGCGCTGCTGGTGATCTCGGGCCATTGGGAGGAACGGGTGTTTACCGTGCAGACCAACCCCGCGCCGCCGCTGCTGTTCGACTATCAGGGCTTTCCGCCGCATACCTATCGGCTGACCTGGCCCGCGCCGGGCAACCCCGCGCTGGCGGCCCGTGTGCGCGACCTGCTGGAAGGGGCCGGGTTCTTGACCGGCGAGGATCCGGTGCGCGGCTACGATCACGGCGTGTTCGTGCCGCTGAAGGTCGCCTTCCCCGAGGCCGACATCCCGACCGTGCAGCTGAGCCTGCGTGCCGACCTCGACCCTCAGGCGCATCTGGCCGCGGGCCGGGCGCTGGCCCCCCTGCGCGACGAGGGGGTGCTGATTATCGGGTCGGGCAACACCTATCACAACATGCGGGTGATGATGCAGTCGATGCGCGGCGGGGCCCGCGGCCCGGTCGCGGGGGGCGATTTCGACCGCTGGCTCACCGACGCGGTGACGCAGGATGATCCCGCCCGCCGCGACGCGATGCTGGCGGCCTGGGACCAGGCCCCCGGCGGGCGCGAGGCCAACCCGCGTGAGGAACACCTCATCCCGCTGCATGTGGTGGCGGGGGCGGCCGGCGCGGATCGCGGTGCCAAGACGCTTGAGGATCATGTCATGGGCGCGGTGGAAAGCGCCTTCCGGTTCGGGTGACGCCATGGGTTTCGAACTGCCGATGCGCCCGGGCCCGCGCCCCCGGACCACCGATTGCGCCCCGCATGAACAGGTGTCGCAGAATTCGACCCCCGAGGTTCACGCGCTTTTCAAGCGCCGCGCCTTCGCCCTGCCCTTTGTCGAGCGCCGCCCCTCGGGCATTTCGGTTCCGGGGGCCGAGGCGCTGGTGCTGCCCCGGCCCCATGCCTGCGGCCCGCGCGAGGCCTTCATGATCGGGCGCGAATTCGCCCATGTGCATCCCTCCTACGACGGTTCGTCGCATCTGATGCTGCCCTTGCCCGCGGTGGAGGAGCTGATCGCGAAGGGCTGGGGCGAGCCGCATCCGATGGCGCGGCTGGGCTACATCCCCGCGACGGCGGTCATGGCCTTCGCCCCCCGTGACGCGGGCGAGGTCGATGTGATGCTGCGCCTGTTGACCACAAGCTGGGACTTCGCCCGCGGCAAGCTGGCAAACCCAGCCCCCGTGCATATCCACGACTGAGCGCAAAAGTTTCTCACGACATCTGAACAGGAGAAAGAACATGACCAGCATCCAGAGCGGCCCCTTCATCGTGACCGGCGCCTCCGGCCAGCTTGGCCGGCAGGTGGTCGATCTGCTGGTTCAGGCGGGTGTCGGGCCGATCATCGCCATTTCGCGCAATCCCGAAAGGCTTGCCGATCTGGCGGCAAGGGGCGTCGAGGCGCGCAAGGGCGATTTCAACGACCCGACGTCGCTCGACTCCGCCTTTGCGGGCGGCAAGCGCATCCTGATCATCTCGACCGACGATCTGACACCGGGCAAAAGGCTTGCCGCCCATTCCAACGCCGTCGCGGCGGCCAAAGCCGCGGGCATCAGCCATATCGTCTATACTTCGCTGACCAACCCGGTCCCCGACAGTCCGATCGGTTTCGCCCCGGACCACGCGGAAACCGAAAAGCTGATCGTGGCCAGCGGCGCCGATCACACCATCCTGCGCAACAACCTTTACGCCGATCTTCTGCTGATGGCAGGTGCCCAGAGCATCGCCTTGGGCCAGCACTTCGCCGCCGCTGCTGACGGCAAGACCGGATATGTGACGCGCGCCGATTGCGCCCGTGCCGCAGCCGCGGCGCTGATGACGGCCAGGGGAAAGCAGACCCTCGACATCACCGGCCCCGCGGCCGTGAGCCAGGCCGAGATCGCGGAGATCCTGTCCGGGATCGCGGGCAAGCCGATCCCCTATGTCGCCCTGCCCACCGAAGATCTGGTGCAGGCGATGATCGGGAATGGCCTGCCGGAGTTCATGGGGCGGGTCTTCGCCTCTTTCGACGAGGCGATCGCGCAAGGCTATCTCGACGTGGCCAGCGCCGATCTGAATACCCTGACCGGCCAGCCGGGACAGTCCGTTCGCGACTTCCTGCTGGCAAATAGGGCCGCACTGCTGCGCTCGCAGGGCTGAGGGCGGCAGGACGGGACGGTAAACGCCACCTTCCCGCCCGATGCCCTGCGCGTCTGCGCCGTGGCCTTCGAACTGGTGACCGACCTCGACATCGTCGAGGTCGGCCTCCGCGCCGGGGATGTCCTGCGGCGCAATCCGATGGCCAGGGTGCCCGTGCTGGAGGACGGCGATTTCGTCCTGTGGGAATCGCGGGCGATCCGTGGCTATCGCGCCAGCCTGCATCCCGAAGCGGGGATCGTCTCGCACGATCGCGCCCCACAGGCCCCGATGGACCAGTGGGCCTGGCGGCAGGTCATCCCTCCGGGACCGGCCATGCAGACACTGTCCTTCGGGCTCTTCCTGAAGGGAAAGTCCGGCATGGGCGATGCCGACCCGGCGACCGTCGCTTGCGAGCGCAAGGCCTGCGATCGGTTTCCGGACGTTTCCCAACAAGGGGCTGGCAGGCAAGGCCAGGACCGTCGGCGGCCAAAGCCTTGCCGCCTTCTGCATCACGACACGCTTCATGTATCGTGCTCGGGGCCGGGATTTCGCCCGATGCCCGGCGCGACCCCTGCGCCGAACCTTTCCCGCCGCCCTGCCGCCTCGACTTGGTGGGACTTTGCCGGTGATGCGTCCCGCGACCGGGTCTCGGCAATACGTGTGACGGCATCAGATCGTCCGGGACGTAAGCTCCGTCATCGCCGATCCGTTCCTCCTGCCCCGATGTGCGTCAGGCTGCGGCCCTTCGATATCCGACGATTCCGCTATCATGCGGACAGGCGAAGCCGCCCCGCAAGGCGGCTTCGAAGCGGTCATGTCGTGGCAGCGGAGGGGATTTCCTGTCCCGCACCGGCGCGCGGCCGTCGGATCCGGAACAGGATCGCATAGAGCACCGGCACCGCCAGCAGCGTCAGGACCGAGGCGAAGGCGAGGCCCCCCATGATCGTGACCGCCATCGAGGCGAAGAAGGCGTCCGGCAGCAAGGGCAGCATGCCGAAGATCGTCGTCCCCGCCGCCAGCACCACGGGGCGCAGACGGCTGACCGAGCCCTCCACCACGGCATCGTAATCAGCCGCCCCGGACGCGCGGCGCAGGTCGATCTCCTCGACCAGGACGATGGCGTTCTTCATCAGCATCCCCGACAGCGACAGGAAGCCCAGCAGCGCGGTGAAGGTGAAGGGCAGGCCGCTGGCCAACAGCCCCAGAACCATCCCGGTCACCGACATCGGCACCACAAGCCACAGGATCAGCGGCTGACGCACCTTGTTGAACATCAGGATCGAGATCGTCAGCATCACCAGGAAGCCCAGCGGCAACTGCTTGCCGAGCGAGGCCTGCGCATCCTGCGAGCTTTCGAACTCGCCGCCCCATTCCATCCGGTAGCCGGGTGGCAGCTCCATCGCCTCGATCTGGGCGCGGACGCTGCGGAAGGCCTGGTCCGCCGTCAGATCGGGCCGCTTGCTGCCCTGGGCGGTGATCGTGCGCTCGCGATCGCGCCGGTGGATCAGCGCCTCGGCAAGCTGGACCTCCATCCGCGTCACCATGTTGGACATCGGCACATAGGCCCCCGCGCCGGCCGACCAGACCGGCAGGTCCTGCACGCGGTCGATGCCGTCACGCTGGGACTCGGGCAGGCGCAGATAGATCGGCACCTCGGCGTCGCCTTCGCGCAGGGCTGCCACGCGCAGGCCCGAGGTGCCGAATTGCACCGTGTCGGCGATTGCCTGGCGGGTGGCGCCGGTCAGGCGCATCCGCGATTCATCGACGATCGGCACGACGCGCAATTCGCGCTGGCGCCAGTCGGTGCGCGGGTCGATGATCGTGCCGGCCGCCTCGTAGATCTTCAACGCTTCGTCGGCAAGTTGGCGCAGGATCAGCGGATCTGGTCCCGAGAAGCGCACCGCCACCGCAGCCCCCGCGGGCGGGCCGAAGACCAGTTCTTCGGTGCGGACCAGCGCGTGGGGGAACTCCATCGCCAGCTCGCGGTTCAGCCGGGCCGCCAGTTCCGGGATCACCAGGGCATCGCGCGTGCGCACGATCAGCTGGCCGTAGCTGGGGTCGGCCTGTTCGGGGTTGTAGGTCAGCATGAACCGGCTGGCCCCGCGCCCGACCAGGGTCGTCACGGCGACCACATCGGGCTCGGCCATGACCATCTGTTCCAGCCGCTGCATGGCGCGGTCGGTGGTGTGGATGTCGGTGCCCTGCGGCATCTGGAACTGGACATAGAACAGCGGCGTGTTCGAGGCCGGGAAGAAGGCCTGCTTGACCTGGCCGAAGGCCATGATCGAAGCGACGGTGATCCCAAGGATGACCACCATCACCAGCCAGCGGACCCTGAGCGAGCCGTGCAGGATCCCGCGGTAGGCCCGATACATGATCCCACGATAGGGATCGGCCGACACATCCTGCGGGGCCTTCAGCAGAAGCTTGCCGAGGTAGGGCGTGACCGTGACCGCCAGGACCCAGCTGAGCAGCAGCGAGATCGCGATCACGGCAAAGAGCGAGAACAGGAACTCGCCCGTCGCATCCGGCGAGAGCCCGATGCCGGAAAACGCCATGATGCCGATGACCGTGGCGCCCAGGAGCGGAATGCTTGTGGCGCTTTCGGTCTCGGCGGCGGCATCCTCGGGCGTCTGGCCGCGCGCCATGCCGATCACCATGCCCTCGGCAATGACGATGGCGTTGTCCACCAGCATCCCCATGGCGATGATCAGCGCGCCCAGGCTGATGCGCTCCATCTCGATCCCGAAGACGGCCATGAAGAAGACGGTCGCCATCACCGTCAGGCCCAGCGTCGCCCCCACCACAAGACCCGCGCGCCAGCCCATCGTCAGCATCAGCGCGCCCACCACGATGGCCACCGACTGGAACAGGCCGACAAGGAAGTTCGATACCGCCTCGTCCACCACCTTGTGCTGTTCGTAGATCGGGATCAGATCGGTGCCTTCCGGCAGGGCGCTGGCCAGTTCTGCCAGCCGGGCCTCCACCGCCTTGCCCACCGCCACCACGTTGCGGTCGGTCAGTGCCGAAACGCCGATGGTGAAGGCCCGCACGCCATTTTCGCGGATGATCTGTCGGGGCTGTTCCACCTCGTGGCGGCTGACGGTGGCGAGATCATAGACGGTGGCCTGCCCGACCTGCCCCGCCGCGCCCAGACGCAGCGCCTCGATCCCTTCGACCGTGGCATAGCCTTGCGGCACCGAGAGCGGGATGCGCGCGGTGTCGGCGGTGACCTCGCCATTGGCGAAGACCTGGTTCTCGCTGGCGATCACGCCGATCAGCTGGTCGGGCGGCAGGCCCAGACCGGCCAGGCGGGCCGGGTCGATGGCGATGGTGATCTCTTCCTCGATCAGGCCCTGGACCTCGACCTTGGCCACCCCGTCCACCGTCACCAGCCCGCGCCGCAGCATCGTCGCCAGATCGCGCTGTTCGGTGGGGGTCAGGCCATTGGTGGTCACGGCATAGAACAGGCCATACACATCGCCGAAATCGTCGTTGATGATGGGGTCCCGGGCACCGGCGGGCAGTTGGCCGCGCACGTCGCCGATGCGCCGGCGCATCTCGTCCCAGATCTGCGGGATCTCGTCGGGCCCGTAGCGCATGTCGATCTCGACGGTGATCTGCGCCATGCCGGGCATGGATTTCGACTGCACGCGGTCAAGCTGCCGCATCTGCTGCAGCGCGGTCTCGATGACATCGGCGACCTCTTCCTCGACCTCCTCGGCGGTCGCGCCGGGATAGGGCACGAAGACAAGCGCGGTCTTGAGCGTGAAGCTCGGATCCTCGAGACGGCCGACACTGGCAAGCCCCCAGAACCCGCCGAGCAGGCAGAACAGGATCGCAAGCCAGACGGCAACGGGGCGCCGAATGGCGCCGCGCGCGATGCTCATGCGTGCTGCATCAACCGTTTCGGATGCCATGCCGGTCATTCTCCCGTTCCGCATTTCGATGGATGGCGGTCTTAGTCCCCGCCGTCAGAGGCCGACGACCGCCACCCGCGCCCCGTCGCGCAGGCGCCACCAGCCGGTTGCGACCACCGTTTCGCCCGGCTCCAGCCCCTCCAGCACGACGATCCGGTTGTCGCTCGGCAGTCCGAGCCGGACATCGCGGCGGGTGACGGTGCTGTCCTCGGCGTTGTAGATCCAGACCGTCGGATTGGCCCGGCTGGTCGTGTCCACCGCCGAAACCGGCAGCGTCACCGCCTGCGCCGGACCGCTGCTTTCCTTTTCGCCCACCGCGACATTCGCCGTCATGCCCGGCAGGATGCGCGGGTCGATCTCGCCAAGAATGCGGAATTCGACATCGAAGGTCCGCGTCGCAGGGTTGGCCTCGGCCGCGAAACTGCGCGGCTCCAGCGTCGGGCGATAGCCGGGTGCCGCCGGAAAGGTGGCCGTAACCGAAAACAGGTCGGGCTGGACGCGGGCCACGGCGGCCAGATCCTCGGGCAGCGAAATGCGGATAAGGAGTTCGGACACGTCCTGAAGCCGGACCACCGGCTGGGCGGGCGTCACGTTGGAAAAGGCTTCGACATAGGTGCGGGCGACGATGGCATCGAAGGGGGCGCGCACCTCGGTCTGGGTCAGACGCCGTTCCGCCTCGCGCCGCGCCGCCTCGGCCTGGGCAAGTTGCGCGCGCACCGCGTCAAGCTGCGCGTCGGTGGCAACCCCGCGGTTCGACAGCGCCGAGGCGCGGGTGAACTCGCTGCGCGCCAGATCGTAAGAGGCGCGCGCGCGGTCCAGCGCAAGCTCGAAATCGGCTTTGTCGATCTGGCCGATCAGCCCGCCGGCCGGCACACGGGCGCCGGCGATCAAGGGAAACTCGACGATCTGGCCGGAAATCTGGAAGGCCAGATCGACCGTGCGCAGCGCCTCGACCGAACCGGCAAAGGACCGTGTCCTGGTTTCGGATTGCACAAGGGCCTGGGTCAGTTCGACCGGCAGCACAACCGCCGCGTCCGCCCTGTCCTGCGGCGCGGCAACAGCGCTTTCGGCCGGTTCCGTCTTGCCCTGCGCCAGGATCTGCCAGCTGGGCACGACAAGCAGGAAGGCACTGACAGCCGCCACGGCTCCGAACCCCAGAACTGCACCCAGTTTGCCTTTAGTGGGCATTTTCGATCATCTCCCTTATCGTCTGGCCGAGTTGCCTGCGAACGGCAGGCTCGCCGCCGGGAAGCGAGAGGAGGGCATGGAACCGCAGCCCCTGAAGCGCGAAAAAGATGAGACGATCGCGGTTTGCGTCCGTCGCCTCGGCCTCGATCTGTGCAAGATCGGCCTCCAGCGCGCGACGCAGCGGATCGAGAAGGTCGGGCTCCGCCGCAGCAACCGCCAGGATCGACATCGACAGGTCCGAATCCGCGCTGTCCAGACTGTCCAGCGACGCCAGATGCCGGCGCAGCGTGCGGTGCCGCGCATCCTGCGGCAGGCCCGCCTCCAACGCATCGTGTTCGGCCAGCATCTCTTTCAACAGCGCCGCCATGAGGTCGCGCTTGGTCGGGAAATTGTAGAGGACGCCTCCCTTCGACAGTCCCGCTTCGCGGGCAACCGCCTCGAAAGAGATGTGCGCAACGCCCTCGCGCGCGGCAATTGCACGCGCCGCGGCAAGGATCCGCGGGCTTGCATTCCGGCGCGCGCTTTGCGATTCTTGGATCAAGACTGTACCATCCGGTCGGTATACGTGACCGGGGAGGTAGCGTCGCCTCCCCCCGGGGTCAAGGCGGCCTGACGCATTTGTTGAAATGCCGGTTTTCGGTCGGGCGAGGGACTGATGAAACGCTTCAATTCCATTCTGGCAGTGAATGCCGCGATGGGCGTCTTTCTGGTCGGCTCGGTCGTCGGCGGTCTTGCTCCGAATGAAACCATCCTGACATTGGCGCGCGTCGTCCAGGGGGCCGCAGCGGGCATTGTCCAGCCGCTGGCGATGATCATGTTGTTCAAGGTCTTCCCTCCTGACAAGCGTGGCGCAGCGATGGGGATCTACGGGGTGGGTGTGGTGCTCGCCCCTGCTCTCGGGCCCTGGATCGGCGGCGTATTGATGGACGCCTTCGACTGGCGCTTCGTCTTCTATCTGGGCCTTCCCTTCGCCGGGATTGCCATCCTGCTGTCAAACCTTTTTCTGCCAGGTCGAGAGCAGACCGGGCCGCTTCCCGCTTTCGACTTCCCGGGCGTCGCGATCCTTGCGGTCTTTCTCGCCGTCCTCCTCAGCACATTGTCGAATGCTCAGCGTCTGGGCTGGGATTCGAACATGACACTTTTAGGCTTTATAGTGTCCGCAGCCTCGGCCGCAAGCTTCATTCTGTGGGAACTTCACACCGACAAACCCATGCTCGACATGCGGCTCTTTGCTAATTTTGCCTTCGTTTCTGCCTCGGTGGTGTCCTTCATCATGGGGGCAGGGCTTTTTGGCTCGACCTATCTCTTGCCGGTCTTTGTCCAGCAGATCCAAGGCATGACGCCGACGCAAGCGGGTCTTCTGCTGATGCCGTCGGGCTTCGTAATGTTGATCGTTTTCCCGATCGCAGGGCGCCTGTCCGACAGGGTTCCAGCCGCAATCCTGATTGGCATCGGCATGGCGATCTTCGCTTGGTCCTCTTGGCTGATGGCGGATGCGAATATCAACACAACATTCTGGACACTTGCCTGGTGGACCGTGATTTCCCGGGTGGGTCTGGGGCTGGTGTTCCCGGCAATTTCCTCAGGAGCTTTGAAAGTATTGCCCCGGCATCTCCTGGGGCAGGGCTCTGGGGCCTCGAACTTCATCCGCCAGCTCGGCGGCGCCTTCGGGGTCAACCTGCTCACTGTTTTCATCGAGCGGCGAACAGTCATGCACGCCGATGCCTTTGCAGCCACGCAAACCAGCGACAATACCACCACGATGGAACTTCTGCGCGAAGTCGCCGGCCTGATGCACTCGTCAGGGCTGCCAGACACGCAGCTCCTACCTGCCGCAGCCTCTTTTCTGGGGCAGACCGTGGTGATCCAATCATCAAACGCTGCGTTTCAGGACGGCTTCATGGTCGTGTTCGCGATCTTCGTTCTCGGGCACATAGCCGTCTCTCGATCATCGCGTTATCTCCCCCGCCATCACAGCGCGCCCGTGAACGGCAAGCGTCGCCACGAACCTTTGGCATCCGAACTGCCGGATGACATCGAGAATTCGAGCGTCGTAAGCCGCTTGCCCGATGAGCCGACACAGGTCCGATGCATGAAACTGCCGGTTGCTACTGGGTGCAGCCTTGATCTGGTTGTGCAACTCCCGCTCACGCGGATCAGGCGCTCGCTCCGCCGACGTGGACGCTGCCTCAGGTCGGCTCACCGTACCAGGTGAGGTGCGCCAACGGCGCATGAAGCCGAGGAGGAAGCCGGCCGGAACATTTTCGTTCCCGCGCGCCCGATTGAAGGCATGGAAGCAGTCCCAGATCACCTGCGTGTCGACGTTCCAGCAGGGCAGGGCCTTCTTCGCCGCCTTGATCAGCTCGGCCCAGCAGGTCTGGAAGACGTTCGATCCAGCGCTAATGGTGATCCGCCCTGAGAATACATTTTTGTTATCTTTCTCTATAGATGGTGATGTGTCGCCTGTGCCTGACGCAACATCCTGATCTTCACTCTCGGCGTCGAAGGCCGTGAACCGGAAAAGCCAGGGTGCGAACTTGCCGTTGGGCTTCTCTCGTCTCAACTCCAGCTCGGACGCCTCGAGTTCAGCCAGCAGCTCGGTCAGGTATTGGCGTGAGATGCCCATCTTGGACGCGAGATCAGCGAGGGTGAAGGCGGCCGTCCCGCGCGGCAGCCCGTTGTAGCCCTCCTTCCACGCGATGGCGTCGAGGATGACGGTTGCCAGCTTGTGGGCGGAAACGGATAAGTCTGTCTGGGTGATCCGTCGCAGGATCAGGCCGGTCGTGGGTTCCATGGTTGGTGTCTCCTGTGAGAGACGACCCCATGCCGAGAGCAAACAACATTATTGCCAGCAAAACAACTTTGCTGGTTGCAGAGGTTCGGACTGTGCGCTAGAAGATCCTTGTTCACGGGTTCTTCTAGCGCGGCGTCAGGCTTTACGGTCTGGCGTCGTTTCCCTTTTTGGGTTCAGTGCACGGTCTCCGGTGCAAGATGTATTGGAAGCGGGCCCGCCAGATGGAGGCCCGCACAGGTTCAGTAGCGGACCTCTTCGAAGCCGTAGTTCCCCTCATGATCCCGCCAATCGACGAAGACCGAGCGGTAGTTGACCTGTCCGCAGCCGCTTGGGCGAGGAAGGTCAGATGCTGTAGGCACGGCGGCTACGCTCGAACCTCGCCAGTGGTAATCACCTTGCGTGCCGTATGAACCAAGACGTGTGCCGTCGGATCGGATGCAATCGCCATCTCGATTTTGGCGCTGGCTGAACTGGATGTGAAAGACACGGATGCTGCGAACGAAGTCGAAAGCATCGCCCGAAATGTCGATGTCGGCTCGCTCGTCAGACTGGACCTGAACCAAGGGCAAGGGATCTTGCGGCACGCTGACCTGAGGCGCATCCCGGAAGGCAATGTCGTACAACCGTTCCATTGGCGACTCCAAGGCAGGGGCGCTGAACGACGCCCCCATCGGGCAGCGCCAGATCTGCAAGGGCGGCTCGATCGGCCAGGGCGTGATCCTGCGGATGAAGACCGCCCTTGCATGGGCACAAGGCGCCGATGCTGGCCAGCCGCCTGCCAGACAGAGCAAGATGGCGCAGTCGACCTGATAGGCTTGCGCCGGCTCGACCGACCCGACGAGGCTCGATACGGTGATGGCCGCGGCGGCTGTCGCGGTTCTGACCCTGTGCTTCATGACGCCGACTCCTGCTACAATGGTTCGGCGATACAAAACAACACTAACGATAGCAAGGCAATTTCATCGCGGGAGTTGCGGTGTGACCCCCCAAGGGCTGGTCGCAGATGTCGGTCTGACGCATGAAGTGGCTTCAGGGCACCGATTGGGCAATGGGATCCCCTAGCCAAGCATAAGTGGACATCGTACCGGCCAAGTAACCGGACGTGATCTCCGTATCCTGTAGCGCACTACTATGATAAGTATTCATTTTATGGAGAATGTGTACGGCCACGAAAGCGGCCAGCGGGAAGGTCATGTGATGGTCCGTGATGACGGCGAAACGGTAGGCTTGTTCGAGCCCCTCATGGTCTCGGAAGGCTCTCCTGTCCGCTCGGGCTTGAATGATCTTGTGCTCGAGTTGGCGGAGAAATCCGCCGCCTTCCGCAGCAGCTTGCCCGTTTCAATCGCAGAGCCGCTTGCCGATCTCGTGCGGGCGATGAACTGCTACTACAGCAACCTCATCGAGGGGCATGACACCCATCCCATCGACATCGAACGCGCGATGCGGAACGACTACAGTGCCGATCCATCGAGGCGAAACCTTCAGCTTGAAGCCAAGGCGCATGTCGCCGTTCAGAAATGGATCGACGAAGATGGCATGGCGGAACCACCGACCGCGCCTGCGTCAATCATCGAACTGCATCGCCGGTTTTGTGAACTCTTGCCGCCCGAGCTCCTCTTCGTCGAGAACCCAAAGACAGGCGAGAAAATCCCGGTTGTGCCCGGGGAACTGCGCACACGATACGTTGAAGTCGGACGGCATATCGCCGTCAGCCCTGGAGCCGTCCCCCGCTTCCTCGACCGAATGCACAAAGCCTATAGCCTTCCTGGCAGGATCGAACCGATCCTTGCCGCGGCTTGCGCCCATCACCGGCTTCTCTGGGTGCACCCCTTCCTTGATGGGAATGGGCGCGTTGCACGTCTCATGTCCTACGCCATGCTGCGCAAGACCCTGGACACGCGCGGTCTTTGGTCAGTGGCGCGCGGGCTGGCGCGGCAGGAGGCAGCCTACAAGGAACACCTCGCCGCCTGTGATGGGCCGCGCCGTGGCGACCGTGACGGCCGCGGCACGCTCAGCGAGGCGGCGCTTGCCTCCTTCGCGCAGTTCTTTCTGCGCATCTGCATCGACCAGGTGGAGTTCATGGCAGGGCTCATGCGACCGGACCGGTTGCGGGACCGCATTTTGATCTGGGCGGAAGAGGAGATACGTGCCGGATCCCTGCCTGTGAAATCCGATACTGTTCTGAAAGCTGTTCTTTATCAGGGACAGATCGAGCGGGGCGAGGTCGAGTCCATCCTGGGTACGAGCGACCGCACGGCGCGACGCGTGACCTCCGCGCTTCTCGAGGCTGGCGCGCTGTCCTCAGCATCGTCACGTGCCCCGCTAAAGCTGGCTTTTCCCGCCAAATTTGCAGGGCGATGGATGCCAGGGCTGTTTCCTGACCGGGAAGACTGAGAACTGAAAGCTCGCTTGAAACAGGCAGTGCATGAACTGGTACTCCGTTTCAGGGTCTCAGGACCGAGCGGGGACCACTACTCCACTGCGTCGAGAAACCGCCCGTACTCCTCGCTCACTTCCCTCGCTTCGATAAAGGCCCGTGCGCGCTCCTCGTCGAGGCAGCGGAAGTACTCCTGCACATCGGCGATGTAGGCCTCGAAATCCCCCTGGATCAGGTCCGCGTAGGCGCGCATGTCTTCGCGCGACGCAGGTAGGAACGGCCGCTCCGGCGGAGTGCAGGCATGGACCGGACCACACACCACAAGGACAGTGATCAGCAGCGCCAGGGGGATGTTGCACGCACAGGACATGTGCAGGGCAAAACTCCTTTGCCGCCTTTAAGATCACAAGTTTGTCAGGTATCACCGTTATCGGAGCAAGGCGATCTTCGTCAAGTCGTTTTAATTGTCTTGCTATCGTTCATGTTGTCTTGTATCGCCCGCGGTGTTGCGACCCCGTGGGCCCGAGACTGCACCTCACGCAGAAAAAAGGATCCAGGGAAGGCCATGATAGAAGTAGCACCGAATGTGGTTACAGAAGACGGGCTGCGCGGCCTCCTTGCCGAAGGCTACCTCATCGAGGTGGTCTGCAAGGAAGGCGCCGAGAAGCGCCATAACAGTTGGTACGGCGCTTGGGTCATCCGGGCGGTTGCCCCGGATGGAGGGGACGACAAAATGCTCGTCACCAGCCGCAGCGTCCTCAAATTGCGCGATTTCAAGACCATCGTCGGCCTTGTCAGCTTCCTTGCCGACATGGGCTGCACGACTGCCAGCATCCCGCTCATCGAAGGCGCCCGCGAACGCCATGCAGCCCCCGGGCGATCGCCCGAGCCGCGGACCGGTCCGGTTCTGGTCAAGGACAACTGACCGCGCGTTTGCGCTCGTCGTTGCACTGGGTACAGGTGTTTGTTCCGCACCCTTGACCCTTGCCGACGGTTTCATCTTCCAGGTCAGCCCTGATGGCCGACTGATCGACATAACTGATGCCACGAGCACCCTGCGCTCGTTCACCGGTGACGAAGACGCCCAGAATGGGCCCCTTCCAGATCGTCTCTTTCTCTTTGCAGCACCGCAGTCCCATGGGGATGATGCGCCCCTGAGCGATGTGACGGCTGCCGCAGAGGTCGCCCCGCGCGCCATCCGCGCCTCCCCCGAAATCCTCCACGCCATCGAGACCACAGCGTTGCGTTACGGCAGCCATGACGCTCTGCGCCAGGCGGGCCTGTCGGTCACCGATTGGGCGCTGTTCTACCGCGCCAATATCGAGGTCGAGAGCGCCTATAACCCGCGTGCGCTGAGCCCGGTTGGAGCCATCGGGCTCGGCCAGCTGATGCCCAACACCGCGCGCGATCTCGGCGTCGACCCCCATGACATCGCGCAGAACCTCGACGGGTCGGCCCGTTACCTTCTGATGATGCTCGAGCAGTTCGGCGATCCCGCGCTGGCACTCGCGGCCTACAATGCCGGCCCCCATGCGGTCACCCGCCATGGCGGCATTCCCCCTTTTCGAGAAACCCAAGGCCATGTGGCCCGTGTGACAGCCGTGTTCCAGCGGCTGAGAGGAGACCTGTCGTGACGTCCAAATCTTCTATTGTTGCGCTCGGCGCGATGGCGCTCATCGTGCTGGCGGGACCGGCGCTTGCTCAAAGCATTGACCTGTCGCCCGTGCAAACTCTGCTGCAAGGCATCGTGGATGCGATCACCGGCCCCTTGGGAATCGTGATCGGCACACTCGCGCTGATCGGTGTGTTTCTCTCCTGGCTCTTCGGTATCCTCGATTTCCGGCAAGCGCTCTGGGTCGTGGTTGCGATCGCGGGCATCGCCGCGGCGCCCACCATCGTCGCCGCCATCTGGACGACCTGAGAAGCACCCATGTCCGACCAGTCCCGCGTGTTCATCGGCCTTCTGAGGCCGCCCAAGCTGATGGGCTTGCCGATCATGTACGCCATGGTCTGGCTCTTTGGCTCGACGCTGCTGTTCCTCTGGGTGCAGAGCTGGGTGGTGGCCGTCTTCGCGGGGCTGGCCTGGCCGGCGCTCTGGAAGGCCGCGGACTGGGATCCGAACTTCCTCGATGTCCTGGTGATCACCTTGCAGGAAACCCCGCCCACGGCGAACCGCAAACTGCACGGAGGCGACAGCTATGCCCCGTGATGGAATTGCTGAGCACGTCGGGGAAGCGCTTGATCCGCTGACAGCCCTGCCCGCATGGGTCAAGGGCGAGAAGCGGCTCTCGTCGATGCTGCCTTATGTGAGCCTCGTGACCGACCGGACGATCCGGACGCGTGGCAACGAGCTGATGCAATGCATCCGGCTGGAAGGGGTGAACAGCACCACGAGCGAGGACGCGCATCTCGACCGGATCGGCGGGCTCCTCGCCGGGATCGTCGCGCAGGTGGGGACGGAGTTTTCCTTCTACCTGCACAAGGTGTCTAAAGCGGTCGACGTGACCCTGCCGCCCATCCCGGGCGAGGGTTTTGCCGCCGCCGTCGATAAGCGCTGGCTCGCCCATCTGGGCCGCTCGGGTCTGCGCGACAAGACATTGACCCTGACCGTGCTGAAGCGCCCGGAGACCGGCAGCCGCCTGCCGTTCGGACTTGGGCCCTCCCGCGCGCGGAATGCTGCCGACACAACCCGCCGCTTGCGCAAGCTCGACGAGGTCGTGGGTTTTCTCCTGTCGTCCTTCGATGAGTTGAAGCCCCGACTGCTTGCGGCCAGCACTGGCGAGCTTCTGGGCTTCCTCGGCTCCCTCAACACCGGCGAAGAGCACCCGCTCTTCCCGCGGTCACGCCTCGGCGTGATCGCAGAGGATGTGGCCAATACCCGCGTCACCTTTCGCGGTACGACCATCGCGCTTTCCGACGGTGCCGTAGGCGACAAGCTCGGCGCGATCTTCGCGGTGAAGAACTATCCCGCCAAGACCGACAGCCTGATGCTCGACGAGCTGAACCTGCCCGTCGACATGGTGGTCACGCATTCCTTCGTGCCGATCAACGCCAACATCATGGCGGGCCGGATCAAGCGGCAGCTGCGGCTTATGCAGGCCGCCAACGACGGAGCCGTCAGTCTCGCCCAGGAACTGGAGCTCGCGCAGGACGATCTGGAATCCAAGCGCCTGATCTTCGGCGAGCACCACATGACGGTGGCCGTCTACGCGCGCAGCCAAGCCGCCCTCGACGACATCGCGGCAGAGATCCGCAACATCTCCGCCACCTCCGGCATCAACCTGATCTCGGAGGCCTTCGGGGCACGGGCGCATTTTGTGGCGCAGCACCCCGGGAACACGGGCGCGCGGAGCCGCAAGGCCGCGATCACGAACCACAACTTCGCCGATCTCGCCACCTTCCACCGCACCCCGCTTGGCAAGACAGGTCGAGAAGTGCCCTGGAGCGTACCGATCACGCTCTTCCCGACGCCTGAGCGCAGCGGGTTCCGCTTCAACTTCCACGAACAAGGCGCACCGGATCGCGAGCCCACGGGTGGCCACACGCTGATCCTCGGCCGCCCCGGATCGGGCAAATCCGTGCTGGCGGCGTTCCTCATGACCATGGCGCGGCGCGCAGGCGCGCGGCTCTTCGTCTTCGACTACCGCGCCGGCATGGAAATGGCGGTCCGCGCGCTTGGCGGCAGCTATTCGACGGTGCGGGCCGGACGGCCCACGGGGCTTAATCCCCTGCAGACCGAGATCGATGCTCGCGGTCAGGCCTGGCTTGCCGACTGGCTCGCAAGCCTCCTCGAGCGGCGGGACAGACCCCTGACCCCGGTGCAGACCAACCGCCTGCAGGAGGTCGTGCGCCAGAACGCGAGTGCGGGAAACGCCGGCCTGCGGAACTGGTCGGACTTCGCCTCGCTCCTCGTCTCGACCGATGACGAGGGCGATCTCTTCGAGCGAATGCAGGAATGGACGGCCGATGGCCGCTACGGCTGGATCTTCGGGGCGAACGCAGATGACACGTTCCAAATTGGGGGCAGCACTGATGCTGACGTCGCGGGCTTCGACCTGACCGGCATCCTCGATTCCGAGAGCGAGCGAGAACGCATGGCGGTCCTGTCCTACCTCTTCCGCCGGGTCGAACGGGTGATCGAGGACCGCAAGCCCACAATCATCGTCATCGACGAGGCCTGGAAGGCGCTCGACAACGCGTATTTCGCGGAACGGCTCTCGAACTGGCTGGTGACCGCGCGCAAGCAGAACGCCGTCGTCGTGATGATGACCCAGTACGCCAGCCAGCTCGAGCGGACCCGGACCGGCAAGACCATCGTGGAAGCCGTGCCCACCCAAGTGCTTCTCCCCAACATCCGCGCCTCGGCGGCGGATTACGCAATGCTCGGCCTCAGCGACAAGGAACTCGACGTGCTCTTGGGCGTCGGCTCCGCCTCGCGGCTCGCGCTTGTGCGCGATGACCGCGGCGCGGTGGTGATCGACGCCGATCTCAGCGCCCTCGGCCCCCTCGTGACCATCCTTGGCGGCATGGAGAAAGGCGAGGCCCTCGTTGGCCCAGATTACCGTGACCGCCCTGATTTCTGGAGAGTGACATGACCCGTACCATCATCCGCAGCGTTGTGCTGCTCGGCCTTGGCCTCACCCTTACGGCTTGCGCGCAGCATAACCCCGCGCAAGCCAACTGCTTCAACTTCCGCGATGCACCCGCACAAGGCGCAACCGCCACCGCCACGATCTCGACCATGGGGGCGGAGGTCACGCGCCGCGACATGGCCTGCGATTTCGTCCTCTTGGGGGCGGGCGGCTAAGCCAATGCGGACCTGGCTTCCTCTCTCGATGATCGGCTTTGCACTGGCTGGTCCCGCTGCGGCGCCAGCTGTCGCCCAAGGCGTGCCGACCTTCGATCTGCGCCTGTTTGCCGAACGACAGGCGATCCTCGAGCAGACCGATCAGGATCTGGCACTTCAGCAGGACCGGCTGACCCGCGAGGAAGAGCTTGCCGAAATCGAGCGCCAGCAACTGGCCTCCCTCGAAGGGCTGGTGGATGCGATGTCCCTCGGCTCGGGTGATGTCGCAGGCACTGTGGCCGGGCTCGAGGCGGGGCAGGGGGCGGTTGGTGACGTCGAGAGCGCAGCCGCCAGCCTCTACGCGCCCGAGGACAACAATCCGGCTGCAGCCCGGATGTTTGGCGATGCCCGGGAAGGGATCGAGGAACTGATCATTCGCGCGGCCCGCCATACCCACAGCCTGCCCGGCGTGAGCCGTGCGGGCCTGTCGCTCGTCCAGTGGCGCTGCCTTTTGCAGGCCCTGATCTGGCAGGAAAGCCGCTTCCAGATCGGGGCGCGCTCTCCCGTTGGGGCCTTCGGGCTCACCCAGATCATGCCCGGAACGGCGGGCGATCTCGGGATCTACCCGGCCTATTACGACGACCCCTGGCTGCAGGTCACGGGCGGCGCGCGGTACCTCGCGCAGATGCTGAACATGTTCGATGGCAACATCATCCACGCCCTCGCCGCCTATAACGCGGGCCCCGGCAACGTGCAGAACTATGGTGGCGTCCCGCCCTTTGCGGAGACCCAGCATTACGTCGTGGTGATCCCGCAGCAGTACAACAGCTACCTCGCCGCCGTCGGCGGCATCGATGCGCTCGGCACGATCGACCCGGTGCTACTGGCGAATGCGAGCTTCAGCCTCTCGGCCCATGGTGCCGGGGTCTATGGGGATTATTCGCTGGTCTCGGTCCGCGCGGCAGCCCTGCGCGTGCAAGACATCATCACCCGCATCGGCGAGACGGAAGACCTGCACGAGGCCATCGCGCTCAACACCTATGCGCGCGCCGAGCTTGCCCGGCTGGTTGCGATCCGCACCCGGATCAAGGCCGCCCATACTCAGCCGCTGAGCGAGGAACAACTCGCCATGGCCGCGGCCCAAGCCGCCGAGCGGCAGTTCATGGATTTCACCCAGGAGACATTGCGATGATCCGGCGCTTGTACCGTTCCCTCACCACCACCGCCGCGACCCTCGCGCTGGCCACCGCCCTCGCGGGGCCCGTCACCGCACAGGGCGTGCCCACGGTCGATACACAGAACATCGCCCAGGAAATCCGCCAGCTTCAGTTGCTGGCCTCGACAGGTCTGCGCATCTCGGAAGCATTGTCCCTGAGTTGTGACGACCTGACGGAAGATGGGCTGATGATCCGCAAGGGCAAATTTGGCAAGAGCCGTCTCGTCCCTCTTCACGCCTCGACCCGTGCAGTGATGGAGCGTTATCTCGATCAGCGACGCATCGTCCGTGATGCTGGTCATGACCTTTTCGTGCTCGGGCACGGTCACGCACCGACGGCGACGAGAGCACACGTGGTCTTCGTACGGATCGTGCGCAAGCTCGGATACCGCAATCCGACTGGTCCCGGCCCCCGGCTACACGATTTGCGCCATACCTTCGCGGTTCGGTCCTTGGAGACCTGCGGGAACGATCTGCGGTCGGTCCTGCGGCACATGAGGGCCCTGAGCACCTATCTCGGCCATGTCGATATCGCCAATACCTATTGGTATCTCGAAGCCACCCCCGTCTTGTTGCAAATGATCGCGGCAACGGCGGAACAGACGTGGATCGGGGGTGTAGCATGACCCCGCTCGCGCCGGACCTGTCGGCTTTCCTGCAGAAGCATCTGCCCGATGAGCGTGGCGCCAGCCAACATACCATCGCCGCCTATGCCCACGCGTTCACACTCTTGCTGCGGTTTGCGGCCACACGCCTTAAACGACAGCCTTCTGACCTTTTGATCGAGGATCTCGACGTCAGGCTGATCAGGGCCTTTCTTGAGCACATCGAAGAGGGTCGAGCCAATACCGTGCGATCCCGCAATGCCCGGCTGGCAGCGATCAAGGCGTTTTTCCGCTTCCTTGAACCAAGGCGTCCAGCCTGCCTCGAACAGGCGATGATGATCAGGTCGCTGCCCGTCAAACGCACGGATGTAAAGCTGATCGACTATCTGACGAAGGACGAGGTGCGCGCCTTGCTTGCGGCCCCAGACGGCAGAGTGCCGGCTGGGCTGCGTGATCGGGCGATGCTTCATCTGGCCTATGCAGCAGGTTTGCGGGCATCTGAACTTCTCGCAGTTCGGATGGACGATTTCCCGCGGGGCTCGTTCGCAAACATCCGGGTGCTTGGGAAGGGCCGTCGGGAGCGGGTGCTGCCGCTCTGGAAGGAGACGCAAGCAGCCATTCGGGCCTGGCTTGCCGTCCGTCCCAACGATGTCGGGCCGGAACTCTTCCTGAACCGCGATGGCGGCCCGATGACGCGGGATGGTTTCGCCTACCGGCTCCGCCAACATGTGGCCGTGGCCGAACGCGCGACCCCTTCGATCGCCGACAAGCACGTGACCCCGCATGTGCTGCGGCACAGCTGTGCCATGCACACGCTGCAGGCTACCGGTGATGTCCGCAAGGTCGCCCTTTGGCTGGGTCATGCCAGCCTCCAGACGACCGAGATGTATTTGCGCGCGGACCCGACCGAGAAGCTTGCTTTTCTCGAAGCGCATCATGCCCCGCTGATCAAGCCGGGCAAGTTCCGGCCGCCGTCTGACAAGCTGATGGCAATCCTTGCGGCCGCGACAGGCGCGAAGGCGCGGCTATGACCACGGCACCGTTCTGAGTAACTGACTCGCCGTGCATCGGCAGCGTCCCACATAGGATGGGGCGCTGCTATTCCATCACATAGCCAAGCGCGCGATACCCAGATCGCCGTTTTGCAGCCATCCTCGCCAGGACCGGCACCGCACTGTCCACGTAATCCACGACCAGAACGTCCTTCTTGCCGTCATGTTGCCGGTGCAGGCGGCCAACATATTGCGCCAGCGTTCCTTTCCACGCGATTGGCATTGTCAGGAACAGGGTATCGAGCCGGGTGTCGTCAAACCCCTCCCCGATGTAGCGCCCTGTCGCAAGGATCAGCCGTTCCTCTTCATGGGGGACATTCAGCGCAGCGACGGCGGACTTGCGATCTTTCGCCGACATGCCGCCTCGCAGGACGACCAGATTCTTCGCAAACTTGGAGAACCGCTGCTGCAGATAATCCAGATGGTCTTTGCGCTCGGTCAGCACGATCGGGGACCGTTTCGCTTCGAGCGATTTCAGCACATCATCAAAGATCTGATCATTTCGACCGGCGTCTTCAGCCAGAGCGGCATAGATCGCGGGCATCGATGGCCGTTCCGCCATCGCAAGCACTTCAGGCAGTTTGAACCGCGTGTGACGCTCGCGCGCCCGATGCCGAATGCCGCTCTCAGCAGCCTGCGATCTGGCATGAACCTGATGCCGAACGGGCCCGCATTGCATGAAGATGATGGGATGATGACCGTCTTTTCGGGCGACGGTTGCCGACAAACCGACGACATAGCGGGCCTTCGTTCTGCGCGCGACAAGCTCAAAACTCGCCGCAGACAGGTGGTGGCATTCGTCGACGATCAACTGACCGTAGTCAGCCACGATGTCGTCGACCTCGCCGTTTCTGACCAGGCTCTGGATGAGCGCCACGTCAATCACGCCTGTCGGCTTCCGCCTTCCACCGCCAATTGTGCCGATTTGCTTGGCGTCGATCTGAAGGAAGGTCTTCAGCCGCTCAACCCACTGGTCAAGAAGTTCACGACGATGCACCAAAACCAGCGTGTTTCGGGCGCGATGACCAATCAGGGCCGACGCGACGACGGTTTTGCCGAAGGCCGTGGTCGCGGCAAGCACGCCAGTATCATGCCCGGTGAGGGACTCGAAGGCGCGTTGTTGCGGCGACCGAAGCTCACCAAGGAACCGAACCGTGTTCGGCAGCGGGGTTCCATCGCTACGCTGGTCGTCCAGTTCTGCGTTCGCACCGTGTTCGGTCAGGACTTCAACCGCCTCATCAAAGCAGCCTCGAGGCAAGGCAACGTGGCGCGGGTGCAGCTCGGCACAGGAGACCACGCGCGGCTTTCCGAAGGTGGGCAGTCGCATCGCCTGCGCCCGATAGAACTCGGGGTTCTGGAAAGCTGCGACCCTTACCAATTGGGCAATCATCGCAGAGGGCAGCCCGGTTCGGTCAATATAGACCTGATCTGCGACTGTTACCTTGATGTTTGGCGGAACCACCACGTCCGCAGGCTTTGCCTTCGGGCGTCGCGACGGCGACATTTTCCAGGGCTCGTCAGCGTCTTCATCATCAACCGGCATCCGGACTGCCAGCACCTGACCAGATGCCTCAGCAGCCGCAACAAAATCTGCTACCGCCTCCGCAGACATCCGTGGGAGCGTCGACAGATACGCCCACTGGTCTTCGTATGGCTGAAGATCCTGATCGAGGAAGACGCTGTTGCCGACCCTCCGGGCACTGTGCTGGAGCGGAAGCGCGATCAGGTTTCCGAAGCCTCCAACAGGCATCGTATCCTGGTTCGGAAAGAGGCGGTCATAGGAAGCAAATCCGATCTCTGGCCGTTTCTCCATGGTTTCTGTGATCAGTGCCGATCCAAGCTGCCGAGCCGCCCGAGCCGACACAGGTTCGGCGAAGAATACCCAGACGTGGCCCCCATTGCCCGATCGGGACCGTTCCAGTGCAGCAGGCACACCCTTCGTCCGACAAGTTGCAAGCAGGGCACAGGCGTCTTCTGCCCAAGACGCCTTGTCAAAATCTGCTGCCAGGAACCAACAGGTATCATCCCGCAGCAAAGGATAAACGCCCGCAACGAAGTCAGCCGAATGACCGTCGCCGCCCCGCAAGTGCCGTTCAATGATGCCGACGTCGGGAGGTATGAACCGCTGATGCTTGCAGTCCCCGCATTTGACGGTTGGCTTTCCGCAGATGCCTTTCACCCATTCATTGAAGCAGGCGGGTGAGTACCCGGCGCGTCCTGTCTTGCGGTTTTCCCATCGCACTGGGAATACGTCCGGGCGGCCAGCAAACAGGGTGCGGAATAGCTCTACCTTTTCGCGTGACGTCGACATGTTGGTGACGGGGGCATTCTCAAAAGATGGACGTTTGGCTTGCGCGGCTATTTCTGCAGTTTGCTTGGCCTCCAACGCCGAAAGCTCCTGCAGAAGCTGACGTTGTTCCTTATCCAGCTCGGCCAGCCGTGCCCGAACCCTGGCCAATTCTGTTTCTGTCCCGCTCCTGTCCGCCACCTGTGATTTCCGCCAAGTTGTCCCCTCCCCCCGACCATAACGGCCAAACGGCCCTGCTGTAAGCATGCCTCCGCTTCCGGCGGCTGCGCTGCCGGGATGAGAGTTGGAGGGGGAGGTCATGTCGGGGTGTCCTTCTACGGTTGAGAGCAGAGGCATCATGATTATGCAAAGCGGAGATCCCGAAATGAAACATCATATCAACGACATGAAGCGCCGCGCTCTGCATAACGCGGACGCGGCATATTACGTCTTATCCGGAGTTCCGGATAAGACGTATTCCCGCGGGGTGATGTCGACGCGGATGTCGTTCCACTCCTCGGTCGGGATTTCCGACAGGCGGCGCTCCATCAGCGCCTCGCCGGTCGAGACAATCTGGATGACGCACGCCTGCCCCGCCGCAAGATCGGCGTCGATGCTCGCGAACAGCGTGGGGGTTTTCATCGACGTCAGCAGGTGTCCGAAGAAGCGCTGCTTGGCGGATTCGAAGGCCGAGCGCGCGGCGGATTTGGCCTGGCGGTTCAGCGTGCCGCTCTCACCCGTGATGTTCGCCGCCTCCATCGCGGCAGCAAGGTTGTTGTGGATGATGGCGAAGGCCCCCGCATAGGCATCGTAGATGCCGCGCTGCTCGGGCGTCAGCGTATGCTCGAGCATCTCGTACTCGACGCCGTCATAGGAGAGCGACCGGGCGGTGTAGAGGCCAAGCGACCGCAGGTCGCGAGCGAGGACTTCCATCGCGGCGACGCCGCCCGCCTCGATGGCCTCGACAAATTCGGCGCGGTTAGCGAAGGGGAAATCTTCCCCACCCCAGAGCCCGAGGCGCTGCGCATAGGCAAGGTTGTGGACGGTCGTGGCCCCCGTGGCGGACACATAGACCACGCGGGCATTGGGCAGCTTGTGCTGCAGACGCAGGCCCGCCCTGCCCTGCTGCGAAGCCTCAGTGTCACCGCGCTCGCCCTTGGACCCTGCGGCATTCGCCATGGCATGGCTTTCGTCAAACAGGATCACCCCGTCGAAATCCGAGCCCAGCCAGTCCACGATCTGGTCGACGCGGGATTTCTTGGCGCCGCGCTCCTCGGACCGCAGCGTCGCGTAGGTGGTGAAGAGGATGCCTTCCGTAAGCGGGATTTCACGGCCTTGCGCAAAGCGCGAAAGCGGCGTGACGAGCAGGCGTTCCTGCCCGAGGGCCGACCAGTCGCGCTGCGCATCCTCGAGTAGCTTGTCACTCTTCGAGATCCAGAGCGCCTTGCGGCGGCCCTGGCACCAGTTGTCGAGCAGGATCCCGGCTGACTGGCGGCCCTTGCCAGCGCCGGTGCCATCGCCGAGGAAAAAGCCGCGGCAGAAGCGGACGGCGTCCGCGGCATCGTTGGGCGCAGCCGAGACCATGTCACCGGTCTCGTCGACGGTCCACGAACCGGCGAGATAGGCGCCATGGGCTTCGCCTGCGTAGATCACCGTCTCGAGTTGCGCGTCGGAGAGGAGGCCCTCGCGCAAGACGGCGGCGGGGAGTTTCGGACGGTAGGAGGGTTTCGGGGGCGCGACGGACGCCATCGCCGCCGACTGCACCAGCTTCGTCGGGTGCGGGGCCGCTCCGGGGATGTCGATCGCCTGCAGGCGGAAGGTTTCGTAGATCGCATCGGACAGGCGCGCGGCGCCGAGATCGTCCGCCGTCTCGCGCAGGTTGTAGACAAGGTCCTCGGCATCCGGTGTGGTGACATGGGCATCGGTCTTGGGCGACTGCGTTGCACGCGGTTTTCCAGCCGCGGAGCCAGACGCACGGGCAGGAATTCCCGGGAAGGGGGAAGGGGACCGGGATGTAGCGACATCGTCCGCTTCCAGTTCGAGGCGCGGAGGGACCTCGGCCACGAGCCGGGCGAGGAGCTGCGCCACATCCGGAGCAATAGGCTGGTTGAGATCAGCGGTGATGCCGCCCTTTTCGCCGCCCCGGCATTTGTCGAAGACCGAGATCCGCGTCTCGAAGCTGGTGCCGTGCTTGGCAAAGGCTGCGCCCGATACAGCTCCGGTGAAGACCAGATGGGCAGACTCGGTGAGACGGCCGAAGGTCTCGGACCAGGCGGGTGCATCCGGTGCGAAATTCGCACCTGTGATCGCGATCAGACGCCCGCCGGGGGCAAGGCGCGCAAGGGCCGAGCGCAGATGCCGCGCCGTCGCCTCGGTCGTCCGGCCATCGACATTGGCAACAGCCGAAAACGGCGGGTTCATCAGGATGACGCTGGGGCGCAAGCCCGCGTCGAGGTGATCGTCGATCTGCGCGGCGTCGAAACTGGTGACCGGGCACCCCGGGAAAAGGTGGCGCAGAAGGTCGGCGCGCGTGTCGGCCAACTCGTTCAGCGCGAGGCTGCCACCCGCGATCTCGGCGAGGATCGCCAGAAGACCGGTCCCGGCCGAAGGCTCGAGGACCAGATCGCGCGGTGTGATCTGCGCGGCAGCGAGCGCCGCCAGCCCCACCGGCAGCGGGGTCGAGAATTCCGATGACCATTCGTCAAGAGGATAGGCATGCGTTTCCCGCCGCGCGGCTTGAATGCCGTTCGTCATGTTCGTTCTCCTTGCGATATTGGCAGAGGTCAGGGCACCCGACTTATTCGACGGTTGCTCAAACTCCGATGCGGGGATCGAAACCCCATTATGGTAAGCGTCAGAGGCGTTCGTTCATTCTGCTGTCAGATGTCCGGACAGTTCCGGATCTCAATTCTCGACCGACGGTTTGCCTCGTCCCGCGTCAGATGCCCTGGCCACTGCCAACATTCGCACGTGCGGAGTCAGGCGGCCTTCGGCATGGCGCTGATCGCTGTCGCCCAGATGAAGCCGACCAGTTCGCGGGCAACCGCAGCCGCGGCAACGGTGCTGCGCTTGCCTCTGCCCTCGAGGCGCCGAAAGCGCTGGTTCAGTCGCACCTGGGCTTTCCACCCGATGTCCTTCAGCGCCTGGCTGTAGTTTTCCCGTTTCAGCATGAGCAGCACGCCGACCTTGGGGGGCCATTTGTAGGACCACGCGGCCTCGACCAGCATCACCCTCGCGATCTTGTTGCCCGCTTTCGTGATGCCGCCGGGTCGCTGCTTGCCGCCGCTGGAGTATTCGCTGGGGACCAGGCCGAGATACGCCATCAGCTGGCGCGGACTGGCAAACCGGGAAAAGTCACCGATCTCCGCGGCGAGGGTTGCGGCGATGACCATCCCGATCCCCTTGAACACCTGCAATGCGTGCACCACCGGGGCGAGCGTCCAGCCCGGAATGAGATGGACCATCTGGCCTTCGATCTCGGCTTTTCGGGCCTCGGCCTGATCCAGGCGATTGATATAGCTCTGCAGCGCGAATTTCTGGGCAGCATGCTCAAGCGGCAGGGATGTCAGCCACTTCCGATAACGCAGGCACCATGCCTTCGACTTGCACCGCAGTCCGTGCTTGAGCAGAAACATCTGGATCAGCGCACGAGCTGCCCGGACATCCTGCGAAGCAACCTGGCGCGCCCGAACCAGATCGCGCATCGCCTCATGGGTGGCGTCGGGCACCCACACAAAGGTAAGTTCGCCTGCACGAAGCAGCCGCGCCAGCATCAGCGCGTCCCGCGTGTCGTTCTTCACCCGTTCACCCGGCCGCTTTGGCGTATGGCTTGGCGCCACGATCCGGCAGACAATCCCCATCTCTGCAAGCTGCCGGTAAATCCCATAGCCGCAGGGACCTGCTTCGTAGGTCACCTCGATCTTGCCGTGGCGCTGAACCAGTTTGCGCATCAGGCGCGAAACAGCATCGGGCGTGTTGTGAATCGTCCCATACATCCGGATCTCGCCGTCCCGACCGGCATCCGCAATCGCGACCGATATGCTGTCCTTGTGCACGTCCAAACCGACAAAGGCGTTGTAGTCTTCCATGTCATCTCCTCGGGCTGCGGACCGAAGAAGAGTGCGGACCGCGATCACTCTACGGCGATCCTGTCCCACGTCGGCTGGAGCGCCAAGAATGGTCATGCCATCTGCTGGAAGCGCTCCAT
>NZ_JBMSDW010000027.1:0-44259 GCF_049445895.1 Neotabrizicola sp. VNH66
TTCGAAGTCGAACTGATCGCGCCGATCGCCATGGAAGAAAAGCTGCGCTTCGCCATCCGCGAAGGCGGCCGCACCGTCGGCGCAGGCGTCGTCTCGAAGATCCTGAAGTAAGATTTCCGGCAGGGCGGGGTCAACCCCGCCCTACGATATCAGAGAAGGGCCGTCCGTCAGGGCGGCCCTTTTGCTTTGCGCGGATCTTTCGGCACGGCGCGGTATGGTCGTCCCGGAGAGCAGGGCCCGCCATCGGCCGAAGCTTTGTCTTGAGGGGCGCGCATCGCCGCCCTTGCCGGCGGATCATGCCACCCCTTCTGCGTTCCCCGGCACCCGGCACCCGGCACCCGGCAGGGCGGGGCGGGCCGCCCCTGCCGCAAGAAGGGTGAATCTGGCGGCGCGCAGCCGCAGGAAAACGCTAACGAACCCTTGACCTTCGCCGCGGGCTGGCTTAACCCGCGCATCACGACCACAGGGGTATAGCTCAGCTGGTAGAGCGACGGTCTCCAAAACCGTAGGTCGCGGGTTCGAGCCCTGCTGCCCCTGCCATTTTCACGCATCGCGAGACGGAACGCCGCAGCGCCCCAGCCGCCGGTCTGCGCTTGAATTCCCCGCGCATCCGCCGTATCTGCTCAGCGTTCGAACGCAGTTACCCGGAAGGCGCCCATGGCCAACCCGCTTCAGTTTCTTCAGCAAGTCCGCGGCGAGGTGGCCAAGATCCACTGGCCCACGCGGCGCGAGGTCATGCTGACCACGGTGATGGTCTTCATTCTGGCCGCGCTGACCGCCACCTTCTTCTCTCTGGTCGATCTGGGCATCCGCTGGGGCCTGCAGGCCATCATCGGCAGCTGATCCCTCCGGCTGCCGGTTCGCCCTTGATCCCCGGGGGGCAAACGGCTATTGCCCCGGCGAAGCAAGGACAACCGGCGCGCACCGATTCGGGGTGCGCGCTGTTTTTTGTTCGGGAAAGAACGGGGTTCCGGCCCCGCAAGCGAAAGTGGAAGCGGACACATGGCAAAGCGCTGGTATTCGGTGAGCGTTCTCTCGAACTTCGAGAAGAAGGTTGCCGAACAGATCAAGCAGGCCGTGGAAGACGCGGCCCTTCAGGAAGAGATTGACGAGATTCTGGTCCCCACCGAAGAGGTGATCGAGGTTCGTCGCGGCAAGAAGGTCACCTCGGAGCGCCGGTTCATGCCGGGCTATGTGCTGGTGCACATGGAGATGACCAACCGCGGCTATCACCTGATTTCGTCGATCAACCGCGTCACCGGCTTTCTGGGCCCGCAAGGCCGCCCGATGCCGATGCGCGATGCCGAAGTGAATGCGATGCTGAACCGCAGCGTCGAGGGCGGCGAGGCGCAGCCGCGCAACCTGATCCGCTTCGACATTGGCGAAAAGGTCAAGGTCACCGACGGCCCGTTCGAGGGCTTCGATGGCATGGTCGAGGAAGTGGACGAGGCGGCCAGCCGCCTGAAGGTCTCGGTCTCGATCTTCGGACGGGCGACGCCTGTCGAACTGGAATTCACTCAGGTGACCAAGGGCATCTGAGCGACCGCGGGAGGCGAGCGCGACCCGAAAGGGGCGTGACGGACCGGACCGCTAAACCGCATCCCCCGGGATGCCGCGTGAAAAGGAGAGGGCCAGATGGCCAAGAAGATTATGGGCAGCCTCAAGCTGCAAGTGAAGGCCCAGCAGGCCAACCCGTCGCCGCCCGTCGGCCCGGCTCTGGGTCAGCGCGGCCTGAACATCATGGCGTTCGTGAAGGAATTCAACGCCAAGACCGCCGAAATTCCGCCGGGCACGCCCACCCCGGTCATCATCACCTATTATCAGGACAAGTCGTTCAGCCTTGAGCTGAAGACGGCTCCGGCCTCGTTCCTGATCAAGCAGGCCGCCGGTCTGCCGCCGGTGGGCAAGCGTAACCGCGCCAAGGGTTCGGCCAAGCCGGGCCGCGAAGTGGCCGGCACGATCACCGCCGCTCAGGTCCGCAAGATCGCCGAGACGAAGATGAAGGATCTGAACGCCAATTCCGTGGAAGCGGCGATGCAGATCATCCTTGGCTCGGCCAAGTCCTGCGGCATCGATGTGAAGGGCTGATCCAGATGGCAAAGATCGCAAAGCGCCTGAAGAAGGCTCAGGAAGCATTCGTCGGCAAGGTCAACGTTCCGGTGGAAGACGCCGTGAAGCTGATCAAGGGGGCCGCTTCGGCCAAGTTCGACGAAACCGTCGAAATCGCGATGAACCTTGGTGTGGACCCGCGTCACGCCGACCAGATGGTCCGCGGCGTGGTTCAGCTGCCGAATGGCACCGGCAAGACTGTGCGCGTGGCCGTGTTTGCCCGTGGCGCCAAGGCTGATGAAGCCAAGGCCGCCGGTGCGGATATCGTCGGCGCCGAAGACCTGCTGGAGACCATCCAGTCCGGCAAGATCGAGTTCGACCGTTGCATCGCGACGCCGGACCTGATGCCGCTGGTCGGCCGTCTGGGCAAAATCCTCGGCCCGCGCAACCTGATGCCGAACCCGAAGGTCGGCACCGTGACCATGGACGTCGCCAATGCGGTGAAGAACGCCAAGGGCGGTGAAGTCCAGTTCAAGGTCGAAAAGGCCGGGGTCATTCATGCCGGCATCGGCAAGGTGTCCTTCGACGAGGCCAAGCTGGCCGAAAACGTCCGCGCCTTCGTGGATGCCGTGACACGGGCCAAGCCGTCGGGCGCCAAGGGCACCTACGTCAAGAAGGTTTCGCTGTCGTCCACCATGGGCCCGGGCGTCTCGCTCGACCTGGCGACGACCGCACTGGCGTAAGCCAGACAGAATTCCTCTGGTGCAAGCCGGGGGATGGCGGGGCGGTTCGCCGCCCTGTCCTGTCCGAGACGGTGGGTGGCGCGCAAACGCCGTAAATCCTGCCTGAGATGGGAACGACGACCTTTCGCCCTTCGGCGATCCTGGCGTTCCGACCCGTTGCGGACCGAAACGCCCCTTGCAAAAGGGGCCAATTGAGCCGGGGGAAACCCCAACCTTGGAGTGAAACTGTGGATAGAGCCCAGAAAGAGAAAGTGGTCGAGGAACTCGGCCAGATCTTCGCAAGCTCTGGCGTCGTGGTGGTTGCCCACTACGAAGGCATGACGGTTGCACAGATGCAGGACCTGCGCGCGAAAATGCGCGACGTTCAAGGGTCCGTTCGCGTTGCCAAGAACACGCTCGCCAAGATCGCCCTGGAAGGGAAGCCCGCTGCGAAGATGGGTGACCTGCTGACGGGCATGACCGTGATGACCTTCTCGGAAGACCCCGTGGCTGCGGCCAAGGTCTCTGAGGCCTATGCCAAGGCGAACGACAAGTTCGTGATCCTGGGCGGGGCGATGGGTGACACGGTTCTGGACGCTGCCGGTGTGAAAGCCGTGGCCTCCATGCCGTCGCGTGAAGAGCTTATCGCTCAGATCGTGTCGTGCATCGGTGCGCCCGCCTCGAACATCGCCGGTGCCATTGGTGCGCCTGCTTCGAACATCGCAAGCATCCTGTCGACCATCGAGGAAAAGGCTGCGGCCTGATCCTGAATGTCTTCGTGGGTTGATCCAAACGTCGTTGGACCCCATCTAACCTTGAACGGAATGAGCAAATGGCTGATCTGAACAAACTCGCCGAAGAAATCGTCGGTCTGACCCTCCTGCAAGCGCAAGAGCTGAAGACCATCCTGAAGGACAAGTACGGCATCGAGCCCGCCGCTGGCGGCGCTGTGATGATGGCTGGTCCGGCTGCGGCTGCTGCCCCGGCTGAAGAAGAAAAGACCGAATTCGACGTCGTCCTGGTCGAAGCCGGCGCCAACAAGATCAACGTGATCAAGGAAGTGCGCGGCATCACCGGCCTGGGCCTGGTCGAAGCCAAGAACCTGGTCGAAGCCGGTGGCAAGATCAAGGAAGCGATTGCCAAGGCTGACGCCGAGGAAATCAAGAAGAAGCTCGAAGCGGCTGGCGCCAAGGTCGAGCTCAAGTAATCTTCGGTGCGGGCCTGCCCGCATCGCTGATTTCGGGCTGGGGATGGCTTTGCCGTCCCCGGCCCAACGCGCGTCTTGAACGGGGCTTTTGCGAAAGCCTCGCTCCAGGTGCGATGAAAGGTTCGGGAGCCGCCTGACGGGACAGGTGGCAGGTATGGAACCTCTCTCCCCTCTCGCCAGTTGGCGTGCCCCCGTGACCCGACGGGAGGCGCGCCGGCGAACCGATGAAAGGTGACCACGAGCATGGCGCAAGCTTACGTTGGCCAGAAGCGCATCCGCCGGTATTACGGCAAGATCCGCGAAGTTCTTGAGATGCCGAACCTCATTGAGGTTCAGAAATCCTCCTACGACCTGTTCCTGCGGTCCGGCGACGGCCCGAAGCCGGGCGACGGCGAAGGGATTCAGGGCACGTTCCAGTCGGTCTTCCCGATCAAGGACTTCAACGAGACTGCGGTTCTGGAATTCGTCCGCTACGAGCTGGAAAAGCCGAAGTACGACGTTGACGAATGCATGCAGCGCGACCTGACCTATGCGGCACCGCTGAAGGTGACGCTGCGCCTGATCGTGTTCGATGTCGATGAAACCAGCGGCCAGCGCTCGGTCAAGGACATCAAGGAACAAGACGTCTATATGGGCGACATGCCCCTGATGACCCAGAACGGCACGTTCATCGTGAACGGCACCGAACGGGTGATCGTCAGCCAGATGCACCGCTCGCCCGGCGTGTTCTTCGACCATGACAAGGGCAAGACCCATTCCTCGGGCAAACTGCTGTTCGCCTGCCGCATCATCCCGTATCGCGGCAGCTGGCTGGACTTCGAGTTTGACGCCAAGGACATCGTGTTCGCCCGGATCGACCGCCGCCGGAAGCTGCCGGTGACGACCCTGCTCTATGCGCTTGGCATGGATCAGGACACGATCATGAAGTCCTACTACGATACCGTCACCTTCAAATATGTGAAGAACAAGGGTTGGGTCACCCGGTTCTTCGCCGACCGTGTGCGCGGCACCCGGCCGACCTATGATCTGGTTGATGCCGCCACGGGCGAGGTCATCCTGAAGGCGGGCGAAAAGGCCACGCCGCGGATGGTCAAGAAGTGGATGGACGAAGGCGCCGTCACCGAACTTCTGGTGCCGTTCGACCATATCGTCGGCCGCTTCGTGGCGCAGGACATCATCAACGACGAGACCGGCGAGATCTGGGTCGAAGCCGGGGATGAGCTGACCTGGGAACTGGACCGCGACGGCGAGGTCAAGGGCGGCACGGTCAAGACGCTGCTGGATCAGGGCATCACCGAGATTCCGGTGCTGGACATCGACAATATCAACGTCGGTCCCTATATCCGCAACACCATGGCCGCGGACAAGAACTGGAACCGCGACACCGCGCTGATGGACATCTACCGGGTCATGCGCCCGGGTGAGCCGCCGACGGTCGAGGCTGCCTCGACCCTGTTCGACACCTTGTTCTTCGACAAGGAACGCTATGACCTGTCCGCCGTGGGCCGGGTCAAGATGAACATGCGTCTGGACCTGGACCGCCCCGACACGCAGCGCACGCTGGACCGTGGCGACATCGTGTCCTGCATCAAGGCGCTGGTCGAACTGCGTGACGGCAAGGGCGAGATCGACGATATCGACCACCTCGGCAACCGCCGGGTGCGCTCGGTCGGCGAGCTGATGGAAAATCAGTATCGCGTCGGCCTGCTGCGCATGGAGCGCGCGATCAAGGAGCGCATGTCCTCGGTCGAGATCGACACGATCATGCCGCAGGACCTGATCAACGCCAAACCGGCGGCGGCGGCGGTGCGTGAATTCTTCGGCAGCAGCCAGCTGTCGCAGTTCATGGACCAGACCAACCCGCTGTCGGAAGTGACGCACAAGCGCCGCCTCTCGGCCCTCGGGCCGGGCGGTCTGACGCGGGAACGTGCGGGCTTTGAAGTGCGCGACGTTCACCCGACCCACTATGGCCGGATGTGCCCGATCGAAACGCCGGAAGGCCAGAACATCGGCCTGATCAACTCGCTGGCAACCTTTGCCCGTGTGAACAAGTACGGCTTCATCGAAACCCCGTACCGCAAGGTGATCGACGGCAAGGTGACCGACGACGTGGTCTATATGTCCGCGACCGAGGAAATGCGTCACACCGTGGCGCAGGCCAACGCCGCGCAAAGTGCCGAAGGCAAGTTCCAGGATGACCTGATTTCCTCGCGGAAAGCGGGTGAATTCATGCTGAACCCGCCGGATGCCATCGACCTGATCGACGTGTCGCCGAAGCAGCTGGTGTCGGTCGCGGCCTCGCTGATCCCGTTCCTTGAGAACGACGACGCCAACCGCGCGCTGATGGGCTCGAACATGCAGCGTCAGGCCGTGCCTCTGCTGCAATCGGACGCGCCCTTCGTCGGCACCGGGATCGAGGCCGTCGTGGCCCGCGACTCGGGTGCTGCGATCATGGCCCGCCGGGCCGGGGTCATCGACCAGGTCGACGCGCAGCGGATCGTTATCCGCGCGACCGAGATGCTGGAACCGGGTGAGCCGGGCGTCGACATCTACCGTCTGCGCAAGTTCAAGCGGTCGAACCAGTCGTCCTGCATCAACCAGCGTCCGCTGGTGAAGGTGGGCGATACGGTCATCCGTGGCGAGGTGGTGGCCGATGGCCCCTGCACCGACATGGGGGAACTGGCGCTTGGCCGGAACGTGATCGTGGCCTTCATGCCGTGGAACGGCTACAACTATGAAGACTCGATCCTGATCTCGGAACGGATCCTGAAGGATGACGTGTTCACCTCGATTCATATCGAGGAATACGAAGTCGCCGCCCGTGACACCAAGCTTGGGCCGGAAGAAATTACCCGCGACATCCCGAACGTCGGTGAAGAAGCGCTGCGCAACCTCGACGAGGCTGGCATCGTCTACATCGGCGCCGAGGTGAACCCGGGCGACATTCTGGTCGGCAAGATCACCCCCAAGGGCGAAAGCCCGATGACGCCGGAAGAAAAGCTTCTGCGCGCCATTTTCGGTGAAAAGGCATCGGACGTGCGCGACACCTCGCTGCGTCTGCCGCCTGGGGCCTATGGCACCATCGTCGAGGTCCGGGTGTTCAACCGCCACGGCGTGGACAAGGACGAACGCGCGCTGCAGATCGAGCGTGAGGAAGTCGAACGTCTGGCCCGGGACCGGGACGACGAGCTGGGCATCCTTGAGCGCAACATCTATGCGCGCCTGAAGGCACTTCTCCTGGGCCGTGAGGCTGTAAAGGGTCCGAAGGGCGTGAAGGCCGGTTCGACCATCGACGAGGAACTGCTGGGCACGCTGTCGCGCGGCCAGTGGTGGCAGCTGGCCGTCGCCGAAGAGGCGCAGGCCAAGGAGATCGAGGCGCTGCACGACCAGTTCGAGCAGCAACGCCGTGCGCTGGACGCCCGTTTTGACGACAAGGTCGAAAAGGTGCGCCGTGGCGACGATCTGCCTCCGGGCGTGATGAAGATGGTCAAGGTGTTCGTTGCGGTGAAGCGCAAGCTGCAGCCGGGCGACAAGATGGCCGGCCGTCACGGCAACAAGGGCGTCATCTCGAAGGTGGTCCCGGCCGAGGACATGCCGTTCCTTGCGGACGGCACCCCGGTTGATCTGGTGCTGAACCCGCTGGGCGTGCCGTCGCGGATGAACGTCGGGCAGATCCTTGAGACGCACATGGGCTGGGCCGCGCGCGGTCTGGGCCTGCGGATCGACGAGGCGCTGCAGGACTTCCGCCGCCATGGAGACCTGACCCCGGTCAAGGAAGCCATGCGCTTTGCCTATGGCGACGAGACCTATGAGGATGCCTTCGGCGAAATGGGCGACGACGATCTGCTGGAAAAGGCGGCTCTGGTCACCCGTGGCGTTCCGATTGCCACTCCGGTCTTCGACGGGGCCAAGGAAGCGGATGTGAACGACGCGCTGCGCCGTGCCGGGTTCGACACCTCGGGTCAGTCCGATGTGTTCGACGGCCGGACCGGTGAGAAGTTCCAGCGCCGCGTCACCGTGGGCGTCAAGTACATGCTGAAGCTGCACCACCTTGTCGATGACAAGCTGCACGCCCGTTCGACGGGGCCGTACTCGCTCGTCACCCAGCAACCTTTGGGCGGCAAGGCGCAGTTCGGTGGTCAGCGTCTGGGGGAAATGGAGGTCTGGGCTCTGGAAGCCTACGGCGCCGCCTATACCCTGCAGGAAATGCTGACGGTCAAGTCGGACGACGTGGCAGGCCGGACCAAGGTCTATGAATCGATCGTCAAGGGCGAGGACAACTTCGAAGCGGGCGTACCCGAGAGCTTCAACGTGCTCGTGAAGGAAGTCCGCGGCCTCGGCCTGAACATGGAACTCCTGGATGCGGAGGAGGAGTGAGCGGGCAACCGCTCTGGGGCGGCAGATGCCGCCCCGCCCTCTGACCGCAACCTCCTGATTAGGGAAGCAAGATGAACCAGGAACTGACGAACAACCCGTTCAACCCGGTTGCGCCGGTCAAGACCTTCGATGAGATCAAGATCTCTCTGGCCTCGCCCGAGCGGATCCTGTCGTGGTCCTATGGCGAGATCAAGAAGCCGGAAACCATCAACTACCGCACGTTCAAGCCGGAACGTGACGGTCTGTTCTGTGCGCGCATTTTCGGGCCGATCAAGGACTACGAATGCCTGTGCGGCAAATACAAGCGCATGAAGTATCGCGGCGTCGTCTGCGAAAAATGCGGTGTGGAAGTGACGCTCCAGAAGGTGCGGCGCGAGCGGATGGGCCATATCGAGCTGGCCGCCCCGGTTGCGCATATCTGGTTCCTGAAGTCGCTGCCGTCCCGGATCGGCCTGATGGTCGACATGACTCTGCGGGATCTGGAAGCGATCCTGTATTTTGAAAAGTATGTGGTGATCGAGCCGGGTCTGACCGACCTGACCTATCAGCAGCTGATGACGGAAGAGGAATACCTCGACGCGCAGGACCAGTATGGCGCCGACGCGTTCACCGCCAATATCGGTGCCGAAGCCATCCGCGAAATGCTGGCCAACATCGACCTTGAGCAGACCGCGGATACGCTGCGCGAAGAGCTGAAGGAAGCCACGGGCGAGCTGAAGCCGAAAAAGATCATCAAGCGGCTGAAGATCGTTGAATCCTTCCTCGAGTCGGGCAACCGGCCCGAATGGATGGTGCTGACTGTTCTGCCGGTGATCCCGCCGGAACTGCGCCCGCTGGTCCCGCTGGACGGCGGCCGCTTTGCCACGTCCGACCTGAACGACCTGTATCGCCGGGTCATCAACCGGAACAACCGCCTGAAGCGCCTGATCGAGCTTCGTGCGCCCGACATCATCGTGCGCAACGAAAAGCGGATGCTGCAGGAAGCGGTGGACGCGCTGTTCGACAACGGCCGCCGCGGCCGCGTGATCACGGGCACCAACAAGCGCCCGCTGAAATCGCTCTCGGACATGCTGAAGGGCAAGCAGGGCCGGTTCCGCCAGAACCTTCTGGGCAAGCGGGTGGACTTCTCCGGCCGTTCGGTCATCGTGACCGGGCCGGAACTGAAGCTGCACCAGTGCGGCCTGCCGAAGAAGATGGCGCTGGAGCTGTTCAAGCCGTTCATCTACTCGCGGCTGGAAGCCAAGGGCCTGTCCTCGACCGTCAAGCAGGCGAAGAAGCTGGTCGAGAAAGAGCGCCCCGAGGTCTGGGATATCCTGGATGAAGTCATCCGCGAACACCCGGTCCTGCTGAACCGCGCGCCGACGCTGCACCGTCTGGGCATTCAGGCGTTCGAGCCGATGCTGATCGAAGGCAAGGCGATCCAGCTGCACCCGCTGGTCTGCTCGGCCTTCAATGCCGACTTCGACGGCGACCAGATGGCCGTTCACGTCCCGCTGTCGCTTGAGGCGCAGCTGGAAGCCCGCGTTCTGATGATGTCCACGAACAACGTGCTGTCGCCCGCCAACGGCGCGCCGATCATCGTGCCGTCGCAGGACATGGTTCTGGGTCTCTACTACGTGACCATGGAACGGAAGGGGATGAAGGGCGAAGGCAAGATCTTCTCCGACATCGACGAGGTCGAACAGGCCCTCGCCGCCGGTGAAGTGCATCTGCATGCCAAGATCACCTCGCGCCTGCGTCAGGTGGACGAGGAAGGCAATATCGTCTGGAAGCGGTATGAAACCACGCCCGGCCGTCTGCGGCTTGGCAACCTTCTGCCGCTGAATGCGAAGGCGCCCTTCGAACTGGTCAACCGGCTTCTGCGGAAGAAGGATGTGCAGACCGTCATCGACACCGTCTACCGCTACTGCGGTCAGAAGGAATCGGTGATCTTCTGTGACCAGATCATGGGTCTGGGCTTCCGCGAGGCATTCCGCGCCGGCATTTCCTTCGGCAAGGACGACATGGTCATCGCCGAGAACAAGTGGGATCTGGTCAATGAGACCAAGGACCTCGTGGCTGGCTTCGAGCAGCAATACCTGGATGGTCTGATCACCCAGGGCGAGAAGTACAACAAGGTCGTGGACGCCTGGTCGAAGTGCAACGACAAGGTGACCGAGTCGATGATGTCGACCATCTCGAACGTCAAGTATGACGACAACGGCGCCGAGAAGGAGCCGAACTCGGTCTACATGATGGCGCACTCCGGGGCCCGGGGTTCGGTCACCCAGATGAAGCAGCTGGGCGGGATGCGCGGCCTGATGGCCAAGCCGAACGGTGAGATCATCGAGACGCCGATCATCTCGAACTTCAAGGAAGGTCTGACCGTTCTTGAATACTTCAACTCGACCCACGGCGCCCGGAAGGGTCTGTCGGACACCGCGCTGAAGACGGCGAACTCGGGCTATCTGACCCGCCGTCTGGTGGACGTGGCGCAGGATTGCATCATCCGTGTCGTGGATTGCGGCACCGAAAATGCGATCACCGCCTCGGCCGCCGTCAAGGAAGGGCAGGAAACCGCCCCGCTGTCCGAACGCATTCTGGGCCGTGTCGCCGCGGATGACGTACTGGAACCCGGCACCGACAACGTGATCGTGGAACGGGGTGAGCTGATCGACGAGCGGAAGGCCGATCTGATCGGCGCGGCGAATGTGCCCTTCGTGCGCATCCGCAGCCCGCTGACCTGTGAAGCCGAAGAGGGCGTCTGCGCCCAGTGCTACGGGCGCGACCTTGCCCGCGGCACGCAGGTGAACATCGGTGAAGCGGTCGGCATCATCGCCGCCCAATCCATCGGTGAACCCGGCACCCAGCTGACGATGCGGACCTTCCACATCGGCGGCGTGGCGCAGGGTGGCCAGCAGTCGTTCCTTGAAGCCAGCCAGGAAGGCAAGATCGAGTTCCGCAACGCGAACACGCTGCTCAACGTCAATGGCGAAGAGATCGTGATCGGCCGGAACATGTCGCTGGCCATCATCGACGATGCCGGGGCCGAGCGTGCGGTTCACAAGCTGACCTATGGTGCCAAGCTGCACGTCAAGGACGGCCAGTCGGTGAAGCGCGGCGCCAAGCTGTTCGAATGGGACCCCTTCAACCTGCTGATCGTGGCCGAAAAGGCCGGGGTTGCACGGTTCAAGGACCTGATCTCGGGCATCTCGGTCCGCGAGGACACCGACGACGCGACCGGCATGACGCAGAAGATCGTCTCCGACTGGCGCACCGCGCCGCGCGGCAGCGATCTGAAGCCGGAAATCATCGTGGTCGATCCCTCGACCGGCGAGCCGGTGCGCGGCGACAATGGCAACCCGATCACCTATCCGATGTCGGTGGACGCCATCCTGTCGCTGGAAGACGGTCAGGAGCTGAAGCCGGGCGATCTGGTCGCGCGTATTCCGCGTGAAGGTGCCAAGACCAAGGACATCACCGGGGGTCTGCCCCGTGTGGCGGAACTGTTCGAAGCCCGTCGCCCGAAGGATCACGCGATCATCGCGGAAACCGACGGCTATGTCCGCTTCGGCAAGGACTACAAGAACAAGCGCCGCATCACGGTTGAACCCGTGGATGAGACGCTTCAGGCGCAAGAGTACATGATCCCCAAGGGCAAGCACATTCCGGTTCAGGAAGGTGATTTCGTCCAGAAGGGCGACTACATCATGGACGGCAACCCGGCTCCGCATGACATCCTGCGGATCATGGGGATCGAGGCGCTGGCCAACTACATGATCGACGAAGTGCAGGACGTCTATCGCCTGCAAGGCGTGAAGATCAACGACAAGCACATCGAGGTGATCGTGCGGCAGATGCTGCAGAAACTCGAAGTGCTGGATTCCGGCGACACGACCCTGCTGAAAGGCGAACAGGTCGAGAAGCAGGAACTGGACGAAGAAAACGCGAAGGCCCGCGCCCGCGGCCTGCGCGAAGCCAAGGCCGAGCCCGTGCTTCTGGGCATTACCAAGGCGTCGCTCCAGACCCGGTCGTTCATCTCGGCAGCCTCCTTCCAGGAGACCACGCGCGTGCTGACCGAAGCTTCGGTTCAGGGCAAGCGTGACAAGCTGGTCGGTCTGAAAGAGAACGTCATCGTCGGCCGGCTGATCCCGGCGGGCACCGGCGGGGCCACCCGCCGCGTCAAAGGCATCGCCTCGGATCGCGACAACACCGTGATCGAGGCCCGCCGGAGCGAGGCCGAACAGGCCGCCGCCCTGGCTGCGCCGATGGAAGAGCCGGTCTTCAGCGGACTGGCCGATCCGGTCGAAAGCCGCGACTGACCCGTCGCCACTGACCGCGATGACACCGGAAACCCCCGCCAGAGCAGTTCTGGCGGGGGTTTTCTTTTGCGCGGGAGTGGCCCGTGCAGTGCCGCCCGATGTCCCTGCCGGAACAGGGCCCCCGCCCTCCGTCGCGGGTTTCTGCACCTGCACACGGCTTCGTGAATAAGCTGCTGACGGAATGGGGCGTTTCCTGCGTATAACCGGAGCTGGCCGTTCCTTCGGGGCGGCTGCCCCGCATGCGCCTCGGGTCCGGGGCCGCCAGGATAAGAGGTCCCATGTCGCGTCCCGTCTTGATTGCCGCCGCCCTGTCTTTTGTGCTGGCCGGGCTTTTGCCCTTGCAGGCACCGGCACAGCAGCGGGGGGCATCCGGGCCGGTTGCGGCAGGCTATACGGTGGTCGAAAGCGCCAAGGTTCCGGTCACACTGACGCTGACGGGACGGGCGGTGGCACAGAATACCACGCGGGTCCGGCCGCGGGTCGGGGGGGCGATCACGGCCCTTCTCTACACCCCCGGTGCGGCGGTGCAGGCGGGCGATCCGCTCTTTTCCATTGATCCGCTGACCTATGAGGTGGCTCTGGCCTCGGCCGAGGCCAGTCTGCGGCAGGTGCAGGCCGACCTGACCTCGGCCCAGACCGCCTATGACCGGGCCGAACGGCTGCGCGAGACGAACACCGCCAGCGTGGCCGCGCTGGACGATGCGCAGGCCGCGCTTTTGAAGGCGCAGGCGGCCATGGCCGCGGCCGAGGCGGAACGGGATCTGGCCCGCGCCCAGCTGGACTGGACCACGATCCGCGCGCCGATTGCCGGGATTGCGGGTTTGCCGCAGGTCTCCGTCGGGGATCTGGTGACGCAGAACCAATCGGACGCGCTGGTGGAAATCGTGCAGATTGACCCGGTTCAGGTGGATGTCACCGAACCCTGGCCCCTCCGCCTGAAGATTGAGGCGCGGGCCGCGGCGGGGGAGGTGGCGCTGTCCGACCCGCAGCTGACGCTTCTGCTGGATGACGGGCAGCGCGTGTCGGGCACGGCGCGGCTGGTGTCGGCGGGGGCGACGGTTTCGGCCACCACCGGCACGCGGGTGCTGCGCTTTGAACTGCCCAATCCGCAGGGGCTGATCGCGCCGGGCATGTTCCTGCATGCCGAGCTGCAATTGGGTACGGAAACCGGTGTCCTCGTCCCGCAGCGCGCCACCGGGCGTGAACGCGACGGCAGCCTGTTTGCCTGGGTCGCCGTGGACGGCAAGGCTGAAAAGCGCAAGCTGACCGAGACCGGCACCGCGGGGAATGCATGGATCGTGAAGGCCGGGCTTCAGCCGGGCGAATGGCTGCTTCTGGATGGCACCGCCAATCTGCGGGAGGGCCAGGAGGTGGCGCCGGTTCCGGCGGTGATCGACGAGACCGGCGTCGTGCGCGATGCCGGCCCGGCCCCCGCACCGGGCAACTGATCCGCCATGGCACAGTTCTTCATTTCCCGCCCCGTCTTCGCCTGGGTTCTGGCCATCGTCACCATGCTGGCCGGAGCCTTCGCGCTCAGCCGCCTGCCGATCGAGCAATATCCCGACATTGCACCGGTCCGGATCAGCATCTCGGGCAGCTATTCCGGCGCCTCGGCCGAGGCGACGGAAAACTCCGTCACCTCGGTGATCGAAGGCGCGATGACCGGGATCGACGGGCTGTTGTTCATGACCTCGACCTCCTCGTCTACGGGCCGCGCCAATGTGGCGCTGACCTTCGATGATGGTGTGGATGCCGATGTTGCGCAGGCGCAGGTGCAGAACAAGCTGCAGCTGGTGGAGAACGCGCTGCCGGAAACCGTGCGCGACAACGGGCTGAACGTAAACCGGTCTGGCGAAAGCTCGCTTCTCGTCGGTGCGCTGGTCTCGCAAGACAACCGCTATTCCACGCTGGAGCTGGGGGACCTGACCACCGCCCTGATCGAGGATGCCGTCCTGCGGACTGAGGGTGTCGGCTCCATCGACAGCTTCTCCTCGGGCTATGCGATGCGGATCTGGCTGGACCCGCTGAAACTGGCGGAATACCAGATCACCACGGCGGATGTGACCTCGGCCATTTCGGACCAGAACTCCACCGTCTCCGTGGGCAATCTGGGGGCCCAGCCGGTGGTGCCGGGCCAGCAGCTGACGGTGGCCCTGTCGGCGCAGACGCAGATGAGTTCGGTCGATCAGATCGCCAATATTTCCCTGCGCACCAATGAAGACGGCAGTCAGGTGATCCTGTCCGATGTGGCAAGGGTGGAAATCGGGCAGGTCAGCTATGGCGCTTCGGCGCTGTTCAACGGGGCGAATGCCGCCGGGTTTTCGGTGACGCTGGCCACCGGCGCCAATGCGGTGGACACGGCGGAACGGGTGCGCGCGGTGCTGCAGACCATTGCCCCCGCCTTGCCCGAAGGGGTGGAGATCGCCTTCCCCTATGACACCACACCCTTCATCGAGGAATCCATCGGCACCGTCTACACCACCCTGTTCGAGGCGGTCGGGCTGGTGTTCCTTGTGATCCTTGTTTTCCTGCAAAGCTGGCGCGCCACGATCATTCCGGTGATCGCCATTCCGGTCGTCCTTCTCGGCACCTTCGGGGTGCTGTCGGTGCTGGGCTATTCCATCAACACGCTGACCATGTTCGCACTGGTCTTGGCCATCGGCCTTCTGGTCGATGACGCCATCGTCGTGGTGGAAAACGTCGAACGGGTGATGGAGGAGGAGAAGCTGGATGCTGTCACCGCCACCCGCAAGTCCATGGCCCAGATCACGCCCGCGCTGGTGGGGATCGCGCTGGTCCTGTCGGCGGTGTTCCTGCCCATGGCCTTCATGTCCGGCTCGACCGGAGTGATCTACCGGCAATTCTCGGTCACCATCATCTCGGCCATGGCGCTGTCGCTGGCGGTGGCCTTGATCCTGTCCCCGGCGATGAGCGCGGGGCTCCTGAAGCCGAAGGGGCATCATGGCGGCGGCTTTGCCCCGGCGCGCTGGTTCAACCGCGGCATGGCGGCGGTGACCCGCGGTTATGGCCGTGCGGTCGGGCTGGCCATGCGGGTGCCGGTGCTGTCCTTGGTGCTGCTGGCCGGCATTTCCTTCGGCGCGTTCCAGATGTTCCAGCGGCTGCCGTCCTCTTTCGTGCCGCAAGAGGATCAGGGTGTCCTGATGATCAACCTGCGGCTGGCCGAAGGGTCCACCACCGCGCAGACCGCCGCCGTGGCGACCGAGGTGGCCGACTGGCTGGCGGCCGAGCAATCCGATGTGGTGGATACCGTGATGACCGCGCTTGGCTTTTCCTTCGGCGGCGGCGGGCAGAACACCGCGATGCTGTATGTGAAGCTGAAGCCCTTTGCCGACCGCCCCGGCAAATCCGCGCTGATGCTGCAGCAGGCGGGCACTGCGAAGTTCCGCGGCCACAGGGCGGGGAATATCACCTTCAGCCAGCCGCCCGCCATTCAGGGGTTGGGCGCCAATGCCGGGATTTCGTTCTACCTCATTGATCAGGGGGGGCTGGGTCAGGCCGCGCTGGAAGAAGGCGCGCAGGCGCTGGCCGCGCTGGCCGAAGAGCGGGGCGTCGCCTCGGGCTTTCGCGGACACGAACCGAACCGCCGTCCTGCGCTGAAGCTGGAGATCGACCAGCAGAAGGCCCGCGCCATGGGCATCACCGTCTCCAGCGTGAATTCCATGCTGTCGGTCATTTTCTCGGGCCGGTCTGTCGGTGATTTCGAACTGGGGGCGGAACTGCGCCCGGTCATGGTGATGGGCGCGGCGGAATGGCGGATGCAGCCGGACCAGATCGACGTCTGGCATGCCCGCAATGCCGCCGGAGAGATGGTTCCCTTTGCCAGCTTCATCAACAAGGTCTGGACCGAGAACTCCCCCTCGCTGAACCGCTATGGTGGCACGCGGGCAATCTCGATCTCGGCCAACCCGGGTGAAAATCTGTCCACGGGCGAGGCGATGGTCCAGATCGAAGCTCTGCTGGCCGAGGTGCCGGGCGGCTTTGGCATCGAATGGACCGGGCTGTCGTATCAGGAACGGCTGGCGGGCAATCAGGCGCCGATGCTGTTTGCCATGTCGGCGCTGGTGGTCTTCCTGTGCCTTGCCGCGCTGTATGAAAGCTGGACCGTGCCCTTTGCGGTGATGCTGTCGGTGCCGGTGGGCATTCTGGGTGCGCTGGTGGCGGCCTGGCTGTTCGGGCAATCGAACGACGTCTATTTCAAGGTGGGCCTTCTGACGACCATCGGCCTGGCCGCGCGCAACGCTATCCTGATCGTGGAATTCGCCGAGGCGCAAAGGCGGCGCGGCGTCGCCCTCTTGGAGGCGACGCGCCACGCGGCGGAACTGCGGCTGCGGCCGATCCTGATGACCTCTTTCGCCTTCGCGCTTGGGGTGCTGCCGCTGGCCATCGCCAGCGGGGCAGGGGCGGCCACGCAGCATGCCATCGGCATCGGGGTGCTGGGCGGGATGCTGGCCTCGACGGCAATTGCCCTTTTCATGGTGCCCGCGCTTTACGTGCTGGTGAAAAAGACCACCGGGCAGGGCTGACCCGCAATCACGCGCATGGCGCCCGCCCGCCAGACCTGTATTCTGGACACGGGTTTGTGAACGCGTGGGGATTTCATGGCGGGTGAAGTGACAGCGGCGGCCGAGACCGTGGCCCATCACGGTGGCGGCGTCGATCTGGTGGCGGTGGTGGTCCTTCTGGCCGCTTCGGTCGTTGCGGTGCCGTTGTTCCGGCGGATCGGCCTCGGGTCTGTGCTGGGATATCTTGCCGCGGGTCTGGCGATCGGGCCTTACGGGCTGGGCTTTTTCAGCGATGCGCAGGCCATCATCCATGTGGCTGAATTGGGCGTCGTGCTGTTCCTGTTCATCATCGGGCTGGAGATGCAGCCCTCGCGCCTCTGGTCGATGCGGGCCGAGATTTTTGGGCTGGGCGCGCTTCAGGTCGGGCTGGCCATCGTGGCGCTGGCCTGGGTGGGCTGGGCTCTGGGATATCCGATGGAGGCGAGTTTCGTCGCGGGCACCGGCTTCGTTCTGACCTCAACCGCCATCGTCATGCAGATGCTGGAGGAGCGGCGCCAGATGGGCACGCCCCCCGGGCGGCGGATCATCGCCATCCTGTTGCTGGAGGATCTGGCCATCGTGCCCTTGCTGGCGCTGGTGGCTTTTCTGGCGCCGGGCGGCGAAAGCGCCACGCTGGCGGACCGGCTGTGGTCCGTCGCGCTTGGCCTTGGGGCCATTGCCGCGCTGGTGGTGGCGGGACGCTACCTTCTGGACCCGATGTTCCGCCTGCTGGCCCGGTTCGGCGCGCGCGAGGTGATGACGGCGGCGGCGCTTTTGGTGGTTCTGGGGGCGGCGGTCCTGATGCAGGCGGGCGGGCTGTCCATGGCCATGGGGGCGTTCCTGGCCGGGGTGCTCCTGTCCGAATCCAGCTTCCGCCATCAGCTGGAGGCGGATGTGGAGCCGTTCCGGGGCCTTCTTCTTGGACTTTTCTTCCTGGGTGTCGGCATGGCGCTGGACCTGAATATCATCGCCGCGAACTGGGCGGTGATCGTCATCAGTGTGCCGGCCTTCATGATCCTGAAAATGCTGGTGATCTACGGTGTCGCCCGCCTGACCCGCGCGCCCCGGTCCGAGGCGGTGGAACGTGCCGTCCTGATGGCGCAGGGCGGCGAATTCGCCTTTGTGCTCTACGCCAGCGCCACCCAGTTCGGTATTCTGGAGCCGGAATGGAACGCAAACCTCACCGCGATCATCATCATCTCGATGGTGCTGACCCCGCTGATGGTCATCCTCCATGACCGTTTTGGCCGCCGCATGGTGACCGAAGACATGGAGGGGGTAGAGATACCCGAGGCGCTGTCGGCGCCGGTGCTGATCATCGGCTTCGGCCGTGTGGGCCAGATCGTCAGCCAGCCCCTGCTGGCGCGCGGGCACAGCATTTCCGCCATCGAGACGGATACCGACATGATCCGCGCCGCCGAAAGTTTCGGCTTCAAGGTCTGGTATGGCGACGGCACAAGGCTGGACATCCTGCATGCGGCAGGCGCGGGCCATGCGCGGCTGATCGTGGTAGCCACCGACAAGGCCGAGACGACGACCCGCATCGTCGAGATGCTGAAGCACGAATTCCCCATGATCCCCGTGCTGGCCCGCGCCTTTGACCGCGGCCATGCGCTGGAACTGGTGGCGAAGGGTGCGGACTGGCAGATCCGCGAGACTTTTGAAAGCGCCGTCGCCATGGGGCGCGAGGCGGTGATCCGTCTGGGCGCCAGCGATGAAGAGGCGGAAGAGCTGATCGAAGGCGTGTTGCAGCGCGACCGGGAACGGTTTGCGGTGCAAACGGTCGAGGGGATCTATGCCGGGCGTGATCTTCTGCTGGGCAACCTGAACCAGCCGCCCGCGCATTGATGCGGGCCGGGGCCGCCGGAGAGGCGGCCCCGTCGCCCCTTACTTGTCGAAGGTCGCCAGAGCGTCGAAGTCGATGGCCGCCAGAACCGGCACCATGGCTGCAGAATCCATGCCCTGCGCCTGCACCAGCACGCGGTTGGCGATCAGGGCCGAAAGACTGCCCTCCTGATCCAGCATGTCCAGGCCGCCGACCTTGGTGACCTTGCCCATCATGGCCATCATCTGGGGATTGCCTAGGATCCCCGCCATGGACAGAACCAGCGGGCTGTCCGCCGTCAGGGTCAGGGTAAAGCTGTTGCCCGCGGCATCGGCATAGACGCCTTCGATCAGCACACCCGCCATGCCCATCATTGCCATGCCGTCCACCGTGTCGGTGTTCTGGCTCAGCGTCCAGCCCTCTGGCGCGGCGGGCAGAAAGGCGGCCAGCTTGGCCGTCAATTGCGTCTGAAGCGCCTTCTGCGCCGTGATCATCCGGGCGGATGTGGTGTTCAGATCGCCGGCCTCATAGGCGGCCAGCGCCTCGGACAGGGCGTCGCTGACCTCATCGGCCAGCGCCGGGGCGGGCAGGGCAAGACATAAAAGCAGGGCAACGGCGCGCATGAAATCCTCTCTCGATGAATGGTGCGGCATCAGGTTTGCCTGACCCCTGCCAGCCGCGCAACCGCGGGATTCCCGATGCGCCCGCCGCTAGGCTTCGGCGATGTCCACGCTGTGGGATCCCTGCTGTCCGCCTTCCAGCCGCAGGGATCCTGTCACCGGGGCCACATCGCCATAGTCGCGGCCATAGCCCACGACAATATGGTCGGTATCCACCCGGCAGGCATTGGTGGGATCATATTCGATCCAGCCCGTCTGGTGCCCGGCCCAGGCGCGCACCCAGGCGTGCATGGCATCGGCCCCCTGAAGCCGCGGCTTGCCGGGCGGGGGCAGGGTGCGCAGATAGCCCGCGACATAGGCCGCGGGCACGCCCAGATGGCGCAGGCCCGCAATCATGATCTGGGCAAAGTCCTGGCATACGCCCTTTCGGCCGGCAAAAGCCTCGGCCACCGGTGTGTCCACTTCGGTCGCGTCGGCGTCGAAGGCCATCGCCTCGTGCAGGGCCAGACCCAGCTGCTCGATCACCTCGACCGCGGTGGCGGCACCTGCGGTGGCGGTCAGCGCAAAGGCGCAGATCTCGCCCACATCCGGTATCCGGGGCGAGGGCGACAGAAAATGATGCGGGCTGTCGCCGGACACATCCAGCACCGCAGCCAGTTCCCCGGGCAAAGCGGACAGCGGGGGCGAGGCATCCGGCCCCGACGGGATGGGGCGGCGATCCACCTCTGCCGCCATCACCACGCTCAGATCGCGCAGCCCGGCGGGCAGCACCACCTCGACCGCGCCGGTGCCGAAAAAGTCGGTGAACCCGTGTTCCTCCAGCGGGGCGGGCTGGATCGCCAGACGGCAGGATTTCACCAGCTGCCGTCCGGGCAGGGTGGCAGGCATCACCCGCACGATCTGCCGCCCGCCGCCGGAGGGGCGTTGAAAGCGGTAGCGGATTTCAAGGCGCAGCGTGTAATCCATCAGCGGAAGTAGGTCCCCGTCAGGTGATCGGACCAGGTGGCCAGCCGCGACCGGATCAGCCACAGAGCGTTGGTGGTCAGCGCCTCGGGCCGCCCCGCTTCCAGCTCCAGCTGAATCTGCCGCACCTGCGCCAAGAGGGGGGAGATCGTGCTTTCCCCCTGGGTGCCGGGCAGATGGGCCACCTGTTCCACCATCCCGTCCACTTGATGGCGCACGGACCGCGGGTTTGCCCCGTCCAGCGCCAGAAGATCCACCACCGTGTCACGGCTGGTGGAGACGGCAAAGCGGCGCCGGTGGGTCATGACGCTGTCCCCCAGCTCTACCGCCATATCCAGCGCGCCTTCGGGCATGGCGGGGTCCGCCAGATGGGCCAGACCCGCGGTCATGCCCATGGCGCGTTCCAGCTGGCGGCCAAGGGACAGGAAGCGCCAGCCCATGAAACGATACATGTTCTCGTTCACAAGACCGCTGATCCCGGCCAGCTTGCGCAACAGTGCGGACAGCGCGCGCGCCGCATCGTCGCCGGGCGTCACCCGTGCGGCCATCCGCCGGGCGGTCTTGTCAATATCGGCCAGAGCCGACCAGGCATCGGGGGAAAACCGGTCCCGCACCCGGCCCGCCGTGGCAAAGGCCGCCGACAAGGTGTTCAGAAGGCCGGGTGGAATGCCCTTGTCCGGGTCCACCCCGTTGAAATCCAGCAAGGGCCGGATCGCCCGCAGTAGCGGGCGCGCGGTGGCACCGCTTTCGGCCAGCCGCACATGGCAGGCGCGCAAGAGGCGCACCGAAGCCTCGGTCCGTTCGACATAGCGGCCCAGCCAGAACAGGTTGTCGGCGGCGCGCGCGGGCAGGGCGCCCGGCGTCACCCGGCGATAGGGCACCGAGGCCGGCGCCGAGAGCGAGACTTCGGGCACCGGCCCGGGGCTGACGACCCAGACATCGGCGGTCGATCCGCCGCGTTGCATGGCAATGGCGGCGGGGTCCGGGCTGGCACCGATCCGGGCAAAGCCGCCGGGCATCACCCGCCATTCGCCCTGCACCCGCGCCAGAAACACCCGCATCGTCATGGGGCGCGGCAGAAGCCGCCCTTCCACCAGCGTGGGGGTGGTGGACAACTGCACCACCTCTTGCGCGACCAGCCGCGGCCCGGTGGCGGCCAGCCGTTCGGCGAGAAGGCCGGGCGGCAACGCGGCGGCCAGACCCAGTTCCCCCTGATGGTCGAAGGGGGCGCCGGTTGCCATGGCGCGCGACAGCACCCGGTTTGCCGGATCGGCCAGCAGCGCCGCCCGTTCTGCCGCGCCGCCCAGCCACCATGTGGCGATATTGGGCAGGATCAGCGGCTTGCCGGTCAGGATCGGCGCCAGCCGCGGCAGAAAGGCCATCAGCGCCCGCGTCTCCAGCACGCCCGATCCCAGCGAGTTGATCATCGTCATCCCGCCCGCGCGCAGGGCAGAGACCAGCCCGGGCGTGCCGATCTGCGAGGCCGGGTCCAGCTCCACAGGGTCGGCATAGGTGGAATCCAGCCGCCGCCACAAAACCTCGGCCGGGCGCGGGCCCGAGACGGTGCGGACATGCACCCGCCCGTCGATCACCGTCAGATCCTCGCCCTGCACAAGGGTAAAGCCCAGATAGCGGGCGATATAGGCGTGTTCGTAATAGGTTTCATTCATCGGCCCGGGGGTCAGGATGACCACGCGGCTTTCGTTGTCCTCTCCCGCCTGCAACAGGCTGTTGCGGAAATCGCGGAAGAATCCGGCCAGACGATGGATGTTGCCGGTCGAGTAAAGCTCGGAAAACGCGCGGCTGGTGGCGACGCGGTTTTCCAGCGCATAGCCCGCGCCCGAAGGGGCCTGAGCGCGGTCGGCCAGTACCCACCAGTTGCCGTCCGGGCCGCGGCCGATCTCAAACGCCAGAAAATGCAGGTAATGCCCAGACCGCGGCGCCACCCCCACCATGGGGCGCAGCCATTCGGGATTGGCCGCCACCAGTTCCGGCGGCAGGTGGCCGCCCGCCACCATGCGGTTCGGGCCATACAGATCGGCCATCAGCCGCTCCAGCAGCTCAGCCCGCTGGATCAGGCCGGGGGTCAGCCGGTCCCAGTCCTCTTGCCCGACCAGAACCGGCACCGGCGACAGCGGCCACGGCCGTTCGTCCGAGCTGCCCGCGCCATATTGCCGGTAGAACACCCCGGAATCGCGCAGATACTGGTCGGCCCGCGCCCGGCGCAGTTCCATCTCATGGGATGAGGCGCGCGCCAATGCCGCGGCCAGCCCGCGCCACAGCGGCCGGACCGTGCCGTCCGGGCCGATCATCTCGTCCGGGATGCCGGGCTGGCGCACATATCCGCGCGGTGCGGGCACGCGCGTCTCCTCCATTCCTTCGGTCCCCTCGCCGGCCATCGCTTCCTCCGCCCGAAAGGCGGGCGTTTGATCAAACCGGATCAGACGCCGATCGGGCGCCGGAGGTCAAGCGTCATCGGGAATTCGGCCGACCGGCGTTCGGTCGCGGGTTGCCAGAAGGTGCCCGCGCGGTGGCCGTTCGGCTGGAACCGGGCCAGACGCCGGGCCTCGGCCTCGTTGCCATTGACGGGGAAGGTGTCGTAATTGCGCCCGCCCGGATGGGCGACGTGATAAGTGCAGCCGCCGATGGCGCGGCCCGACCAGCGGTCGTAGATGTCAAAGGTCAGCGGCGCCTGCACCGGCAGGGTGGGGTGCATCGCGCTGGCGGGTTGCCAGGCCTTGAACCGCACGCCCGCCACCGAAACGCCCGGAGAGACCTGCGCCAAGGGCACCTCGCGCCCGTTGCAGGTGACGGTATAGCGGTTCGTCTCGGCCGCGGTCAGCTTGACCTGAAGCCGCTCGGTCGAGCTGTCGGTGTAGCGCACCGTTCCGCCGATGGCGCCGGTTTCGCCCAGCACATGCCACGGCTCCAGCGCCTGCCGCAGTTCCAGATGCGCGCCCTGATATTCGGCCTCGCCGCAGAAGGGGAAGCGGAACTCGCCCTGCGCGACGAACCATTCCTCTTTCAGATCAAAGCCATGCTCGCGCAGGTCGCGCAGCACGTCGAGGAAATCTTCCCAGACGTAATGCGGCAGCATGAAGCGGTCATGCAGCGCGGTGCCCCAGCGGGTCAGGTCGCCGCGGGCCGGATTGGCCCAGAACCGCGCGATCAGCGCCCGCAGGAGCAGTTGCTGGGCCAGCGACATGCGGGCATCCGGCGGCATCTCGAACCCGCGGAATTCCACCAGCCCCAGCCGCCCCGTGGGGCCATCCGGGGAGTAAAGCTTGTCGATGCAGATTTCCGCCCGGTGGGTGTTGCCGGTGACGTCGGTCAGCAGGTTCCGCAGCAGCCGGTCCGTCAGCCACGGCATCGGGATCATCCCCTCGCCCGGGGCGGGGATCTGGCTCAGCGCGATTTCCAGCTCATACAGCGCATCATGCCGCGCCTCGTCGATCCGCGGCGCCTGAGAGGTCGGGCCGATGAACAGGCCCGAGAACAGGTAGCTGAGCGAAGGCTGGCGGTTCCAATGCAGGATCAGCGACTTCAGCAGGTCAGGCCGGCGCAGGAACGGGCTGTCTAGCGTGGTGGCGCCGCCGACCACCACATGGTTGCCGCCGCCGGTGCCCGTGTGTTTGCCGTCGATCATGAACTTTTCGGCGCAAAGGCGGCTGTCGCGCGCATCCTCATAGACGCCCTGGGTGATGGCCACGCAATCCTCCCATGACGTGGCGGGATGGATGTTCACCTCGATCACGCCGGGATCGGGGGCCACGCGGATCACGTTCAGCCGGGGGTCCTGCGGCGGCTGATAGCCTTCGACATGCACCTTCAGCCCCAGCCGGGCCGCGGCACTTTCGGCCACATGCAGCAGGTCGATGTAATCTTCCAGATTGGTGACAGGCGGCATGAAGATGCAGAGCCGCCCCTCGCGCGGCTCCACCGTCAAAGCGGTGCGGACAAAGCCTTCCACCTCGGCCACCGACTGGCCCGGCATCACCTGCACGGGCGCATTGGCCACGAAAGAGGCCATAGGCTGGGTCTTGCGGTTGGGGTCGATCTTTTCCGGCTCGGGCAGGGGGGCGCGGTCGACGGTCGGGTCCGCCGGGTTCACATAGGGATATTGCGCCGGGGTCAGATAGGGCAGGCTGTTCAGCGGGATACGATAGCCGACGGGGCTGTCGCCCGGCACAAGGAACACCTTGCCGCGCCGCAGCCGCCAGCGTTCGGAATACCACTTCCGCCGCCCGTCACGGCCCATCCACGGCTGCACCGGCAGCACAAAGCCGGTGGGATTGGTCAGTCCGCGGTCAAACACCTGCGCCAGCCGGTGCCGCGCCTCGGGGTCTTTCAGCTTGGAGTTTTCAGGCGTGACGTTGTCCGGCAGCTGCGCCTCTTTCACCAGCCATTCGGCCGGGTCTTCGTAGGCGGGCAGGATGTTGTCCTCGGGCAGTTCCAGTTCGACCGCGATTTCCCGCAGCAGCTCCTGCGCCTGCAAGGTCGTGGCGCCCTGATCCACCCCTTCGGCGGCGATCAGTTCGGGGTTCTGCCAGACCGGCTGGCCGTCACGGCGCCAGTACAGGCTGAAGGTCCAGCGCGGCAGCGTCTCGCCCGGATACCATTTGCCCTGCCCGTAATGCAGGAAGCCGCCGGGGGCGAAACGGTCGCGCAGCTTGCGGATCAGCACATCGGCGCGGTCGCGCTTGGTGGGGCCGACGGCGGCGGTGTTCCATTCGGCCGCCTCGAAATCGTCGATCGACACGAAGGTCGGCTCGCCCCCCATGGTCAGCCGCACATCGCCCGCCTGCAGCGCCTGATCGACCTTCTTGCCAAGCGCGTTCAGATCGTCCCAGCTTTCATCGCTGAAGGGTTTGGTGATGCGGGGGTGCTCCGCCACCCGCGACACCTTCATGTCGAAGTCAAAGCTGACCTCGGCCTGTCCGAAATACCCACCCGAAATCGGCGCGGCATTGCGGTAATGCGGGGTTGCGGCCAGCGGGATATGGCTTTCCCCCGCCAGAAGGCCCGAGGTCGGGTCCAGGCCGATCCAGCCCGCGCCGGGCAGATAGACCTCGACCCAGGCATGCAGGTCGGTGAAATCCACCTCGGTGCCGGAGGGGCCGTCCAGCGCTTTCAGATCGGGCTTCAGCTGGATCAGATAGCCCGAGACGAAGCGCGCGGCAAAGCCCAGATGGCGCAGCATGTTGACCAGAAGCCAGCTGCTGTCCCGGCAGGATCCGGCGGCCAGCGCCAGCGTCTGCTCGGGCGTCTGCACCCCCGGCTCCATCCGGATCAGATATTTGATGTGATTGGCCAGATCGCGGTTCAACCCCACCACGAAATCCACCGTCCGCGCCTTCTTGCGCGGGATGGTGGCCATATAGGCCTCCAGCTCCGGCCCCATCGGATCGGCCTTGCGGTAGATCGACAGGTCGTCCTGCAGATCCAGCGGATAGTCGAAGGGCCATTCCTCGGCCGATTCCTCAACGAAGAAATCGAAGGGATTGTAGACCGTCATGTCGGCCACCAGATCGACCTCGATCTTCAGTTCCTTCACCGGTTCGGGAAAGACGAAGCGGGCCAGCCAGTTGCCGTAGGGGTCCTGCTGGTGGTTCACGAAATGCCCGCCGGGCGAGATCTTCAGACTGTGCGAGATCACGCGCGTGCGGCTGTGCGGGGCCGGGCGCAGCCGGATGATCTGCGGGCCAAGGCGGACCGGCCGGTCATAGATGTAATGGGTCAGGTGGTAGATGCTGGCCTTGATCGACATGCGCGCGGTCCGGTCCCTTTTTTCCCGCCCATTCTTTCCGCGCGCGGGCCTGAAAGGAAGCGTCCGTGGCGCGCGGCCCGGAATTTTGACGATGAAAGCGGCAATCGTGTCTGATCTGCCGCGAAATCGGGCGCGGAAACGAAAGCGGGGCGCGGTTGGCCCGCGCCCCTTTGGTCCTGCGGTTCCCGAGGGATCATGGCGGGATGAACCCGGGATCAGAACGTCAGGACATAGGATACGCCTGCGACCAGCGGGTTCACCTCGACCTCCCCGACCTTGGTGCCGTTCAGATACACGTCGCTGTTGATGTCGATATAGCGCAGGTCCAGCCGGACGGCGGCCTTGTCATTCACCGCGAAATCGGCGCCCAGATGGGCGGCAAGGCCCCAGCTGTCCTTGATCTTCAAATCGCCCAGAGGCGAACGGTCCTCGAAGAAGGTGGTGTAGTTGAGGCCGACGCCCACGAAGGGCGTGATCGCCCCGCCCGTCGGGAAGTGCCAGTTCAACGAGACGGTGGGTGGCAGCTGTTTCGTCGACCCGATCGAGGTGCCGCCGATCCGGATATCGTGCTTGAACGGGGTTGCGGCCAGAACCTCCAGCCCCAGATTGTCGCGCAGGAAATATTCGAAGGTCACGGTGGGGCGGGTGCTGTTGCCGATCTCTGTCGTGCCGCCCGCGACGATGCCGTTGTCATCTTTCGGCTGCACCAGTCCGACGCCAAGGCCGATGGTGAATTGTCCGGCTTCCTGCGCAAGAGCGGGGGCGGCGATCAGGCAGGCCAGAACGGCGGGGAGAAGGGTCTTCATATCGGGTCTCGCACTTTTGTTTGCGGCCCGAGCCTTGCGCCCGTTGCGGCATCCCGGCGTTGATCTGTGTCAAGCCGGGGTGCGACAGATTTTCGTGTAAACCATTGTCATGATTTACAAAAATACACGAAAGATGCGGGTTTCAGCCCGGCGCCAGCATCAGACCGCCATCGCGTTCCAGAAAGGCCACGATTTCCTCTACGCCCGTGCCCTGCCGCAAACGGGCCATGACATAGGGGCGCGGCCCGCGGGCGCGGCGGGTGTCTTCCTCCAGCAGCGCAAGGTCCACGCCCACATGCGGGGCAAGATCGGTCTTGTTCACGACCAGCAGGTCGGACTTTGCCAGCCCCGGCCCGCGTTTGCGCGGAATGTCCTGCCCGGCGGCGGTGTCAATGACGTAGATCGTCAGATCGGCCAGCTCCGGCGAATAGGTGGCGGCCAGATTGTCGCCACCGGATTCGATCAGGATCAGGTCCAGCGCCGGAAAGGCGCGGTTCAGATCGGCCACGGCGGCAAGGTTGATGCTGGCATCCTCGCGGATGGCGGTATGCGGGCAGCCGCCCGTCTCCACCCCGCGGATGCGTGCCTCGGGCAGGACCTGCGCGCGGACCAGATAATCGGCATCCTCCCGCGTGTAGATGTCATTGGTGATCACCGCCATGTCGCAGCGATGCGCCAGCGCGCGGCAGAGTTGCTCGGTCAGCGTGGTCTTTCCCGCGCCGACGGGGCCGCCGATTCCCACCCGCAAGGGGCCGTTGGGAGAGGTCATGTCCGGTAAATCCTTACGTCCAGAGTCTCATGCCGCATCGACTGCAGGTCGGCGGCGATGGCGGCATTGCCCAGATCATCCTCGCCCGCCGTGGCGGCGCGGGCGGCCAGCGTGGCGATCAGCGGCAGAAGGCCCGCCAGAACGGCCTGACCCGCGGTCTGGCCCAGAGGCACCGCGCGGGTGGCCACGGTCACGAGGTTGGAGGCAAAGGCCTGCAATGCCAGCCCGATCACCTCCTCCGCGGGCAGATCCAGCGGGGCCGCGGCCTGCCCGATCGCCACCGGCAGCGGCGCAGCGGCCACCGCGCGCCCGGTCAGGGCAGAAACGGTGCGGGCAAAGGCGGTGCCTTGGTCCAGCGTCTCGGCCAGCCGCTCGGCCGAAGGGGTGAGCGCCCGCGCCAGTGCGGCCAGTGCCGCCGGATCGGCCCCGGGCCGCAGGGTCAGCGACAGAAGGACCGCATCCTGCCAGCCCGCGCCATGGGCCAGAACCCCGTGCAGCCAATCGGCAAAATCGGTGGCGGTGCGGATGGTGCCATCGGCAATCGCCTGCTCCAGCCCGTGGGAACAGGCAAAAGCCCCGGTCGGAAACGCCGGGGAAAGCCACTGGATCAACGCAAGGCGGCCGCTCACTTCGCTTCGCGATGGCCGTAGGGCAGGGCGGGCATCTCTGTCGCCACCTCGGGCTTGACCGGAGGGTGATAATGCAGATGCCCGTCGCCGTGGTGATGCCAGCCGAAATCCGGCTCAGCTGCCTGCTCCAGACCATGGGCCTGCGGATGGGAATGCGGCGCCGGGTGGTTCTCCGGACCATGAGAATGCCCCATCGTCCGGCCATGGCCATAGGCGCCGCCTTCGGGGGTGAAGGGTTCGGAAACCGGGGTCAGGCTGGCGCCAAGCCCCCGCAACATATCCTCCAGCACATGATCGGCCCGGATCAGCAGCCGCCGCGGCTCGATCTGGCAGGGGGTGTGGCGGTTGCCGATGTGCCAGGCATAGCGCAACAAGTCCGCGCCAGTGATCTCGATCAGCTGCTCTTCCGCCGCCACGACCTGCACCGCGCGGCCGTCCAGCAGCAGAAAGCCCCAATAGTCATCCAGATTGGTGACGGCGGGCAGATCGACCAGAAACCCTTCGTCATGGACGGTGACCAGACGTTTGCGGCGCATCAGCCGTTCGTCATAGGTCAGAACGACCAGATCATACACCCGGTCGGGCGCGGATTTCAGAACAGAGCGGGCGGGGGGAAGATCAGCCATGCCGAACCTTCCCGCCCGCGGCGCGGAAGGTCAATAGTAGGCGCGCGCGCCCAGAATGCGCTGCATCTCGCCCAGGCGGGTGACGCCGCGCGCGGCCAGTTCCGCGTCCGACTGCTGTGACAGCCGCGACAGTGCCTTGAAGTCCGACCGTTGCTCGGCGATGGCGACCAGACGGGTCCAGAGCGATTTTGAAGACGACATGGGAATCCCCTTTCGGTTCGTTCCCTCCCTGAAGCCACAATGCCGCAGTGCAGCAAAAACGGCAACCATGCTGACCGAATACCGGCATTGCGTCTGCCTCAACCCTTTCCGTCAGAACAGGAAATACCGTTGTGCCAAAGGCAGCTCGGTGGCGGGTTCACAGGTAAGAAGCACACCGTCGGCCCGCACCTCATAGGTTTCTGGGTCCACTTCGATGATGGGGGTCAGGTCGTTCAGCTTCATGTCGCGCTTGCCGATGTCGCGGGTGTTTTCTACCGGCAGCAGGTCCTTGGCCAGAGCGTAGCTGTCCCTGATCCCCGCCTCATACCCGGCTTTGGAGGTGAAGATTACCGCATTCCGCTCCACGCTGCGGCCAAAGGCGCCGAACATCGGCCGCGTATGCACCGGCTGCGGCGTCGGGATCGAGGCATTGGGGTCGCCCATCTGTGCCACGACGATCACGCCGCCGATCAGCACCATTTCCGGCTTGGCCGCGAAAAAGGCGGGGGACCACAGCACCAGATCGGCGCGTTTGCCTTCCTGAATGCTGCCGATGTGCTGCGACAACCCGTGCGCGATGGCGGGGTTGATGGTGTATTTCGCCACATAGCGTTTGGCGCGGACATTGTCGTTCGCGCCCTGCTCCTCTGGCAGGCGGCCGCGCTGGACCTTCATCTTGTGGGCGGTCTGCCATGTCCGGGTGATCACCTCACCCACCCGGCCCATGGCCTGACTGTCCGAGGAGATGACCGAGAACGCCCCCATATCGTGCAGGATATCCTCGGCCGCGATGGTTTCGCGCCGGATGCGGCTTTCGGCAAAGGCCACATCCTCTGGCACGCGGCGGTCCAGGTGGTGGCAGACCATCAGCATGTCCAGATGCTCTTCGATGGTGTTCACCGTATAGGGCATCGTCGGATTGGTCGAACTGGGCAGGACGTTCTGGCTGCCGACCACCTTGATGATATCCGGCGCATGGCCGCCGCCCGCGCCTTCGGTGTGGAAGGCGTGAATGGTGCGGCCCCGGATGGCGGCCAGCGTGTTTTCCACAAAGCCGCTTTCGTTCAGCGTGTCGGTGTGGATCATCACCTGCACATCCATCGCATCCGCCACGGTCAGGCAGCAGTCGATGGCGGCGGGGGTGGTGCCCCAGTCTTCATGCAGCTTCAGGCAGGACGCCCCGGCGCGGACCTGTTCCTCCAGCGCGGCGGGAAGCGAAGCATTGCCCTTGCCCGCGAAGGCCAGGTTCATCGGAAAGGCATCGGCGGCCTGAAACATCCGCATCAGATGCCACGGGCCGGGGGTGCAGGTGGTGGCCAGCGTGCCATGGGCCGGTCCCGTGCCGCCGCCCAGCATGGTGGTCAGCCCGGAATGCAGCGCATCGTCAATCTGTTGCGGCGCGATGAAGTGGATATGGGCATCCATGCCGCCCGCGGTCAGGATGCGGCCTTCACCCGCAATGATCTCGGTCCCCGGGCCGACGATCACGTCAACGCCCGGCTGGGTGTCGGGATTGCCCGCCTTGCCGATCTTGGCGATCCGCCCGTCGCGCAGGCCGACATCCGCCTTGTAGATCCCGGTATAGTCCAGGATCAGCGCATTGGTGATGACCGTATCCATCGCGCCCTGCGCGCGCGTCAGCTGCGACTGGCCCATTCCGTCGCGGATGACCTTGCCGCCGCCGAACTTCACCTCTTCGCCGTAAACCGGGCCATTGGCGCCCTTGGTCGCCGCGCCCGTGCGTTCGGCGATCAGGTCACGCTCCACCTCGATGATGATCTCGGTATCGCCAAGGCGCACACGGTCGCCCGTGGTGGGGCCATACATGTCGGCATAGGTGCCGCGAGAGATGATATGTGCCATCAGAGCGTTCCCATCACACGCGCGTTGAAACCATAGACCGTCCGGGCGCCGGACAGCGGCACCAGCGCCACCTCGCGCGTTTGCCCCGATTCAAAACGGACGGCGGTTCCGGCGGGAATGTCCAGCCGCTTGCCATGGGCGGCCTCCCGGTCGAAATCCAGCCCGGGGTTCGTTTCTGCAAAATGGTAGTGGCTGCCCACCTGCACCGGACGGTCGCCGGTGTTCGATACTGTCAAGACGGTCACTTCGGCGCCTGCGTTCAGGATCAGGTCGCCCTCGGCCGGAAAGATTTCACCGGGGATCATTTCTGCCCCCGGCGAAAGAAGACATGCAGGACCCGCGGCACGGCGGGCGCGGGCAGGGCAAGGGAGACGGCAAGGATGCGGGCCATGGGGTCCCCTTACAGGATGGCGTGGCGGATCGGGTGATGGACGGTCACCAGCTTGGTGCCGTCCGGAAAGGTGGCCTCGACCTGCACGGAATGGATCATCTCGGGGATGCCCGTCATGCATTGCTCGGTCGTGATGACATGGGCGCCGGCCTCCATCAGCTCTGCGACCGAGCGGCCATCGCGCGCGCCCTCCACCACGAAATCGGTGATCAGCGCCACCGCCTCGGGGTGGTTCAGCTTTACCCCCCGCGCCAGCCGCCCGCGCGCCACCATGGCCGCAAGGCTGACGAGGAGCTTGTCCTTTTCCCGTGGGGTCAGGTTCATGCCAGTCTCTCCAGTGTTTGCCAGACGCGCGGGGCTTTCGCGCGCCGCAGGACCGCCAGCGCGCGGACGATCTGACGGCGCATCGGCCACCCATCCCCCGCCCGCATCCGGCAGACCAGTTTCCCGTCGAAGGCCGAAGCTGCAGCCTCGACCCCCGGTTCATCCAGAACGGCGCGCAGGGGCGCCAGCGCATCGGTCGCGTCCTGCGACACCAGTGCAATCGTGGCAAAGGCGCGCGATCCGTCCAGCACGGCCCGGCCACCGGTCAGCGCGGCACGGTCCAGCACCACCGCCTCCACCAGTGCAGGCGTGCCGTCGCGCCAGACCTCGCGCCGGTCGCGGAAGGTCAGGTCTTCGAGGGTTTCGCCCATGGCACTGCGGCCCAGCACCACCGATTCCAGCATCAGGCAGCCCGCGCCGGGGGCAAGGCTGATCCGCGTGCGCCGCGACAGGGCAGAGCGGTCGAAGAGGATGGTCTCCTGCGGCAGCCAGTCCAGCCAGCCGCCCGCACCCACCGTCAGCGCGATGTCCACCTGCGCCTGCCCGTCCCCGGCGCGATAGGCGCGTTCGGCCGTCTGGGTCATCGCCACGGCCCTGCATCCGGCGCCCAAATCCAGCCGGTAGGACAGCCGGTCCCCGCCGGTCAGCCCGCCCGAGGTGTTCAGGAACACGACTTCCGGCACCGTGCCTGCATGCGGCAGGATCGCCTTGGCATTGCCCTGCTGGCGCAGGCCGGCCAGCACCGTGCGCGCCCCGTGCGTGCGCAGGGACACGGCCGCTTCGCCCCGGCTGCGCTGCATCGGGGCCCTCGCGGTCTGCATCGGGGCAAGTGCCGTCATGTATCCTCCGGTCATTCCGCCGCAGGATGGGCGCGGCCTGCGGTCAAGGCAACGGAAGGCGGGCGCTTTGCGCGCCGGGAAAATGCGTATTGCCCAAAAACCGGGCAATTCCGCAAATGCACAGGTCATGTGCATGATTATTGTATCCATAGTTACCATTCCAGATTGAATAGTAACTATGGTTATTATATCCATAGGGCATGGAACACAGAATCGAGCGTCTTGGTCAATTGTTGCACGATGCCTCACGCGGTATCCGCCGCCGGTTTGAAGAGCGGACGGCCTGTCATGGGCTTTCGGCGACGCAATGGCGCCTTCTGGCGCTGAGCTTTCACGAAGGGCCGATGACGCAGGCCGCATTGGCCGACCGTCTGGATGTCGAACCGATGAGCGTATCGCGTCTGGTCGACCGGATGGAGGCGGGGGGCTGGGTGCAGCGCATTCCGCATCCCGATGACCGCCGCGCCCGTCTGGTGCGCCATACCGACAAGGCCGCCGCGGTGGCCGACAGCGTGCGCAGCATTGCGCATGAAGTCTTTGACGAAGCTTTGGTTCGCCTGAACGACGACCAGCGCCGCCAGCTGCAGCATGCGCTGGTGACGATCATCGAAACCCTTGCGACCGCCGCTCCCGCTCCGGCCGCCTTTGCCGAGCCGTAATCATGAGTGACATTCCCGAACTTCCCGCCGCCCCTGCCGCGGCTGCCCCTGCTGTGGCGGCGCCTGCCGCCGCAGCCCCCGCCCGCAAATCCCCCCGCCGTCTTGCGCTGATTCTGGCCGTGCCGCTCGCGCTGGCCGCTGGTGCGGGCTATCTGTGGTTTGCTGGCGGTGGCAGCGAGAGCACTGAAAACGCCCAGCTGCGCCAAGCGCGGCTGTCCATCGCCCCCACCATCGGGGGCCGCGTGGTCGAGGTGGCGGTGACCGAGCTTCAGCATGTGAAGGCGGGCGACCTGCTGTTTCGGGTGGACCCGGAACCCTATCAACTGGCCGTCACCCAGGCCGAGGCTGCGGTCGCGGCCGCGCGGCTGCAGGTCGAGCAGTTGAAGGCCGCCTATGCGCAGGCTTTGGCGCAGGAAAAGCTGACCGCCGACAATGCGGCCTATCTGCGTCATGAGTCGGACCGCAAGGAAGCCCTTGCGAAACGGGGTGTTGCCGCCGTGACCGATCTGGACGATGCCCGTCACGCCGCCCTTCAGGCCGAGGAACAGTCGGCCGTGGCCGCCATGACCGCGGGTGCGGCCCGGGCCGCGCTGGGGGGCGATCCCGATGCCGCGACCGACAGTCATCCCGCCGTTGCGGCCGCTTTGGCCGAACTGGACCGCGCCCGCTACAACCTGTCGGTGACCACGGTAACCGCGCCCGCGGACGGTATCGTGACGCAGGCCGCCAGTTTCCGCCCCGGGGCGATGGTGGCGGCCGGAACCGCGGTCTTCGCGCTGGTCGAGACCGGTGAGGTCTGGGTCGAGGCGAATTTCAAGGAAACCCAGCTTGCGGATATGGCCGCGGGCCAGCGGGCCGAAATTACCTTCGATGCCTTGCCGGGCCAGCCGCTGCACGGCACGGTCGAGGCGATCGGCGCAGGCACGGGGGCCGAATTCTCGCTGCTGCCCGCGCAGAATGCCACCGGCAACTGGGTGAAGGTCACGCAGCGGGTGCCGGTGCGCATCCGTCTGGACGATCCCGCCCGGGTCAGCGGGCTGGCCACCGGCCTCTCGGCCGAGGTGACGGTGGAAACCGGACAGGATGCCGGGATCATGGCCGCCATGGCTGCCGAGTAAGGTGATGCCATGGCCACCGCTTCCGCCGCGGCTGTGCCCGCCGCTTCCGAGCCTCAGGTCCGGCACAAGGGCCTGATCACGCTGGCCATCATGCTGGCCACGATCATGCAGGTGCTGGACACCACGATTGCCAATGTGGCGCTGCCGTCGATGACGGGCGATCTGGGCGCCTCGCAGGACACGATCAACTGGGTGCTGACCAGCTATATCGTGGCCGCGGCCATCGCCACGCCGCTGACCGGCTGGCTCTCCGACCGTTTTGGCCGGCGCGAGCTGTTTCTGGTCTCCATCGTCGGCTTCGTTGCCACCTCGGTGGCCTGCGGTCTGGCATGGAGCCTGCCGTCCATGGTGGGCTTCCGCCTGATGCAGGGCCTGTTCGGCGCGGCCATCGTGCCGCTGTCGCAGACCTTCCTTCTGGACATCAACAGCCGCGAGAAGGCCGGGCAAGCCATGGCGATGTGGGGCGCGGGGATCATGGTCGGCCCGATCATCGGGCCCACCCTGGGCGGCTGGCTGACCGAAAGTTTCAACTGGCGCTGGGTGTTCTTCATCAACCTGCCGGTGGGCATCCTGGCCTTTCTGGGCTGTGCCGCCTTCCTGCCGCGCAGCGCGCGGCGGCTGCGCCGGTTCGACATGATCGGCTTTGGGCTTCTGGCCCTGGGCATCGGCGCCTTGCAGATGATCCTGGACCGCGGGGCCGAGGTGGACTGGTTCGCTGCCGGGGAAATCTGGGTCTATACCGTGCTGACCGCGGCGGGGCTGTGGATGTTCGCGGTCCATATCATGACCACGGACAAGCCCTTTCTGGATCCGGCGATCTTTGCCGACCGCAACTTTGCCACGGGTCTTGTGTTCATCTTCGTGATCGGGGTGCTGCTGCTGTCCTCGCTGGCACTGCTGCCGCCGATGCTGTCCAAGATCTTCGGCTATCCGGTGGTCACGACCGGCCTTGTCATGGCGCCACGCGGGGTGGGGACGATGATCTCGATGCTGCTCGTCGGGCGGCTTGTCCGGGTGGTGGACCCGCGGCTTCTGGTTGTCACCGGCCTGTCGCTGACCGCGCTGTCGCTGTGGGAGATGACGGGGTTCACCCCGCAGATGGATGCCTGGCCGGTGATCCGGTCCGGCGTCACCCAAGGGTTGGGGCTTGGACTGGTCTTCGTGCCACTGTCCACGGTGGCCTTTGCCACGCTGGACCCGAAGTTTCGCGCCGATGCGACCAGCCTTTTCAGCCTTGTGCGCAACATCGGCTCTTCCATCGGGATCTCTCTGGTCTCGGTCCTGCTGACGCGGAACGTGCAGGTCAACCATGCCGAACTTGCGGCGTCGATCAGCCCGTTCAACCCGGTGCTGCAGCAGGCCAGCCCGGCGGCCGCAGCGGGCAATGCCTCGGCTTTGGCCACGCTGGACCAGCTGGTGAATGCACAAGCGGCGATGATTTCCTACGTCGACGACTTCTGGCTGATGATGTGGGTGACGCTGGCGGCCATTCCGCTGGCCCTGCTGATGCGGCGGCCCGCCCGCTGAGAGCCCCCGGACGTAATGGCAAAGGCCCCCGTCTTGCGACGGGGGCCTGTTCGGCCAGAGAACGCAGGGGGAGGAGGAAGGCCTCCGGCCGGGAGTCTTGCAGGATCAGAAGAAGCCCAGCTTCTTCGGATTGTAGCTGACCAGCAGGTTCTTGGTTTCCTGATAGTGATCCAGCATCATCTTGTGGGTTTCACGCCCGATGCCGGACTGCTTGTAGCCGCCGAAGGCTGCACCTGCTGGATAGAGGTGGTAGCAGTTGGTCCAGACCCGGCCCGCCTCGATGGCGCGGCCCGCACGATAGGCGGTGTTCGCATTGCGCGACCAGACGCCCGCGCCCAGACCAAAGACCGTGTCATTGGCGATCTCGATGGCTTCGTCCGCGGTCTTGAACGTCGTGACCGAGACGACCGGCCCGAAGATCTCTTCCTGGAAGACGCGCATCTTGTTGTTGCCTTCGAAGACCGTCGGCTGGACGTAGAAGCCTTTCGAGATGTCGCCGTTGAAGTTCTGGGCCGAGCCGCCGGCCAGAACCTTGGCGCCTTCCTTGCGACCGATGTCCAGATAGCCGGTGATCTTGTCGAACTGCTCCTGGCTGGCCTGCGCGCCGATCATGGTGTTGCCGACCCGCGGGTCGCCCGCCACGATGGCATCCACCCGCTTCAGCGCGCGTTCCATGAAACGGTCGTAGATCTTTTCATGGACCAGCGCCCGCGACGGGCAGGTGCAGACCTCGCCCTGATTCAGGGCGAACATGGTGAAGCCTTCCAGCGCCTTGTCGAAATAGTCGTCGTCTTCGTCCATCACGTCTTCGAAGAAGATGTTCGGCGACTTGCCGCCCAGTTCCAGCGTGATGTTGGTCAGGTTGTCGGCGGCGGCCTTCATGATCATCTTGCCCACCGGGGTCGATCCGGTGAAGGCGATCTTGGCGATCCGCGGGCTGGACGACAGGGCGGCGCCCGCCTCTTCGCCGACGCCGTTGACGATGTTCAGAACCCCCGGCGGCAGCAGGTCCTCGATGAAGGACATCAGATACAGGATCGAGGCCGGGGTCTGTTCCGCGGGCTTCAGCACCACGCAATTGCCCGCGGCCAGAGCGGGAGCCAGCTTCCATGCCGCCATCAGGATCGGGAAGTTCCACGGGATGATCTGGCCGACGACACCCAGAGGTTCGTGGAAGTGATAGGCCACGGTGTCATCGTCGATCTGCCCGATCGAGCCTTCCTGCGCGCGGATGGCCCCGGCGAAATAGCGGAAGTGGTCGATGGTCAGCGGGATGTCGGCGGCCATCGTTTCGCGCAGCGGCTTGCCGTTGTCCCAGGTTTCGGCAATGGCGATGGCTTCAAGGTTCTGCTCGATCCGGTCGGCGATCTTCAGCAGGATGTTCGACCGCTCGGTCGCGCTGGTGGCGGCCCAGCGGCGGCGGGCGGCATGGGCGGCGTCCAGCGCGGCTTCGACATCCTTGGCGTCCGAGCGGGCGACCTCGCAGATCACCGCGCCGGTCACGGGCGAGATGTTCTCCATATAGCGGCCCGATTTCGGGGCCACCCACTGACCGCCGATGTAGTTTTCATAGCGGGTCTTGAACGGCGCGGCCGACAGGCCGAATTCCTCGTGCTTGGTCATGATCATCTCCTCCAGAAGCCACCCTCCCTGGCGGCCATGAAAGAAGATTGCGGCTTATCGACCCCTGCGTCACCCCGACCTTCGTGCTGCATCGGCGAAAGCTGTCTCAGAACTGAGACAGTCGGAGGTGCGAATGATAGAAAGAAAGTTACTCTGACCGGCCCAGCTTGCGGTGCAAAGTTGCGCGGCTGATGCCAAGCGCCCGCGCCGCGGCCGAGAGATTCCCGCCCGCCCGCGCAATCGCCCGGGTGATCACGGCGCGTTCGCCGTCTTCGGGGCGGACATGCGCCTCGACCCCCAGAAGGTCCGACACCGGCAGCGGCGCCTTTGTCAGATCGCCCGACAGGCCCAGATGCTGCCGCGCGGCCCGGGTGGCGCCGATCACCAGATCGTCGGCATCCACCGCCAGAAGCGCGCCCAGACCCCGGTCTATGCCGGGGACAAGCACCATCCGCGCCTTGGGAAACCGCGCGTGGAACAGGTCCGCCTCGATCTTGCGGGCGGCCTCGGTGGCGGAATGGCTGATCAGCCCGGCAAAGCCTTCGCCCAGATCCTTGCGCACGGTGGACACGTCCAGCACGGCGATCAGATCGCCATTGGCATCATGCACCGGGGCCGAGATGCAGGTCAGTTCGATGTTCAGCGACAGGAAATGCTGGTCGCGGTTCACCACCACCGGGCGGCGTTCCACCAGACAGGTGCCGATGGCATTGGTGCCCACGGCCGATTCGGACCAGCGGGTGCCGGTCCACAGGCCCGCATCGGCAAAATCGCGGTCCTCGGACGGCTTGCCCAGCCGGTCCACCGCCACACCTTCCTCGCTGGCGAGAATCACGCTGGCGCCGAATCCGCCCACGGCCTGAAACAGCCGCTCCAGCGTGGGGCGGGCGGCAATGCTCACAGGTTCCATGCGCTGGTGAAGGGCGCGCAGCTCGCCCTCGGTCAGGCGCTCGTCGCGGGGTTTGCGCGCGGGATCAAGGCCATGCACATTGGCCGACCGGGCCCAGCTGGCCACGATCGAGGATTTCGCCGCCGCCCCCTGCGCCAGCGCGGCGGCCACGGCTTCCTCATGGCTGCGGACGTGCCGTATCATGCCGTCCATCCCTTTCTGTGAAGGCAGCTCCTCCACCGATCTGCCACAAGGCCTGAGGCTAGCGCATTTCGGGCCTATGGGGGAATTTTTTGTGCGCCGGGCGAAAATGTGCCGCTGGCCGTGCGGAGCAGGGCTTCATTCCGGGGCTTGATCCTGCGCCGGGCTTACCCGAAGACTGCGGGGGATGAGCGATGACCTCCCACCTGAACTGCGCCTGCGGCTGCGGCTTTACCTGCCCGGCGGGCTGATGCTGGGACCGGGCAAGGCCGATCTTCTGGAGGGCATTGCCGAGACCGGCAGCATCGCCGCTGCAGGCCGCCGCATGGGGATGAGCTACAAGCGCGCCTGGAGCCTCGTCGAGGAGATGAACGCCGCCTTCACCGCGCCCCTTGTGGCCAGTGCCCGTGGCGGCGCAGGCGGCGGTGGCGCCCATCTGACCGCCGAGGGGCAGTCGGTGCTGACCCGCTACCGCGCCCTGATCGCCGCCACCTTGCAGGCGGGCGCCGATGATATCGCCGCGATCACCGCGCTCCTGCGTCCGAAGGCGTGACGGACAGCGCGCGCCGCACCCCCTCCAGCCCGCCCAGTTGCGAAAAGCAGTCCAGCGCCAGCGTGGCCCCCGCGTCCGCCTCGTGCAGGGTATAGATCCCGCGGGACAGGATCACCGGCAATCCCGCCGCCCGCGCCGCGCGGACGCCGTTCGCGCTGTCTTCGAATGCCACCGCCTCGGCCGCGCGCAGCCCCAGACGCCGCAAAGCCAGCAGATAGACGTCGGGCGCAGGCTTCTTTTCCGCCACCTGATCCCCGGCGGCCACCACGTCGAACACCTGTGCCGAGGGCTGGTCAAATACGGCGCGGCACAAAGCCTCGACATTGGCGGCACTGGTGGTGGTGGCCACGGCCAGAAGGATTCCCGTGCGCCGCGCCTCTGTCATCAGCCGCAGGATGCCGGGGCGAAGCTCGCTGACCGAAGGGCCGGGCTGTTCCCCGCCTGCGGCCATCAGCGCCCCGAAAATGCGGGTCTTTTCGGCATGCAGCGCGGCCACCGGCACGGCGCCAGCGCCGGTCTCGGCGGCATAACGCGCGATCCGCTCCTTGCCGCCGGTGGTGGTCAGCAGGCGGCGGTAGGTCTCCACGTCCCAGTGCCAGCCCAGACCCGCCGCCGCAAAGGCCGCGTTGAACCCGGCGCGATGCAGCTCTTCCGTTTCGGCCAGAGTGCCGTCCACATCGAAGATCAGCGCCTTCATTCCGGCGCCCCCGTCAGCAGCCCGCCGGTGAAGACACGGCTGACGGCGATATCCGCGGCCTCGATGGTGGACAGGGTCCCTGCATCCACCAAGCCTCCCGCCTGAAACAGCCGGTTCGCCTGCCGCAGCCGCGCGCGGTCCAGCGCGTTGCGGATCGACCGGGCATTGGCGAAATGCGGCTGTCCGCGGCGGAGCGTGATGTAGCGCGCCATGACCGCCTCCGCCTCGGGTGAAAGCCGATAGCCCTGCGCCTCCAGCATGGTGCCCGCGATCTGCCCCAGTTCGGCATCCGAGTAGTCGGGGAATTCGATATGATGGGCGATGCGAGAGCGGAAGCCGGGGTTCGACTGGAAGAAGCGGTCCATCCGGTCGGCATATCCGGCAAGGATCACGACCAGATCGTCGCGCATATTCTCCATCACCTGCAGCAGGATCTCGATCGCCTCCTGCCCGTAATCGCGTTCATTGTCGGGGCGGTAGAGGTAATAGGCCTCGTCGATGAACAGCACACCGCCCATGGCCTTCTTCAGCACCTCCTTGGTCTTGGGCGCGGTATGGCCGATGTATTGGCCCACCAGATCGTCCCGCGTGACCGAGACCAGATGCCCCTTGCGCACATAGCCAAGGCGGTGCAGAAGCCCCGCCATCTTCAGCGCGACCGTGGTCTTGCCGGTGCCCGGATTGCCGGTAAAGGACATGTGCAGCGTCGGCACCTCGCCCGACAGGCCGAGCCCCCGCCGCGCCCGGTCCACCAGCAAAAGCGCCGCCGTCTCGCGGATGCGCGCCTTGACCGGCGCCAGTCCGATCAGCTCCGTCTCCAGCTCGTCCAGCACTTCGCGCACGCCCGAGCTTTCGTACTCCGCCCGCAGGTCCACCGTCTGCGGATTCACCGGCCGCGGCCCGTCGCCGTCCATGGCATGCCCTTTCATCTGTTCAGAAATATCCTCGGGGGGAGGTGCCGCCCCCTAGGGCGGCACTGCGGGGGGCAGACAGCCCCCCGGGCGGCGGTGCAGACTAGCGCACCACCTCATGGGTATAGCGGATGGACCTGCCGTCCACCTCCTGCCGGGTCATGCGGATGACCGGCTCCACCTTCGGGCGGTTGACGATGAAACTCATCGTCACCGTCTCGAACCCGCGGGTGGAATCGAAGGCGTTCAGCCGGATATAGGCCTCGGGCTCCGCCTTGCGGCACTCGGCCAACTCCATCAGCACGCCCTTCGCGTCCTTCAGGTCGAACATGGGATTGCCCCACATCTCCCAGAAGGTGTTCCGCGGGTGGGGATCGTGGGTCCATTCCACCCCCACGGCCCAGCCCATGCGCAGGCAATATTCCACCTGCACGGTGATCTCTTCGTCCGTCAGATCCGGCAGGAACGAAAAACAGCCCTGAGTGATACGCATTCCGGTCTCCCTTAGCTGACGGCCGGGGTCGGCACGAAGTCCGACGTGTCGGTCGAGGTATAGTTGAAGGTGATGTTGCCCCAGGTATCGAGGGCAGCTTCCAGCGGCTTGCACCACCTGGCCGCCTTGCGCAGGATTTCGGGCCCTTCGGTCTTCAGGTCGCGGCCCTCGTTGCGGGCAAAGACCATCGCCTCCAGCGCGACGCGGTTCGCGGTCGCCCCTGCCTGAATGCCCATCGGATGGCCGATGGTGCCGCCGCCGAACTGCAGCACCACATCATCGCCGAAGAGGTCGATCAGCTGGTGCATCTGCCCCGCGTGAATCCCGCCCGAGGCGACGGGCATCACCTTCTTCAGATCGGCCCAGTCCTGTTCGAAATAGATGCCGCGGGCCAGATCCACCTCGTTCCGCATCTCGCGGCAGACATTGTAATAGCCCTGCACCGTGGGCGGATCGCCCTCCAGCTTGCCCACGGCGGTGCCTGCGTGGATATGGTCCACCCCGGCCATCCGCATCCATTTGGCGATGACGCGGAAGCTGATCCCGTGGTTTTTCTGGCGGGTATAGGTGCCGTGGCCTGCGCGGTGCAGGTGCAGGATCATGTCGTTCTGGCGGCACCATTCGCTGATCGACTGGATCGCGGTATAGCCGATGATCAGATCGATCATCACGATGACGCTGCCCAGCGATTTGGCGAATTCGGCGCGGCGATACATCTCCTCCATCGTGCCGGCGGTGATGTTCAGGTAATGGCCCTTCACCTCGCCCGTCTCGGCCTGCGCCTTGTTCACCGCCTCCATGCAATACAGGAAGCGGTCGCGCCAATGCATGAAGGGCTGCGAGTTGATGTTCTCGTCATCCTTCATGAAATCAAGGCCGCCCTTCAGCCCCTCATAAACCACCCGGCCATAGTTCTTGCCCGAAAGGCCCAGCTTCGGCTTCGTCGTGGCGCCCAGCAAAGGCCGCCCGAACTTGTCCAGCCGCTCGCGCTCGACCACGATGCCCGTGGGCGGGCCCTTATAGGTTTTCACATAGGCCACCGGCAGGCGCATATCCTCCAGCCGGGCGGCCTTCAGCGGCTTGAAGCTGAAGACATTGCCGATGATCGAGGCGGTCAGGTTCGCGATGGAGCCTTCCTCGAACAGGATCAGGTCATAGGCGACATAGCAGAAATATTCGCCCGGCCGGCCCGGCACCGGGTCCACCCGGTAGGCCTTGGCGCGATACTGGTCGCAGGCGGTCAGCCGGTCGGTCCAGACCACGGTCCAGGTGGCGGTGCTGCTTTCCCCCGCCACCGCGGCAGCGGCCTCGACCGGATCCACGCCGTCCTGCGGGGTGATGCGGAACAGCGCCAGCAGATCGGTGTCCTTGGGCACATAATCGCCGTCCCAATAGCCCATCTGCGCATATTTCAGCACCCCCGCGCGATAGCGCTCGGTGCCGCGGATTTCCTTCATCTCGGTCATGGGCTCCTCCTCAGGCGGCCTTGGATGTGGAAGGGACGGGGGCCAGCGCCCCCGAGGCGTAGCGCTTCGCCATCCCGTCCAGCGGGAGGGGCGAGATGCGATGGGCATTCCCGGCGGTGCCGAAAGCCTCGAACCGCTCGCGGCACAGACGCGCCATGGCGTCCATCGCGGGTTTCAGGAACTTGCGCGGGTCGAATTCCCGCGGGTTCTTTGTGGCGATGCGGCGGAATTCGGCGCTCATCGCCATGCGGCAATCGGTGTCGATGTTCACCTTGCGCACGCCGTGGCGAATGCCGCGGACGATTTCCTCCACCGGCACGCCAAAGGTCTGCGGCATCTGGCCGCCGTTCTCGTTGATGATGTTCTGCAATTCCTGCGGCACGGATGAGGAGCCGTGCATCACCAGATGGGTGTTGGGCAGGCGGCGGTGGATCTCCTCGATCACCGACATGGCCAGAATCTCGCCATCGGGGCGGCGGCTGAACTTGTAGGCGCCGTGGCTGGTGCCGCAGGCAATGGCCAAAGCATCCACCCCGGTCTTCGCCACGAAATCCTCGGCCTGTGCGGGATCGGTCAGAAGCTGGCTGTGATCCAGCTTGCCTTCCGCACCATGGCCGTCCTCCGCCTCGCCCTCGCCGGTCTCAAGGCTGCCCAGAACGCCCAGCTCGCCCTCGACGCTGGCACCCACCCAATGCGCCATCCGCGCGACCCGCTCGGTGATCTGCACGTTGTAGTCATAGGGGGCCGGGGTCTTCATATCGGCCATCAGGCTGCCGTCCATCATGACAGAGGTGAACCCGTGGCGGATCGCCGTCATGCAGGTCGCCTCGTCATTGCCGTGGTCCTGATGCAGGCAGATCGGAATGCCCGGCCAGGTCTCGGCCAAGGCCTCCACCATGCGCCGCAGCATCAGATCGCCCGCATAGCCGCGCGCGCCCCGGCTGGCCTGCAGGATCACCGGCGCATCGCAGGCGGCGGCAGCCTCCATGATGGCCAGCGCCTGTTCCATATTGTTGATATTGAAGGCCGGAACGCCGTAGCCGCGTTCGGCCGCGTGATCCAGCAATTGCCGCAGCGTGATCAGGGCCATGCCCCTGTCCTCCCTTTATCTTGGTGGAAATATCCCGGGGGGTGCGGGGGGCTGGCCCCCCGCCTTCCGCGGTTTCAGATGAGTTTCCCCATGGCGACGGCGGTATCCGCCATGCGGTTGGAGAAGCCCCATTCGTTGTCGTACCAGCTCAGGACCGAGCACATTGTGCCGTCCATGACCTTGGTCTGGTC